>JBBRMH010000240.1:0-4649 GCA_038230935.1 Burkholderiales bacterium | reverse complement strand
GCCCATGATCTCTTCAAAGTCGCCGTGGTCCTTCAAAGGGTCAGCAAGCCAGCCGGCGATCACAGAATTCCTGATCAGTTCAGCCCCCTGGTGCGTAAGCCCATACTCAAATGACCCTGCCGGCAGCGCCCGCTGCAAAAACGTCGTGACCAGCACGTAGACGCTCTTGTGGGTGAACTTTCGGCGCAGGTTTGTTTTAGGTATCCGCTTTTGCCCAAAAAACAGGGCGCTGGGACAGTACTCAACCTCTTGCCTGGCCAGCAACCACAGCCCGAGTTGCGCGCTGCAAGCAGGACTGAGTTCAATGATTCGGTCCTGGCCCTTTCTTGGACCGCCCAAATGCAAGGCAAAGCCGTCGCCTTGTTTGCCAGGCAACACATCATCGACTTCGAGGTCAATGATCTCACCTGTTTTGGGAGCCGCACACAGCATGAGCGCCAGCATCGCGCGGTCGCGTTGGGTCTGCCAAGTCTCAGGGCTTTGCGTGCATTCCTTCGCCAGGTGCTCGGTCAAGGCGGTCGTGGACCACTGCGGCATGCTCAGACTGGCCATGACCTCGTCTTTAGGGTGAATCGCGTCCAGCACAGGGTTCGAATCAATCCACTCAAAGATGAGCGCATGGTTATAAATGTCGCGCAGAATGCGCCAGTAGCGCCGCTGAGTGACCGTGCTGGAGGCGGTATGATTTTTTCGCAGCGGCAGCACTGATACTAAAAAGGCATCAATGGTGGCCGTGCTGGCTTGTGGCCAGGACAAAGACTGCTCACCAAGAAACCCAACGAACCCGCTCCAAATGTGCAAATACACCTTATGAGTGTGCTCGCTCAGCTTTCTCGGGTGGCTGTTAAACCAGCGCTCGAACAGCTCGCTGGAGTTCGGTTTTCTTGAGTGCTGCATGATGCTGTCCTAACCAAAGATAAGTTTCAATTTTATTATGTTATATACATGTTCTCATAAGATGCCACAAAATCAATGGTGGTAGCCTGCCTTTTTGATAATTGGTCTTCATAACTTTTCATTATTTTCATGTATATAACATATCTTAATGTAGGGCTCCATGGTTGCTGTCGCATACTGCATGAGGGTATCGCAAATAGTCACAAGTTATTGTCAAATCCCTACGTTCTATTGCCCGTATCAAGATTCGTCTGACAACCTGCCTCTCCGCCAAATGCGTGCTCACCTCGCAGGATATGGATGACCCCTCCCAAGTAGGGCCGCTACTGGATCAAATTCCTGCGGACATCGAGATTAACCAGGTCACGGCCGACGGCGCCTATGACGGGGAGGCAACCTACAAGACGATACTGGATCGTCAGGGTGACATTGCCGTGGTCATCCCGCCCAGAGCAGGTGCGCTGCCCAGCCAGGCAGATGGTTCCATCGTGACGCAACGTGATGCCCATGTGTTGATGATGGAGTCCCTAGGCAGGCTGGGCTGGCAGGAAGCTGCCGGCTACGGCAAGAGATCGCTGGTGGAAACTGCGATGGGGCGCTACAAGACCATTATTGGAGCCCGACTGCGTTCGCGCCGACCGGATGCACAGCGGTGCGAAGCGGCCATCGGGGTAGCGGTCTTGCACCGCATGATGGCGCTCGCACGCCCGAACTCCGTGCGTGCTGCAACCGCTACCGCATAGACTCGGGCATCAAGACCAAAGCTCGCCTTTTTGCTGATCCATGCAACAACGCCGTGTCTGGTGGCAAAAACGGGATAAGTTCCTACACGGACGGCTCATTGCGCGCCTTAGGATGATTTTCATCCGGCCCACTCCGGGACGGTTACCCACGGAAATGCTCATGAAAGAAAACGTGCCTTATGAAGATGCGGTGGACCTGCTCGATGCAGACCACAAAGCCGTCAAAAAAATGTTCATCGACTACAACGCACTGTGCGAGGACCAGGCGCCGGCCGATGACAAGAGTCTGCTTGCTTTGAAGATCTGCGCTGCGCTCACCATTCATGCCCAGATCGAAGAAGAGATTTTCTACCCCGCCGTTCGAGAAGTGATCGGCGACGATGCCTTGATGCAAGAAGCGCTGCAGGAACATGCACAAGCCAAAGCCACCATCGCGCAGATCAAGAAGATGGACGCGGACGACAAGGCCTATGACGACACCGTGAAAAAACTCGGCAAACTCATCGATGCACATGTGCTGGAGGAGCGCGAGCAGATCTTTTTGAAAGCGCGGATGTCCACACTGGACCTTCGCGGGCTGACTGTGCCTTTGTACGAGCGCAAAAAACAGCTCGACAAAACCCCTAAAGTGCCTGAGCCCGCAGGCGGAAAGAAGGTGCCAGCATGAGAGCCCTCGTTTACAACGGCCCCAGGGACGTCAAGGTCATGGACATGCCAGACGCGAAGATCGAACGCGCAACAGATGTGCTGGTCAGGATTACAAGCGCCAATATCTGCGGGTCTGATCTGCACATGTATGAAGGCCGCACCGGTATGCCGCCTGGCCGCATCCTGGGCCATGAGAACCTGGGCGAGGTTATTGAAGTCGGCAATGCCGTTGACCGCATCAAGGTCGGCGACAGGGTGTGCCTGCCCTTCAACATCGGTTGCGGATTTTGCGCCAACTGCGAGCGCGGCTTGAGCGGCTTTTGCCTGACCTGCAATCCCGGCACGGCGGGTGCCGCCTATGGCTTTGCCGGCATGGGCCCGTACAGCGGTGGTCAGGCTGAATACCTTCGCGTGCCTTATGCCGACTTCAACTGCCTGGTGCTGCCGCGCGACTCGGAAGAAAAAGAAAACGACTATGTGATGCTGTCAGATATCTTTCCAACCGGCTATCACGCCACCGAACTGGCGGGAGTGCAGCCTGGCGAAACGGTGGTGATCTACGGCGCTGGCCCTGTCGGACTGATGGCCGCTTGCTCAGCCACCCTGAAAGGTGCGTCCATGGTCATGGTGGTGGACACGCACAAGGACCGCCTCAAGCTTGCCGAGCAGCTGGGCGCGATTGCCATTGATGACAGTGAAGGAGGCGGTGTGGAGCGCGTGCTGGAGCTGACCGGCGGGAACGGCGCAGATCGCGGGTGTGAATGCGTAGGCTACCAGTGCTGCAACATGCACCGCGAAGAAGTACCCAATCTCACCATGAACAACCTGGTGGCTGCGGTCAAAGCGACAGGACGCCTCGGCGTGGTCGGCGTGTTTGTGCCGGAAGACCCAGGCGCAAATGACAAACTTGCAAAATGTGGGCAGCTTGCTTTTGACTTTGGGGCGTTCTGGCAAAAAGGACAGAGCATGGGCACAGGTCAAGCCAACGTCAAGGCCTACAACCGCATGCTCAGCCGCTTGATTGAAAAAGACAAGGTCAAGCCGTCATGGATCGTCTCCCACGAACTGCCTCTTGAAAAGGCACCCGAGGCATATGCCAATTTTGATGCCCGTAAAAACGGCTGGACCAAGGTCGTGCTGAAGCCGGGGACCTGAGTCTTGCGTGCGGTTGGACATGACCGCTTTTTTTGAAAACGACGCCTACGACGGCGACCATATCCGTGGTCGCCAGGTATAGGTGGCAAGACTGTTGTGGCTCATGCAAACTATTGCTGTTTATCGCTATTCCTTGAATCTATGCGTCTGTAGATTCAATGGGCTGGTGTCAGACGCCAATGGAGGGTTGACCCGTCATTGGCATTGAGGTTACAGCGACCAGCTTTCGCTTTACTGTGGGAAAAGTCAGACGATCTTGCGAAATGACCGACCACTTCCTGTCATTTTCAGGCCTACTTACATCCCTGAGGTCAGCAACCAAATCTCACTTGCGTGCACCCCCTGCCCGTTCACGATCACTGAAATGATCACTTTCGCTATTGCACTCCGGGGTTGTACACACCGAAAACATGCATCAGCGCAATGAAGGCATTCAATGCCGTTTCAACACGAAATAAGGCCCAGACGCCTTATTTCATTGCGCCTATTGCTACTTAAAACGCAGCAATACCGGATGGGCGGCCTACCACCATCCAAACAGGGTGTTGAAGCCATGTCTGATTCTCAGCCGCACGGTCTTAAAAAAAACATCAATCAATCGTTTCAATTAAATCATTCGACTGATTTATTGTGTTCAAATAGGCGTATGCTGGCGTCTTTTCCATCCCCACGCAAACAACGCTCTGACGGTGCAGAGGCGCGCGAGCAGCTGCTTTATTGCGCGCTGCGGCTTTTCTCCGACAAGGGCTTTGCCAAGACGTCCACCCGTGAAATCGCGCTTGCAGCGGGTGCCAACCTGGCAGCTATCAGCTACTATTTTGGGGACAAGGCCGGGCTGTACCGGGCGGTTTTTACCGAGCCGATGGGCAGTGCCAGCGACGATATCCCGCTGTACAACGACCCGTTGATGACGCTGGAGCAGTCGCTTACCGGCTTTTTCACGGGCTTTCTGGAGCCTCTCAAACAGGGCGAGATGGTGCAGATGTGCACGCGTCTGCATTTCCGGGAAATGATGGAGCCGACCGGTCTGTGGGCGCAGGAGGTGGATAACGAAGGATAGGAATTCCAACCGCATGAGCCCGAGTTGAAGGATAGGAATTCCAACCGCATGAGCCCGAGTATGGCACCCAAAACCGGGCTCACAAAACACGCATGCCCACAGCCGCCAGTCTGATTTGCCATGAGTTTTCGCCGCCGTCACCACAT
>JBBRMH010000239.1:0-4662 GCA_038230935.1 Burkholderiales bacterium | reverse complement strand
GGCGTGATGCGCGGGCTGGTGGAAGGGCAGATCAGGCTGGGCGATTGGAAAGAACACCTCAAGCGTGACCCCACCCAATTGATGCAGGCCTATCTGGCCACGGCGCAGGCGCAAAGCGGCTGGACAGGTGCAGACGATGCGCGCCGCCGGTGATATCCAGGCATGAAAATCACTTTCAAGCTGTTTGCTTCGCTGACCGATTACCTGCCACCCGATGCCCGCCGGAGCAATATTCTGGCGCTTGATGTGGCACCAAGTGCCAGCATCAGCCAGATCATCGAGCCCTTTGGCATGCCGCACAAGCTGGTTCATCTGGTACTGGTCAACGGCACATATATCGCGCCGGAAAAGCGATTGACGCACACGCTCACTGAAGGCGATGTGCTGGCCATCTGGCCACCGATTGCGGGCGGATAGCTGGCGCTTGGCCTGCCTTTATGCAGTCCCAATACCAAAGCAGTTTTGACCGCGAGATGGGTTGCACTGAGGCCGAATGGCTGGGCTGGCTGCCTGCGGCCATTGGTGACATGCCCTGGGTGCGCGATGGTGCTGGCGTCAAGGTCAGCATCAAACAAGGCAGTCTGATGCTTTCCTGGCAAGCGGGCACGCCACGCGTGATTGCACTGCTGCGCCTGCCGCGCTTGCTGGTGAGCTTTCGCTTTGATGGGCTGAGCGAAGCAGAACGCTATGCTTTTATGAAGCGTTTTGATTTGTACATGCAGCGCGGCGGCGGCTGAGGTCCTCCGGGGCCTGAATGCAATTTTGATGCGGCGCTTTCATTTGGTGCATATTTCTGGCAGACTGAATCTTTTAACTCCACTGGTACAAACCTCATGGCATTGCGCATCAACGACCTCGTTCCCGACTTCACGGCTGAAACCGACCAAGGCTCAATTTCCTTTCATGACTGGATTGGCTCCAGCTGGGCCATTCTTTTTTCACACCCCAAAGACTTCACACCGGTGTGCACGACTGAATTTGGTGCGGTAGCGCAGCTGGCCGATGAATGGGCCAGGCGTGGCACCAAGGTCATCGGCGTGTCGGTGGACAGCGTGGCCGCACATCAAAAATGGAAAGGCGACATCGAGAGCTTTGCCGGTGCCAAGGCGGGTTTCCCAATCATTGCCGACGAAGACCTGGCTGTCTCCAAGGCGTTTGACATGCTGCCCGCAGAGGCTTATCTGCCCGATGGCAGCACGGCGGCCCACACTGCCACGGTGCGCTCGGTGTTTATCGTCGGGCCGGATAAAAAACTCAAGCTGTCCATGACTTACCCGATGTCGGTCGGGCGCAATTTTGCTGAAGTCCTGCGCGCCCTGGACGCCTTGCAGGTCACCTTCAACGTGCCACTGGCCACGCCTGCCAACTGGACTGTGGGGCAGGATGTCATTGTCGGGCTGGCACTGAGCGATGACCAGGCCCGCGAGAAGTACGGCAGCATCGACATCAAGCTGCCGTACCTGCGCATGACCCACGCGCCGAAGTAAACACGACCAGCCGTCAGAACAAAAAGGCGCCATACGGGCCTTTTTTATTGCCGTGGCAAGCCCTGTTTTTGGATGGGCTGCGATGATTGGCAGACAATCGCCCCATGAAAGCACCCACACAAACCGTCGTACGCGACATCGTTTTGGTCGGCGGCGGGCACAGTCATGTGGTGGTGCTCAGGCGCTTTGCCATGCAGCCCGAGCCCGGCCTGCGCTTGAGCCTGATCTGCACCGATGTACACACCCCGTATTCAGGCATGTTGCCGGGCTATGTGGCAGGCCACTATGACTACGACGCAGTACACATTGACCTGAGCCGGCTGGCGGTATTTGCCGGTGCGCGGCTGTACCGAGACGAAGTCATCGGCCTGGACCGTGCTGGCAGCAAAGTGCTGTGCCGCAACCGTCCGCCTGTGCCTTATGACCGGCTTTCCATCAATATTGGCTCGACCCCCCAGCTGGCCAGCGTGCCAGGTGCTGCGGGGCATGTGGTGCCCGTCAAACCCATTTTCCAGTTCAATCAGCGCTGGCTGGCCTTGCTGAACAGGGTGCAGCAGCACACCCAGGGTGTTTTGCGCGTGGCCGTGGTGGGCGCGGGTGCAGGCGGCGTCGAGTTGCTGCTGGCCATGCAATACCGGCTGCAGCGGGAGTTTGTGGCGCTGGGTCGGGATGCAAGCCAGCTGCATTTTTCTCTGCTGGGTGCAGAACCCGATATTTTGCCGACCCACAACGCAGGCGTGCGCCAGCGCTTCATGCGCGTGCTGGCCGAGCGCGGCGTGGCACTGCATTTGGGCAGCAAGGTCACGCAGGTTGAGGCCAACCGTTTGATCTGCGCCAACGGCCAGGTGGTCGAGGCTGACGAAATCATGTGGGTCACGCAAGCCGGTGGCGCGCCGTGGTTAAAGGGCACCGGGCTGGCGCTCGATGGCAATGGCTTTCTGGTCGTCAACGACTGCCTGCAGAGCGTCACCGACCCGCTGGTTTTTGCAGCAGGCGACATTGCTGCCATGCAAAATTACCCGCTGCCCAAAGCGGGCGTGTTTGCCGTGCGCCAGGGCCAGCCGCTGGCCGACAACCTGCGCCTGAGCGTGCAGGCCAGGCCGCTCAAACCCTATCACCCGCAAAGCAGCTGGCTGGCGCTGATCAGCACCGGTGACCGTTATGCTGTGGCCTCGCGCGGCGCTATCGGCTTTGCCGGGCAGTGGGTCTGGCGCTGGAAAGACTGGATTGACCAGCGTTTCATGCGCAGGTTCTCAGAGTTTGAGGCGATGAACCCGAACGCATCACCCGCCAGCGCCCCAACTTCCTCGCAACTCGCCCTGAGCCAGGAAGAGTCGCTTCAGGCCATCTCGGCGATTGCCATGCGCTGCGGCGGCTGCGGTGCCAAGGTCGGGGCCAGCGTACTCAGCCGCGCCCTCGGCCAGCTGCAGGTCATTGAACGCGATGACGTGGTGATTGGCCTGCATTCACCCGACGACGCCGCCGTGGTGCGCGTGCCGCCGGGTAAAGCCATGGTGCATTCGGTGGACTTTTTCCGCTCGTTTGTAGATGACCCCTATATTTTCGGAAAAATCGCTGCCAACCACGCACTGGGCGACATTTTTGCCATGGGGGCCGAGGCGCAATCGGCCACCGCCATTGCCACCGTACCACCCGGCCTAGAGGCGAAGGTTGAAGACCTGCTGTTTCAAATAATGACCGGCGCGGTAGAAGTGCTGAATCAGGCCGGTTGCGCCCTGGTCGGCGGCCACACCGGCGAGGGGCAGGAACTGGCACTCGGCTTTGCGATCAACGGGCTGATTGACGACAACTTCGACCAGCTGATGCGCAAGGGCGGCATGCAACCCGGTGATGTGCTGATTTTGACCAAACCGATAGGCACCGGCACCCTGTTTGCAGCCCACGCCCAACTCAAAGCGCGCGGCAGATGGATAGACGCCGCCCTGCAGTCCATGGTGCAGTCCAACCAGCTCGGCGCGCAATGCCTGCGGGCGCATGGTGCCACAGCTTGTACTGACCTAACCGGCTTCGGCTTGCTCGGGCATCTGGTCGAAATGACCAAACCCTCCGGTGTGGATGCCGAGATCAGCCTGTCAGCCCTACCCTTGCTGGACGGCGCGCTGGACACCGTAGCCGCTGGCATTGTCAGCTCGCTCCAGCCCGCCAACGTGCGCCTGCGCCGCGCCTTGCGCAATCAGTCCGATTGGGCGAATGACCCACGCTACCCGCTGATCTTTGACCCGCAAACCGCAGGTGGTTTGCTGGCCAGCGTGCCAGCGGATCGGGCTGAGGGTTGTGTGGCTGCGTTGCGTGAGTTAGGGTACGGGCGGGCTTGCGTTATCGGGCGGATTCTTGCCCAAGGGGATGCTCTGGAGCCGATTTTGTTGGTGAAATGACCTCACTCCATGTCCATGTCTATGCCCATGTCCATATCGATACGGTATGTTGCTGCTTCGCCTTGCCTTGGTGCGGCATCTTGCGTTAAGGCGGCAAACCATATCCGCAGTGAACTGGCAATCTGCTACATTTTTAATAGCTGCCAGCGCAGACTTCAATTGGACCCCCGCCCGATTTAACCAAAAACCAACCCATGCCCATTTCCTGGAACGAAATCAAGTCCCGCGCCCTGACCTTCAGCCGTACCTGGGCTGACGCGGCCCATGAGGACAGTCAGGGCAAGCCGTTCTGGATCGACTTTTTTGAAATTTTTGGCATCACCGACAAGCGCGTGGCCACCTTTGAGCATGCTGTTAAAAAACTGCCTGGCCTGGGCGGAAGCAAGGCCAAGACCGATGGCTTTGTGGATCTGTTTTGGCCCGGCATGCTGCTGGTCGAGCAAAAGTCGCGCGGCAAAAATCTCGATGCGGCGCTGACGCAGGCGCTGTCGTACTTTCCGGGCATTGCCGAGCGCGACTTGCCGCAGATCGTCATCGTGTGCGACTTTGCGCGTTTTCGCGTGCATCGGCTGGCCACGAATGAGACGATTGAATTTGAGCTTAAAGACCTGTACAAACACATCAAGCTGTTCAGCTTTGTTGCAGGGTACAAAACGCAGACCATTGCGCCGCAAGACCCAGTCAACATCAAGGCTGCCGAGCGCATGGGCCGCTTGCACGACGCGCTCAAGGCATCAGGCTACAGCGGCCACCCGCTGGAAGTGCTGCTGGTGCGCCTG
>JBBRMH010000238.1:0-4678 GCA_038230935.1 Burkholderiales bacterium | reverse complement strand
TCAAGTACATGCATCAACATGAAGGCTTCAGCCACGCTGCGACCCACAGTGAGCGTGCCATGGTTTTCAAGAATCAACCCGTCCAGCTGAGCCAGGTTGCGGGTCAGGCTTTGCTGCTCCTGGGAGCCGAGCGCCAGTCCTTCGTAGGCATGGCGACCGAGTCTGCCATGCAGACGCATCGCCCACTGCGAAGTCGCACGCAAACCACCAGGCAGCATCGCCAGGGCGACGCTCCAGGGCGCATGCAGATGAATCACGCACTGCACATCCGGCCGTGCTGCATGCACGGCACCGTGGATCGCAAAACCTGTCGGATTGACCTTGCGCCCCGTGCCATCGACCACCTCGCCGTACAGGTTCACCTTGACCAGACTGGAGGCGGTGATTTCATCGAAACCCAAGCCGAATTCGTTGATCAGATAGACGTTCGGCTGCTTGGGAATACACGCCGAGATATGGGTGTAAATGGTGTCATCCCAACCCGCCAGGGCTGCCAGCCGGTAGGCGGCGGCCAAGTCCACGCGCACCTGTTGCTCGGTGCCTTGTTCGTGGTGTGGCCGGGACGACACTTTGCTTATGCCCTGTCGGTCAAATGTCGATCAAATATCGGTCAGAAGCGATGGCGCACACCAACCGAGTAGCTTTGGCCGTTTGAAAGGCCATCGACTTTGTCGCGCATGGCAACGGCGTAAAGATCAGTACGCTTGGACAGGTTGTAGTTATAGCCAAGCGTGATGGTGTTGCGACCCGCGCCGGTTTTTGGTGCTATGCGGCCCCACGCTGCAAGCACTGCGCCAGCACCCACCGGCACGCGGGCACCCAGCTCGGAGATGCGGAAGTTATTGGACGTCGTTGTGTTCTTGACCTCGCCATACTGGGCGAACGCCTTGACCACCGTGAAGTCGTAAGCGCCATTGAGCTGCCAGGTCTTGGTGTCGTTGAGCGACGCCACTGCGGTGTCTTTTTTGACCGACTGGTAGGCCAGCGCAGCCGACAAGGGGCCAGAACCATAGCCGACGTTGGCACCCCAGTTCGAGCCGTTGGTAGAAGCTGGCAAGTTGCTGTTAGGCGCGGCAACTGCGCCAATTACGTCAACTTTGAAACCACTCATGTTGGGACTTGAATAAAGCACTGAGTTGCTCCACGCAGTGTCACCGGTGACGGTGCCACTTGTGAAGTAATGACGGATGCTGGGCGAATAGCCAAAGGAGTCACCAAAAGGGTTGAACACCAGGGTTGAAACAAACAAAGGCGTGGTGTTGCGCCCCAGCGTCAGCGTGCCGAAGTCTTTGCTCGAAAAACCCACTGATGCCGTGCGCGAAAACAGCGTGTCACCGGGGAAGCGCCCTGAAGCGCCCGTATCGGCCAGCATGAAACCCTCAAGCTTGAAGACTGCAGACAGGCCGCCGCCCAGATCTTCCGAGCCACGAAAACCAAAGTAGCTCGTGGTCATGTTTCCGCTGTCAATTTTTGTTTGCGAAATTCCACCTGCTGGCTTGATGGAGCCCACGCTCATATCAATCAGTCCGTAAATATTGACGGAGCTTTGCGCGTGAGCGCCAAAAGCTGTAGCAGCCAGCAGGGCGACGACACCATAACGGGACATATTTTTCATGATTTTTCTTTCTGATTTGGAGTTGATTTTTTGACTAACGGAGAAAAGTATTGCCTTGCCGGTGCTCAATGCGCATCAGACTGCTTGGCCGCTTCAATGCTGGCTGCGGTATCACCCTTACTCCCATTGAAGAAGAAGTTCAAAGCCACTGCTGCAATAGAAGCCAGCAAAATGCCGGATTCAATCAACGGGTGAATGCTGTGCGGCATCCACTGTTTGAAGTTCGGTGCAATCAGTGGAATCATGCCGATGCCGATCGAAATCGCCACAATGAACAGATTGTTGCGGTTGGATTTGTAATCCACATTGGCCAGAATACGAATGCCGGTGGCCGCCACCATGCCAAACATCACCAGGCCAGCGCCGCCCAGCACAAAGGTCGGTAAAGACTCAACCAAAGCAGCCATTTTTGGAATCAAACCCAGCGCGATCAAAATGACACCGCCAGCCACGCAGACATAGCGGCTTTTCACACCCGTCACACCCACCAGGCCCACGTTTTGCGAAAAGCTGGTGTACGGGAAGGTGTTGAAAATTCCACCAATCAGCGTGCCCAGACCATCTGTGCGCAAACCGGCAGCCAGCATTTTCTGATCTACTTTTTTACCTGTCATGTCCCCGATGGCCAGGAACATGCCGGTCGATTCAATCATCACCACAATCATGACCAATGTCATGGTCACGATGAGAATCGGGTCGAATATGGGTGTGGCAATTTCAAAGGGCAGCACCAAATCGAACCAGCCAGCTTTACCGACTTTTTCAAAAGTCATCAAGCCCATCGCACTTGCTAACACGCCGCCAAAAATAATCCCGATCAGCACGGAGATATTGGCGATAAAACCTTTCGCGTATTTTGCTATCAGCAAAATGGACACCAGCACCAGAGATGCGATGGCGATGTGCGGCAGTTGTGCGTATTTGGGGTTGGGCACCGAGCCGACCAACATCAAGCCCTTGGGAATAGCAGGCACTGCGGATGCTGCCGGAGCGCTGGCACCTGCCAATGGAGCCACAGTGGCATTGGCCATCGAACCGACGTCGGCCAGCCACTTGGCATGCTCTGGGCTGACAATATTCGGCGCTGTCGGGCCAAACGGATTACCAAAAATCCAGTTGATGCCAATGCGCATCAAGCTGATACCAATCACCGCGATGATGGTGCCCGTCACCACTGGCGGGAAGAACCGCAACATTCGACTGACGGCTGGTGCGATCAGGATAGAAATAATGCCCGCACCGATGATGGAGCCAAAAATCAGACCAGCCCCCTGCGTACCTGGGTTGCTGTTGGCCATGGCGACCATTGGGGCGACAGAAGCAAACGTCACACCCATCATCACTGGCATCTTGATGCCGAACCACTGGGTAGCACCCAGTGATTGAATTAACGTCACGATGCCACAGCAGAACAGGTCAGCCGAGATCAGCATGGCCACTTGCTCGGGGCTGAGTTTGAGGGCGCGGCCCACAATCAGCGGCACGGCAACGGCGCCGGCATACATCACCAGCACGTGTTGCAGGCCAAGTGCGCTAAGCCGCCCGACGGGCAATTTCTCATCTACCGGGTGGACGCCTGTTGAGCTTGTACCGGCGTCCTTGCTGGCGTTGCTTCCAGACTGGACAGTTGCTGTATTCATGCTTGTCTCCTTGTTAATGTCGCTAATGTAGTTATCGGGCGGGGGAAATGAAAACGTGGCGAGTGCAGCAGACCTGACAGTCCTACTGCCTGGTCATAAACTGACCAAAGGGGGTTGGTGCTGGCTTCAGTTGGTCGATGCTCCCGCTTCAAACCACCGCTTGAGCACACCGCGCTCGTCGTCAGTGATCTGGGTTGCATTGTTGAAAGGCATCAGCTTGAGCACGACCGACTGCTGATAAACCACCTGTGCGTGCTGCTTGATCAGCTCTGGCGTGTGCAAGGCAATGGCCTTGTTCTGGACCTGCGCGTTGTGGCACATGGCGCAACGCTGGTCAATGACTGCCTTGACTTCAATAAAATTCACGGGTTTAGAGGCACTTGCCAAGGCAGCAGCCGAGGGCGGTGGGGGTGCCAGCCAGACAGCCAGCCCGACCACCACTGCAGTGCCCATGGCCGCATGCTCCCACGGCGCGCGCTTGCCTTGTACGCTTGCCTTGTGGCGTGCCACAAAACTGTGGCGAATCAAGGCACCCGCCAGCATCAAGAGCACCAGCACCAGCCAGTTGCTCTTGCCTGAGTACAGCCAGCCGTAATGGTTGGACAACATCGCAATCAGCACGGGCAGCGTGAAGTAGGTGTTGTGGACGCTGCGCTGCTTGGCGCGCCAGCCATAGACCGGGTCAACCGACTTTCCAGCCTTGAGCTGGGCCACGACTTTGCGCTGGCCTGGAATGATCCAGACGAACACGTTGGCACTCATGGTGGTGGCCAGCATGGCGCCGACCAGCAAGAAAGCAGCTCGCCCGGCAAACAGCTGGCAAGCCAGCCACGCTGCAAACACCACGAAGGCAAAGATACACAAGCCGACGATCAGATCGCCATTTTTCTTTTGCCCAAAGGCCCGGCAAATCGTGTCATAAACGAACCAGCAAACCACCAGAAAACCCAGCGAGGCACCGATAGCGGCACTTGCGGGCCAGTCGTACACGCTTTTATCAACTAAAAAGGTGCCTGCATTGAAGAGGTACATCACCGTGAACAGGCTGAAACCGGTGATCCAGGTGGAGTAGCTCTCCCAGTAAAACCAATGCAGGTTCTCTGGCATTTGCTTGGGTGCTACCAGGTATTTTTGGGGGTGATAAAAACCACCGCCGTGTACAGCCCAGAGCTCGCCGTCCACACCCTTGGCGACCAGGTTGGGGTCTGTGGGCCTGGTCAGGCTGTTGTCAAGAAATACAAAGTAAAACGATGAGCCAATCCAGGCGATGGCTGTGATGACGTGGGCCCAGCGCAGCAGCAGATTGACCCAGTCGAACAGATAGGCGGCATCCATAAAGTCCTCGCAAAGTTGGAAAGCGCAACTTTAAAAAGTTGCGCTTTCCTCACCACAGCGGGCTCTGTAAGGAGTGGATATCGCAACC
>JBBRMH010000237.1:0-4710 GCA_038230935.1 Burkholderiales bacterium | reverse complement strand
CGTTCTTATTGCGCCACCATGCACAAGCAAGGGGGAAATGTCTTTGAGGCGCTTGTCGCCACCTTCAAGGGCACGACCCTTCAGCCAAGCTTCGCCTGAGTCTTGTGCAAGCGCCTACAACTGGGCTGAGTAGTTACAAATCTTGATTGATTGCCAGGTCGCGCTGTGCGTAAGTTTGTTATCGTCCTGCCTGCAGCGCAACCTAGTCACCAACGCCAACACGCGGGCTTGAATGGACAAAGCTTCCCAAGTAGCCCGGCCACAATTCAGCCTCAATCGCCAAATTACCTGTTACGGGCAGGCTGACGCCAAAATACCGCTTTATTCGCTGTGCTTCTTTGACAGCCTGGTAATGACTGCACACAGGCAATCAGGGTGGAGATGAGCGTATTGGCTGACCAGTGGGGGTAAACCATAGGTCGGTCAAGCAACCCAAAGCGACAGGCGCTGAAATACACTGTGGTTATGTCCAGCGTAATCAATCCAGAAACTCCAGTGCTTGCCTCAAGCGCTCCGCTGCTGGCCAGCTTTCTAGGCAATCGTGTGTGCGCTGGCTTCCCATCACCGGCAGACGACCTGGGTGCCCAGCGCATTGACCTGGCCCAAGTGCTGATCACCCACCCGCAAGCCACCTACTTTCTACGCGCCAGAGGCCATTCGATGATCGAAGCAGGCATCTTTGACAACGACATTCTGGTGGTTGACCGGGCAGTCAAACCACGCCACAACCATGTGGTCGTCGCTGTAGTGGATGGCAACCTGACGGTAAAGTATCTGTACCTACGTGCAGGACGGGTCAAGCTCAGGGCGGCTAATCCGACATTTCCTGACATTCTGCCCAAAGAAGGCCAGACGATTGAAGTCTGGGGAGTGGTGACCAGCACCATCAAGCAGTTTCCGCTTTGAGTGATTTGAAGCTCCCTCATTTGGCTGCTCTCGTTACCTGTCTCGACTGGTCCTCCTCCACCATTGCGCCCAATGTACGCCCTTGTCGATGGCAATAACTTCTATGTGAGCTGTGAGCGTGCTTTTCGGCCTGACCTGGTAGGCCGGCCTGTGGTGGTGCTGTCCAACAACGACGGATGTGCCATCGCCAGAAGCAATGAAGCCAAAGCGCTGGGCATTGCCATGGGCGCGCCTTGGTTCAAAATTTCACATTTTGCCGAGTCTGACGAACTGGTGGCGCTTTCTGCCAACTTTGCGCTCTATGGTGACCTGAGCGACCGCATGATGAGCCTGGCTGCTGGCCTGGGATACAAACAGGAGATTTACTCCATTGATGAGTCGTTTATCGACCTCACTGGTTTAAGGGGGGACCTGGTCGAGCGCAGCTTCAAAGTCCGAGCGCGTATCCTGCAATGGGTGGGTATTCCCTGCTGTATTGGCATTGGACAAACCAAAACCCTTGCCAAGCTGGCCAACCATGTAGCCAAGACGGCAGAGCGCAAGCCGGGCATCTACCCCGACAAATTGATGCAGGTTTGCAACTTTGCGGAGATGACCAAAGACGAGTTTGAAAGTGTCCTGGCTGCTACGCCTGTCAGTGAAGTCTGGGGCGTTGGACGCCGGATTACTGCACAGCTCAACGAAGGCGGCGTTCAAACGGCGCTTGATCTGGTCCGGCTTGATACGGCCACCATCAGGCGTAAGTGGTCGGTTGTACTGGAACGCACGGTGCGAGAGCTGCAAGGTATGTCATGTATCGACCTGGACGATGCGCCAGGTGCCAAGAAAGAGATTGCCTGTACCCGATCCTTCGGGCATCCAGTGACCGAGTTGAGCGATCTCAATGAAGCCGTCACACACTTTGCCAGCCGTGCGGCTGAAAAGCTCAGAAAGCAAGGCAGCACCGCACATCAGGTGATGTGCTTTGTTCGTACCAGCCCTTTCAGAAAAGACCCGCAGTACAGCGGGTCAGTGTGTGTGCCGCTACGGCGACCAACGGCAGACACGAGCGTGTTGGTTGCGGCTGCGGCAGCTGGCTTGAAGGCTATTTTTCGGCCAGGGTTCAACTACGCCAAAGCGGGTGTGATGCTGATGGATCTGCAGGCTGACACTGCCAGTCAGGGTGAGCTGGATCTGGAAAGCGACGAAATGCCAGATCGCGGCAAGCTCATGACCACGCTGGATGGGTTGAACCAGCGCTTTGGCAAGGGGACGGTACTGATGGCCAGTGCTGGACTGGCTGGGCAGCGCAAGGCATGGGTGATGAGGCAGGAGCGAAGAACACCCGCTTACACGACTTGCTGGGCTGATATTGCGGTGGTCAGGGCATGAAGCGCATTGAATTGTTTCTCTTTAATAGAAGTGATCCCTCACAACGGTGGTCGATCAAACCTCTCATTGACACGGAAACAGAGGTCAAGCCAAACATACGCCTGTACTCTCAAGCGTCACTCACAGAAAATCGTTGAGAACGTATGAATTCATTTTTGCCAGTCAGCATGGTCGGAAATTGTGTTGCCCAATTTAGGACGCTCTGACATAGTCAAATCCACACGGGAGGTATAAATGGCAGGGGAAAGTAATAGTCGCGACGGCAGAGTTTTAGACACGGTCAAACGAGGCGCAGAAGTCGCAGCCAATGGCATTCATCATGTGACCAACTTTGTCGCCAATAATGATGGCCGTGTGGCTGATGGTGCGCAGGTCGTGACCCACTTGGTAGGGAGGGGCCTGGATAAAGCCGGACAGGGGATTTCAGCCACAGGGCGGGAGGCCAGCAGAGCTCTTCACGGCAACGCCAGCCGCGCAGCGGATACGATTCGAGACGCCATCAACGGCTCTGGACAAGCAAGCTCTTGGCGAAAGGCCGCCGGTGCTTTTGGCTGGATTGCGACCAAGGTAGTAACCCATGCCGCTGGCTTGACGGCTGACGCGGTAAACGGTGTGGGCAAAGCGGCGGCTATCACCGGGCGCATCGCCGCACGTTCAGCGCCTGCCGTCGGTGGCGCTATAGGCGGCGTGGTCCGTGGTGCTGCTGAGGTGACCTCCAATGCAGTAGACGCTGCAGCACTACCCGCCTCCCGAATTGAAGCCATGCGCGTTGAGCTACGGTCGTTGGGTCAGCTTGAACTTGCTCGCGCTGAATCGCAGCTAGACGCCATCAAGTCGGCACAACGCGGCAGACGCAAGGACGAATTACTGGATCTGCTGGTGGTAGGCGGCATAACACTGGGGTACGCGCTGCGCAACCCCGACAGCATGCCTGCCGGTATTGAAAAAGCGTTTTCGCTCGCATACCCCGGCTTAGCGCAGACTGAATCGTTTTCAGATGGGGTCGGCCGTATGTCGAGCGACGAGCTTGTCGGACTGACATCCGGGGTGAAGGGAAAACTCTTTGAGCTTGAGCTGGTAGATCACCTCAACAGTGGCGGCCTGCCAGATGGCTTTAATGCAGCACTTGCGCCTTCAGTGACTCAACCCGGCTGGGACATTCAGGTAACAGATGCAAATGGTTAAGTTAGTGAATTGCTCCAGTCCAAGGCAACTGAGTCGGCAAGTTATGTCAAAGAGGCATTAGAGCGCTACCCGAATATTGATGTGACCACCACAACGGAAGTGCATGCGCAGTTAGTCGCGATGGGGTTAGCTGAGCAGGTGCGCGACAGCGGCATCAGCGAGTCAGCCTTGCAAGCCAAAGTCGATGCGGCGACTCATGCTGGGTCTGCCTTTGATGCCGGCGACCTTGTACCGTCGTCAATCGGGTTGGCAGTGATTGCAATGTCGATATTCATGAACAAAGACATGACCCTGCGCGAAAAGGGCGCAGCTTTCGGAACGCGCTCTGCCAAGGCTGGGGTGTCAAGCGCGGTTGGTAATGTGGCCATGGTGGCCACTCAAATGTGGTGGGTCGGGCTGATTGCTGGTGTAGGGTCCAGCTGGCTAGCAGGTCGTGGGCATGGCAAGCGGGAGCAATATCAAACCCTTAGGACGGCGCTTGGCATATTTAAATCAAGGCAGCTTTTACTATCAACGCCGCTGCTCAGTTAATAAGCAATCTATGCCCTTGAGGATTAATCTATGAAATATCAAAAGACAACGGCAATTAGAGAAAAATCAAAAGTCTATGCAGATATCTTCATGGTGCTTGGTACAAATTTGGTGTGTACTGGACATGACGTCAAAGAAATTTTTGAGCAATATCAAGACTCATTCTTGCGCGGTTATCGCGACCGGCTAGTTCATCTAGTAATTCAGACGGTTCAAATAAACAGCTTTATTTCGCAAGAAATAGAAAGGCATGTTTCAGACGATTTATACCATGCACCAATGAATTGGGAGCCGTGGGACCCTGCAGAAAAAGTAAAAATTGCAGGCCTTCGGCAAATGCATCATGAACAACTAGAAGAATTTAATACGTCACAGGCAGCTAATCAAAGTAGCTTTCAAAGCACGTTGTATGAGTTTTTTAGATTCAAGCAAAAATGTAATCAGTGGAATACTGATCGTTATGAATATTTTTCTAGCGCAGGTGTTGCCAGAGGCTATGCGCGCGATTGCTTAAATTTGGTTTTTGCAGAAGATTCTGATTACTCGATAGAATTCAGGAGCTCGTTTAACAGTATGGTTTTCTTGTGCAGCTTCGACGAGTTCACCGAATTTATTAAAGCCGATAATATCCCTAAGAGCATCTCGTTATACACAACTCCCCGCAGCCTGAAGTTCTTTGTAGAACCTGATACCAGCGGCGAAGTCCAGGATGCGCTG
>JBBRMH010000236.1:0-4724 GCA_038230935.1 Burkholderiales bacterium | reverse complement strand
GCCGTGCTGGCGCTTGAGCTGGTGCTGGACGAAGCAGAGGGCTATGCATTTTTACGCTCCCGCGTGGTGACTGAAGACGACGACAGCCCCAAACTGCCGCGCCTGGTGCGCCGCCAGTCGCTGACGTTTCATGTCAGCCTGCTGCTGGCGCTGTTGCGTAAAAAAATGGTCGAGTTTGATGCCAGCGGGGGCGACACCCGGCTGATCTTGTCGCGCGATGCAGTCGTTGAGATGGTTCGCGTCTTTCTGCCCGCTGGCTCCAACGAGTCACGGCTCATCGACAACGTCGAGACGCACTTGAACAAGGTCATTGAGCTGGGCTTTGTACGCCGCCTGAAGTCGCCTGCCAGCGGCTCTGAGGCCATGTTTGAAGTGCGCCGCATACTGAAAGCGTTTGTCGATGCCCAGTGGCTGCATGACTTTGACCAGCGTCTGGCGGTGTACCAGGCGCAGCTGATGCAGCCCGAGACGAAAGACACGGATGACTGAGCCTGACCTTTTCACTGCAGAACCGTCTGTTCCTGCGACTTTTCCACCTGCCGTAGAGGACAAGGCAGAGGACAAGCGTGAAGGCGCTTCTGGTGGCGAGCCGCTGGCCGGCTTTCGCCTGCTGCAACTCGAAGTCCTCAACTGGGGCACGTTTGACAAGCGGGTCTGGGCCTTGAATCTGGCGGGTCGCAACGCCTTGCTCACGGGCGACATCGGCTCAGGCAAGTCCACGCTGGTCGATGCCGTGACGACGCTGCTGGTGCCCAGCCAGCGCATTGCTTTCAACAAGGCGGCGGGGGCTGATGCCAGAGAACGCTCTTTGCGCTCGTATGTGCTGGGCCACTACAAGTCTGAGCGCAACGAAGCCAGTGGCAACGCCAAACCCGTGGCCCTGCGGGATGCCAGCAGTTACTCGGTGGTTCTGGGTGTTTTTCACAACGCCAGTTTGCAGCAAACCGTCACGCTGGCGCAGGTGTTCTGGCTCAAAGACGGCGCTGGCCCACCGGAGCGGTTTTACGTGCTGGCTGGCAAACGCCTGGCCATTGCGGCTGACTTTTCAAACATCGGTACCACCGTCACGGCCCTGCGCGCCCGCTTGCGAAAAGGCGGGGCCGTGCTGTGGGACACCTTTCCAGGTTACGGCGCAGAGTTTCGCCGACGTTTTGGCATTGACGGCGAACAGGCGCTGGAGCTGTTTCACCAGACGGTGTCAATGAAGTCCGTGGGCAGCCTGACGGACTTTGTGCGTCACCACATGCTGGAGCCTTTCAATGTGCGGCCACGCATTGACGGTTTGATCGCCCATTTTGACGATTTGAACCGCGCCCACGCAGCCGTGCTGAAGGCCAAACGCCAGCTTGAACTGCTCGGCCCGCTGGTGGCTGACTGTGACCAGCACGCTGCGCTGTTGGCCAATAGCGAGGTTTTTCGCCGTTGCCGCGATGCTTTGCACGCCTACTTCGCCAGGCTGAAGCTTGATCTGATCGACCAGCGCCTGCAAACCTTGAACGAAGCGCTTGAAACGGAGAGCGGTAAAGTCACCAAGCTCGAACAAGGCAGGGCTGAGCAGCGCCAGCAGGTGCGTGAACAGCGCGATGCGATTGCCAGCAACGGCGGCGACCGGATCGCCCAGATTGAGGCCGACATCAGTCGCCTGCAGCGTGAAACAGACAGCCGAAAAATCAAGGCCGCGCGTTATGACGAATTGCGCAAGCACCTGGGCTTGCTGCAAGTTGGCAGCATGGAAGACCTGCTGGTGCAGCAGCAAAGCTGTGTACAAAAACGCAGCGAAGAACAAGCCCGCAGTGCAGCGGTTCAAAATGACTGGGTTGAAAAAAGCGCCGACTTTCGCCAGGGCAACGCCGAGCACCAGCTGCTTAGCGCCGAAATCAACAGCCTGAAAAGCCGTCGCAGCAACATCGACACCGCACAAATCGCCATCCGCGCGGCCTTGTGCGAAGCCACGGGCTACCTGGAGACGTCCATGCCGTTTGCCGGTGAATTGATTGAGGTGCGGGAAAACGAACGCGACTGGGAGGGCGCGATTGAGCGGTTGATGCACAACTTCGCCCTGTCGCTGCTGGTGCCTGAGGCGCAATATGCCCAGGTGGCCGCCTGGGTTGACCAGACCCAGCTGAAGGGCCGACTGGTGTATTTCAGGGTGCCTGCAGCGGTGCGCTCGGGCCTGCCGGGTTTGCATGAGGATTCTCTGGTGCGAAAAATCGCGCTCAAACCCGATTCACCGTTCTACAGCTGGCTCGACAGCGAGGTGCATCATCGGTTTAACGTGGCCTGCTGCACCACGCAAGTGCAGTTCCGCCGGGAGGACAAGGCCCTCACACGCAGCGGCCAGATCAAAACCACGCAGCGCCATGAAAAAGACGACCGCCATCGAATCGACGACCGCAGCCGTTATGTGCTGGGCTGGAGCAACGCCGCCAAACTGGCTGCCCTGCAAGGCAAAGCGCGGGTGCTGGAGGGCGGCATCGCACGCATGGCAGGCACAATTGCCAGCTTGCAAAATGAAAAGAAAGCGATTGACGACAAGCTCTCTGCGCTGGACAAGCTGGTGGAATTCAAAGACTACCGCGAGCTGGACTGGCCCAGTCTGGCGCTGGAAGTCTCGCGCCTGCAGGGCGAGCTCAGGCAGATCAACGCGGCATCCGATATTTTGAAAACGCTGACCGCTCGTTTGCAAGTGCTTGAAAACACGCTTGACACCACCGAGAAACAACTCAAAGAGCAAAGCGACAGGCGGGCCAGAACCGAACAGAAAATAAGCGATGCCCAGGCTCTGCGCACCCAGACAGCCACTCTCGCCAGCCAGGATGAGGCGCAGACCCTGTTACCCGACATGGCCGAGCGCCTGGATCACATGCAGGCCGAAATCGCTGGTACGCAGACGCTCACGGTCGAGCTGTGCAGCACGCGGGAAAGCGAGATGCGTGACAGCCTGCAGCGCGCCATGGACCAGCAAACCCAGCGCGCCAACCGCCTGTTGGGCAGGATCAGCGCCGCCATGAGTGGGTTTTCATCTGAGTTTCCGCTGGAGACCCGCGAGGTGGATGTGTCTATTGAGGCTGCAGGTGAGTACCGCAAGCTGCTCGATCAATTGATGCGAGATGACCTGCCGCGTTTTGAAGCCCAGTTCAAGCGGCTCTTGAGAGAAAACACCATTCGGGAGCTGGTCACCTTCAGCTCACAGTTGCAAATCGAGCAGGCCACCATCAAGGAGCGCATTGCGCGCATCAACCAGTCACTGAGCCAGATTGACTACAACCCGAACCGCTTTATCGTTTTGCAAACGCAGGTGGCGCAAGACGTTGAAGTGCGTGACTTTCAAACCGGCTTGCGCGCCTGTCTGGACGGCACCTTGTCTGGCGACGGCGCACATCCGCACCGTGATGCCCAGGCGGCGCAAGACGATCAGTATTCAGAAGCCAAATTCTTGCAGGTCAAAGCCATCATCGAACGCTTGGCGGGCCGCACCGGGCAAACCGAGCAGGACCGCCGCTGGACCGCCAAAGTCACCGATGTGCGCAACTGGTTTGTATTTGCTGCCAGCGAACGCTGGCGTGAAGGTGGTGGCGAGCATGAGCACTACTCGGACTCGGGCGGCAAGTCGGGTGGGCAAAAAGAAAAGCTGGCCTACACCATTTTGGCGGCCAGTCTGGCTTACCAGTTCGGACTGGACTGGACGGCTGAAGAGGGGCAACGTGGTGAAGGCAATAAAGGCCAGCTTACGAAAAGTTTTCGTTTCGTGGTGATTGACGAGGCGTTTGGCCGGGGCTCTGACGAGTCTGCCAGATACGGTCTGGCGCTTTTTGAAAAGCTGGGTTTGCAGCTGCTGATCGTCACGCCGCTGCAAAAAATCCACATCATTGAACCGTTTGTGGCCAACGTGTGCTTTGTGCAAAACGACGAAGGGCGCAATTCCAAATTACGCAACCTGAGCATTGCCGACTACCGCACTGAAAAAGACCGTTTTGAGGCACTCGCCAGCACGGTTCAACTCGGCGCGGTTCAACCTGGCGCGGTACCAGCCGGGGTGATCAATGGCGTGGACTAGCGCGGCAGACCTGCGGGCGCAAACCCAAAAGCTCTGGGACAAGGGCGCGCTGCTGGCGGAAGTGGCCCGGCAAGCGGTGAACGGGCCAGATAACAGGCCAGATACCGGGCCAGCCAACGGCCCAGATGATAGCCCCGCCAGCTTCCCAAAGCGCCTGCGTCTGCAATGCCCCACCACGGCGGAGTTGGGAGCCCGGTTTGAAGAGGCGCGCCTGTGGACTGAAGGCCTTCGCCACGGCAGCGGGCGCTACCGTCTGGTCGAGCGTGAGGCCCGCAGCCCGGTGCTGGGCAACAATCGCATCCCTGACGAAGCCTGGCTAAACACGCTGGCCGACGCTTTGGCCTTGATTGGTAAAACCAGAGACGCAGCGTGCTTTGCAGACCTGGTGCGCATGACCCAAAGCCAGCAGGGCGCACTGCTGCCCTGGCTGGAAAAGCGTGGCCTGGTCGCGCTGGGGCTGAGCGATGTGTGGCCGCGCCTGCTCAGTGTGGTGGGCTGGCTGCAGGTGCATCCACGGCCCGGTATGTACCTGCGTCAGGTCGATATTGCCGGGGTTGACAGCAAATTCATGGAGTCTCACCGCAGCGTGCTGGCCGAGCTGTTTGACCTGGCGCTGGCGCCTGAAGCCATCAACCACGCGGCCCAGGGCGCATCCCGGTTTTGTCAG
>JBBRMH010000235.1:0-4744 GCA_038230935.1 Burkholderiales bacterium | reverse complement strand
TCGCTGTGGCTGAAAAAGCCGGTCATGGTGGCCTGGTCCACACCGGGTGCCGCCGTGCTGGCCACAGCGGGCTTGACGGGCAGCTTCACGATGGGGGAGGCGGTGGGCGCGTTCATGGTCAGTGCGGCGCTGACCACGCTGTTTGGCATCACGGGCTGGTTTGAAAAGCTCATGAACCGCATTCCAGTGGCGATTGCTTCTGCATTGCTGGCGGGGGTGCTGGCGCGCTTCGGTCTGTCCGCCTTTGCAGCGGCGCAGACAGCTTTGGTGCTGGTTGTTCTGATGCTGTTCACGTACTTGCTGACGCGGCGTCTGGTGCCCCGCTATGCGGTGGTTCTGACGCTGCTGGTCGCTATTGTTTTTGTAGCTGCTCATGGACAGTTTGCATGGTCCGGACTGGTATTTTCCTTTGCAGTTCCGGTGTTTGTGATGCCGCAATTCACATGGGCTGCCGCCGTGAGTCTGGCCTTGCCGCTGTTCGTGGTGACCATGGCTTCACAAAACCTGCCGGGTGTGGCGGCCATTCGCGCAGCGGGCTACGGGCCAGACAGTGAAGGCGGTGGCATTCCGGTGTCAAAGGTCATCACCCTGACCGGTGTGGCGACGCTGCTACTGGCGCCGTTTGGCGCGTTTGCCCTGAACCTGAGCGCCATCACTGCGGCCATCTGCATGGGTCGTGAAGCGCATGAAGACAGCCACAAGCGTTACACCGCAGCCGTGTCGAGCGGAGCCATTTATGTCGTCATCGGCATTTTCGGTGCGGCGATCACGGGCTTGCTAACCGCCTTTCCAAAGGAGCTGGTGGTGGCGATTGCCGGGCTGGCCTTGCTGGGCACGATTGGCAATGGCCTGGCGGTCGCGGTGAAGGACGAGGCCCATCGTGAGGCAGCGCTCATCACGTTTCTTGTCACGCTGTCAGGCGTGGTGATTGCCGGGGTGGGCTCGGCCTTCTGGGGCGTCGTAGCGGGCGCGGTGGCGCTGTTTGTACAACAATACGGGCAAGCCAAAATTGGCAGTCCTACCGAGAACCCCAAGTCATGAACATCCTTTTTGTTGCCGATCCGCTCGAATCTTTCAAAATTTACAAAGACACCACCTTTGTGATGATGCGCGAGCTGCAAAAGCGCGGCCATAGCCTTTCTGCTTGCGAGCCCAAAGACATCCGCTGGCAGCGCGGTGAAAAAGTCATCGCTTTTGTGCGTGACATCACGCTGACAGGTCACCCCGACCAGTGGTTTGAGTCCAGACAGTCGCACCCGAACGAGCGCCCGCAAGCCGTAGCGGACTTTGGCGCGGTGATCATGCGCAAAGACCCGCCTTTTGACAGCGAGTTTTTCTACACCACGCACCTGCTGGAGCAGGCCGAACGCGAAGGTGCCAGAGTCTTCAACAAGCCTAGCGCCCTGCGCGACCACCCTGAAAAGCTGGCGATTCTCGAATTCCCGCAGTTCATTGGCCCGACCCTGGTCACACGCGACGCCGACGACATCAAACGCTTTCATGCCGAGCACAAAGACATCATCCTCAAGCCGCTGGACGGCATGGGCGGTACCGGCATTTTCCGCGTCAAGGAAGACGGTCTGAACCTGGGCAGCATCATTGAAACGCTGAACAAAAACGGCGCAGAAAGCGTGATGGTGCAAAAGTTTCTGCCCGAAATCGTCAAGGGCGACAAACGGGTGCTGGTCATTGGCGGCAAGCCGGTGCCCTTTACCCTGGCGCGCATTCCGCAGGGCAGCGAAGTGCGTGGCAACCTGGCAGCCGGTGGCCTGGGCGTGGCACAACCGCTGACAGCGCGTGACCGTGAAATTGGCGAAGCGCTGGGGCCGATTCTGGCGGCGCGCGGTCTGCTGCTGGCGGGCATTGATGTGATCGGTGACTGCGTGACCGAAATCAACGTCACCAGCCCGACCTGTTTTCAGGAAATCCACGACCAGATGGGCTTTGATGTGGCGGCGATGTTTGTGGATGCGCTGGAAGAGGCGCTGGAGCAGGCGCTGGCCGCAGGGCACTGAACCCGCTTAACGATCAAGGCTGGCGCTGCCCTCCGACGAGGGATATCTGCTCAAAACTGTCCTCGTCGGTATCACCGTAACTGTTGCGCAGCACAAACAACACGTACATGCCGCGCTTTTGCGCCAGTGCCAGGCCGTCCACTTCTCCCAGCACCAAGAGGGCGGTGGCCCAGGCATCGGCGAGCATGCAGCTGGGCATCATCACTGTGACAGAGGCCAGACGGTTACGGGCTGGCCGGCTGTTCATGGGGTTCATGGTGTGGCTGTAGTGCTGGCCTTGAACCTCAACCCATTGCCGGTAGTCGCCCGAGGTGGCGGTGGCGGCATCGCTGAGCGCCATCACGCCCATGACTTCGCGTACATGCCGCACTGGTTTTTCAATCGCGACTGCCCAGGCTTTTCCGTCGGGTTTGAGGCCTTTGGCGCGCATTTCGCCATCAATGCCGACCAGATAGCGTGTAACGCCAAACCCATCGAGGCCATGGGCCAGGACATCGACACCGTAGCCTTTGGCAATGCCTGAAAGATCAAGCGTGACCGGCTTGGTTTTGCGTGCCCGGCTGTGCGTCAGATCAAGCTCCAGGGCGCTATCCGCCGGGTAATGCACGGGGTAGTGCGGGCAGTTCAACGGGTCGTGGTCAGGCGCGCTGAGCTGCGGTGCCAGGTCTTGCGCGCCAGCCGGGCCAAAACCCCAGGCATTGACCAGCGAGCCCACGCCAATATCAAACGCACCGCGAGACTGCTGGCCGACGCGCAAGGCGTTGTCCAGTACCGTCATCAGTTCTTCAGGCAGGGCCATCCATTGCTGTTCGGGCAGGGCATTCAGGCGGCTCAGGTCCGAGTCGGTTTTCCAGGTGGACATCTGCCGGTCTATCCTGTCCACGGCTGCGAACAACGCTGCACTTATGGCCGCTTCATCAATGCCAGCTGACGCAAAAAAGACAGCACTGTAGCGCGTGCCCATGGTCTGGCCGTTCAGGCTGTAGCGTTGCAGGTCCATGGCGGCAGGCGCTGAAGTTTCAAAAGACATCTTCACGGTAACGCCCCTGTGTTTTGAGTGTGGCGATGTCCAGCTTGAGCGGTGCCAGGATGTCATTGAGCGCCTGCTCAATGCTTTTTGCCATGGCGCGGCTGCCGCACACCAGTATCTGGGCATCATGGCCCATCAGCTCGCGCAACTGGGTTGCATCATCCAGCACCCGGTCTTGCACGTAAGCCCTGTTTTTGACCCTCGAAAAAGCCGTGTGCAAGCCGGTCAAACGGCCATCGGCCAAGTACTGGCTGAGTTCAGGCTCATACAGAAAATCAGAAGCCGGATCGCGCCCACCCCAGTACAAATACATCGGGTGTTTACCGGCGTTGTTGCGGATAAACCCTGCCAGTGGCCCGATGCCAGTGCCAGTACCAATCAGGATGACCGGTGCCTGGCCAGATGCAGGACGAAAGTCAGGATGCAGCTGAATAAAGGCCTCCATCCGGTCACCTGGCTGCAAGCCATGCAGGAACGCGGAGCACACCCCATCGGGCAACTTGCGCACACAAATTTCCAGAAAACCATCGCCTGATTTGCTGGCCAGCGAATAAAAGCGGGCCAGATGGCTGCCGGGCGGCACGATGCCGACCAGGTCACCGGCTTCAAAATGCGGCAGGCTGTTATCACCTGACTGGCTGATCAGTCGCTTCAGGTGGCCCACGATACCCGCCTGGGGGACTGCCGAAAAGCGCAGCACGCTGGTGGGCGCTTGCACCGCTTCACCGTAATCAACCCGTTCTTTCAATATAAAGCTCTGCGTTTTTGGGCGGGGCGGTGTGTGCACCAGGTTTAAGTCCTGCCCAATCAACGGTCCCACGGCCTGACCCCAGCGCTCGAAGGCTTGGGCCGACTGCCGGTCAATGGTGTCCAGCGCCAGCAGCTGGTGCCAGCCGTGGGCCAACAGCGCTGCCTGGGTATCCTGCGCAAATTTGCAAAACTGCGGAAATTGCCGGTCGCCAAAGCCCAAAACAGCAAAGCTGATATGCGGATTGACACGGGTTGTGGCCAGCCGGGCCAGAAACTCATTGGCAGAACCTGGCGCGCCGCCGTCACCATACGTGGCCGTGAGGATAAACAGGCGCTTGGCCTGGCGATACTCGCTCGCCAACTCATTCATCGCAGCTGTATGTACCCGCAAACCCGCTTGCCGCAGCGCGTCATGCAAGGCGTTGGCAAAGCCCCAGGTGCTGTTGTTTTCGCTGCCCACCAAAATGATGGTGTCGGCCGATTGCGCTGCGGTGTTGCCAACAATTTTGGGCATCGACCGCCGACGCTGCCACCACGTCAAAGCGCCGGTGGTGCTCATGAGTGGCACGCCAAGCGCGCAGACGCCCAGCAGTAAACCCAGCCACCACAGGCCTTCTCCGGTGTGCAATTGATAGATCAGCTCATAAGCGCGGCGCACGCCGCTGTGCGGCTGAAACGACACCAGTGCGCCACTGGCCGGGTCAACATAGCCATCGCCCTGGGCAGTCCGCAGCGAGTAAACGGCCGTGGCATCGTTGGCAATCGGGTAAACCAGCTCGCGCAGGTCATTGAGGTCGGTTGCCAGCAGTGCGGGCAAGCTGGCAACGGGTGCAGCTTGCCCGCCCGTCACTTTGGCGGGGAAGTCAGGCTCGCTTTGCATGCCGTCAGAAATAAAGCTGAAGGTGGCTGCCGACATGTACACGCCAGTCAAGGCAGACAGCAGCAGCCC
>JBBRMH010000234.1:0-4801 GCA_038230935.1 Burkholderiales bacterium | reverse complement strand
TCCGGCTACAAGGTGGAGCTGACGCTCTCGAACAACGAAGAAATGATCTCCAAGCTGCGCGCCACAGGCGGTGCCGGTTTTGATCTGGCCCAGCCTTCGCAAGACCGAATCTCAGGCCCGCAGCAGGAGTTCGGTATTTACAAGCCCATGGACTTGAGCAAGGTGAAAACCGAGTTGTTCATCCCGTCCATGCTGGAAGCCACCAAAATCAACAGCTCGCTGGCAGGCAAGGTCTATGGCCTGCCGCACATCTGGGGTACAGACGGGCTGGTGGTCAATACAAAAATGGCCAACATCAGCGACTATCCTGACTTGTGCAAGGCCGATGTCAAGGGCAAGACTGCCGTGCGCCTGAAGCGGCCAACATTGCTGGCATTTGCCTTTGCGTCGGGCAAAGACCCGTTTGCGCTGTACAACGACCCCAAGGCTTACACCGCCTTGATGGACGAGGTCGGCAAGACCATGATCGCCTGCAAGAGCAACGTCAAGTTTTACTGGGACAACAAGGACCAGCTGCTCAACGGCATGCGCGCTGGTGAAGTGGTGGGGGCCATGATGTGGGACACCGGCGGCTGGAAGCTCAACAGCGAAAAGCCTGAACTCCAGTTCATTGCACCCAAGTCAGGCGCGCTTGGCTGGATTGACACCTTTGCAATTCCCGCCAAAGGCCGCAATGATGCCGCTGCCTACGCCTGGATCAACTTCAACATGCGCCCTGAAATTGCCGCCAAAGTGGCAGGCTCGGCAGGTAACTTCACCGCCTCCAAAGGCGCTGACCAGTTGATGGATGCCAAGCTCAAGGCCCAGTTTGCCACGAGCTTCCCGGAAGCCGCGATTAAAAATGTGAAGTGGTACCCCGCTGTACCGGCCGGCCTGGAAGACATCGAAGGCCGTGTGCTGGACCGCATCAAGGCTGCGCCGTAAGCACTGCTCAAGCCCCTGACCGGTGCCCATAGACCTTCAAGCCGAAAACGTCGGTAAAACCTACGCTGGTCAGCCTGCCGTGAAAGACCTGTCTTTCACGGTGGAGCGGGGCAGCTTTTTTTCTATCCTCGGCCCGTCGGGCTGTGGCAAGACCACATTGCTGCGCATGATTGCCGGCTTTTTGGCACCCGACAGTGGCCAGATCACGATTGGCGGCAAGCCCATGAACGGCGTGCCGCCCAACCGCAGGCCTGTCAACATGGTGTTTCAGCACCTGGCCCTGTTCCCCATGATGTCGGTCGGTGAAAACGTCGGGTACGGCCTGGCACGCCGTGGTTTGGAGCGCGCCGACATTGCCAAACGCGTGGCCGCCATGCTGGAGCGTGTCAGCTTGCCCGGCATGCAGGACAAGCGGGTGGACCAGCTTTCGGGCGGGCAACGCCAGCGTGTAGCGATTGCACGCAGCCTGGTGCTGGAGCCAACCCTGCTGCTGCTTGACGAGCCGCTCGGTGCACTGGACCTCAAACTGCGCGAACACATGAAGGTCGAGCTCAAGCAGTTGCAAGCCGCTTTTGGCACCACCTTTGTCTATATCACGCACGACCAGTCTGAAGCCTTGGTGCTGTCAGACCGGGTGGCCGTGATGAACGCGGGCCGCTTCGAGCAGGTGGCCACGCCCCAGCAGCTGTATTACGAACCGCAGACGCCTTTTGTGGCGGGCTTTGTGGGCTCCAACAACCGCTTTTCAGGTCAGGCAACACAAATTGACGCGCAGGCTGGCACCGTTGTTAGCCACAGTGATGCAGGCTTGAGACTACCGGCACGCCGTATGGGTCAATTGGCTGCTGGCCAGGCCGTGGAAGTCTTTATCCGGCCTGAAGCCATCAGCCTGGCACGCCAGGCCACTGAACTGCCGCAAGATCACGATGGTTATGCGTCTTACACCGGCCAGGTTGAAAGCCTGCTGTTTGACGGAGCCAATTCAGCCGTGCTGCTGCGCGAGGCCAAAAGCCGGACAGAATTCCGGATCGCATTGCCACAAACCGGGCGCTTTGCCGATCTGCGTGTGGGCGAAGCGGTGGCCTTCGGTTTTGATGCCTTGAACGCCGTGTGCTTCGCCGCAACTAAAAGTGCGCAGGGCAGCAGCATCAAGGGCAAGCATGGCAACTGATGTCGCGCTTTCAGGCAAAGCGGCGTCCGTCAACACACTGCAGGCCCGACTGGTTCTGTTTTTATTGCTGGCCCCGGCGCTGCTCTGGCTGGTCGGCCTGATTGTGTTGCCGCACCTGGACCTGGCCGTGCTGTCGCTGCGCCAGCGGGTCGCACCGCGCCAGTATGAAGTGAGCCTGGCGCAGTACCGCACCTTCATTGAAGAGCCGCTGTACTGGCATACCTTTGTACGCACCGCTGCGATGTCCATTCTGGCAACCGTGATGACGCTGCTGCTGGCGTTTCCAATTGCCTGGACGATTGCCAAACTGGTACGTGGTCGCACCAAATCCATGCTGCTGGTGCTGTGCCTGATTCCCTTTTGGGTCAGTGAGACCGTGCGCACACTGGGCTGGATGATTTTGCTGCGCGAATCGGGCGTGTTGCCGGCGGTGCTGGTACAGCTTGGCTTGACGGACGTACCCATCGAGCTGCTTTACCGGGATGCCACGGTACTGGTCGGGCTGGTTTATACCTCGATGCTGTTCATGGTGGTGCCGCTGATCAGCGCGCTTGAGAGCCTGGACGACACGCTGATTGAGGCCGCCTACGACCTCGGTGGCAATGGCCCGTCGATATTGCGGCAGATCGTGATTCCGCATGCCGCACCCGGCATTTTGGCGGGCTGCATTGTGGTTTTCATGCTCACGCTGGGCAACTACCTCACACCAACGCTGTTGGGTGGTAAAAATTCTCTCTGGTTTACCGAGCAGATTTACACCCAGTTCATCACGCGCTTTAACTGGGAACAAGGCGCAGCTTTTGGCTTTTTGCTGCTGGGGCTATCAACTGCCATCGTCTGGCTCGGACTGAAATTGACCGGCCAAAAATTTGGTGAAGTGATGCAGCGTTCATGATCGCCTCTTTGCCCCGCCCCGCCTGGTTACGTGCGAGCACCGTGGCTTACGGCATCGCTTTTTTTGCCTTCATGTTTTTACCGCTGGTGGTGGTGGCCGTTTTTGCTTTTAACGATGCACCCTACCCCGCGCCGCCCTGGCGCGGCCTGACACTGGACTGGTTTTTTGCACAGCGCGCTGGTCGTACCGGTCTGTTTTTTGACAAACCCATGTTGTCCAGCCTGTGGACCAGCGTGGTGGTGGCCAGCTGGGTCACACTGCTGGCGGTGCTGGTCGGCACAACCAACGCCTTTTTGATAGAGCGCGCCAGGTTTCCTGGCAAGCAGGTGTTGTCACTGATGATGCTGGCGCCGCTGGTCATCCCCGGGGTGATTCTGGGCATCTCGATACTCGCTTTTGCCAGCCGCATGGCCCAGTTTGCGGATGATGTTTGGGGTCTGGAGCTGGATTTTTTACGCCCCGGCCTGCCACTGGTGGTTCTGGGGCAGTTTTCATACATCGTCTCGATTGCCACACTGGTCATTACAGCGCGGCTCAAGCGCTTTGACATCACACTTGAAGAAGCGGCCTACAACCTGGGTGCGTCGAGGGTCGCGGTGTTCATGACCATTACCCTGCCGTCACTCAAACCCGCGCTGATTGGCGCTGCGGCCATCTCGTTTTTGATGTCGTTTGAAAACTTCAACACGACCTTGATGCTGGTCGGCTCGGACGCACCGCTGACGGTCATGATGTATGGCCGAATGCGTGAGGGTGCCACGCCGGTACTCAATGCGGTCAGCCTGTTCCTTATGCTGGCGTCTGCAGGGCTGGCGCTGTCGCTGCTGCGCAAACCAAGGGATGGCGAGACCCGATAGCCAAACGCTGTGCATGGATGCGCAAATCGTGATACGTTCGTTTCCTCGTCAAGCTGATTTTGTGGCTTTGACGCTGAATCTCCCGATTTCCAGAATGTCAACCACTTCACAGGTGACCGGATGCGACGACCCGCCCTCTACAGCAGTTCAGCCCGCCCTGCCCTTTCGGGCCAGGAAGCAAACGGTGCGGACAGCGTTGCCAACGCCAGTCATGTCAAAAAGTCTGCAGGCCCAGCCGGTCAAGCAACCCCTTCGCGGGCAGAGTCAGTGTCTGGGGCCAAGCCCAATTCAAAGCCTGGTTCAAAACGCCTGTCACGCCTGAGCAGTCATTTTTCTTTCCACAACATCTATCTGCTCTGGGCCGTGATGGGTTTGCTGGCCTTGTTGCTGGGCAGCAGTCTGTGGGTGTCACTGCAGCAAACGCCGCGCAGGCTGACGCAGGATGACATCAATGCGGCGGTTTTAAAAACGCTGGAAACCACGGTGCTTCCGTCGGCAGCAGCGAAGGCTTACGAAACCATTTTGCCCTCGGTCGTGCGGGTTGTGGGCCTGGGCAAGGACAAGAATGGCAATGAAGGCGAGCGCAGCGTGGGCACGGGTGTGGTGATTGTCGATAAAGGCATTATTTTGACCAACCTGCACGTCGTGCGCGATGCAGAAACCATCAAGATCACTTTCTCGGATGGGCTGGAAACCACCGCCACCATCACGGGCGTGCAGGCGGAAAACGATCTGGCGGTGCTGCAGGCTCAAAAAATCCCGGACGACATGATTGCTGCGACCATGCGCTCAACTGCAGACTTGCGGCCCGGCGACCAAGTGATGGCTGTGGGCTTTCCGTTTGGTATTGGCCCGTCAGCTTCCAGCGGCATTGTGTCGGGCCTCAAACGCAGCTTTCGCTCGCCGGAAGGCCAGCAGGAAATGAGCAACCTGATCCAGTTTGACGCCGCCGCC
>JBBRMH010000233.1:0-4801 GCA_038230935.1 Burkholderiales bacterium | reverse complement strand
TCGGTGGAAGACCCGACAGGTAACGGCAATGGGCGGTGACAGCGTTAAAAAATGAGGGATGGCCAGCCGCGAAGGCACTGAAATCCTGGTGCTGGCCTTTCATTCCTGTTTCTGGCTTTTGGCATGGAAGTTCACGCCAGGTAAATCCTTGTAGTCAATGTCTTGCGTCCAGAAGGTGGCGTTGAACTCGCGGGCCATGCTGTACATCACTGCATCGGCCATGGTCAGCCTGTGCTTCTGGGCTGCCTCTGAGGCCGCGATAGCTCTGGCGGTAGTTAGCTCTACGACTGTGCCACGACGCATGACATTCAGGCACTCATCGCGGTGTGCTGTATCCGTATGACGGCTTAAAAAGCGATGTACTTCAAAAAAAGACAGGGCTGGCACGATCAGCAGAGCTGTTTTTTCAATGGCTGGTGCGAAATTTTCAGCGCTGGCGGTGTCAATAAAGTACTCAATCCAGCCAGAAGAGTCCACGACGTTCATTAAAACCGATCAGGTTCTTTGGGAATCGTGGTGTCGATATCACCCAAGTGGCGCAAGATGCCGCGATAGTGGCTGACGGGTAACTCCGGTCTGAGCGTAGCTTCCTTTTCGCCGCAAAAAAACTTGACTTTTGAGCCCTCAACCAGGCCCAGCCGAGCGCGCATGGCTGCGGGCAGCGTGATTTGGCCTTTGCTGCTGACGGTGGCCTCAAGCTCTAGCATGTCTTGCATAACGAACTCCTGTAGAAAAAGTAAGTATGAGCTTGAAGTAAGACATCGTCAAGATACTTACTTTTAGATATTGACTACCGAACCCGCATCCCCGGCAATGCACCCGGCAACGGCTCCAGCACATAAATCCCCGGCTGCGCTTTCTCATCACCATGGCTGGCGGCCAGCACCATGCCTTCGCTGATACCAAACTTCATCTTGCGCGGGGCCAGGTTGGCGACCATGACGGTGTGCTTGCCGATCAAGTCAGCGGGCTTGTAGGCACTGGCGATGCCGCTGAAGACATTGCGCAGCCGGCCCTCACCCACATCCAGGCTCAAGCGCAACAGCTTGACCGAGCCATCAACGGCCTCGCAGTTGACGATTTTTGCAATCCGCAGGTCGATTTTGGTGAAGTCGTCGATGGTGATCAGCGGAGCGATGTCTTCGCCACCCGGAATCGTTGCTACGGTTTCGATAGCTGCCTGTGCAGGCACTGCCTGCGCTGGAGGCTCAAACAGTGCTTCAAGTTGCTCGGGGGTGACACGCTGCATGAGGTGCTGGTAGCTGCCCACCTGGTGGCCGACTGGCAGGGGCGTGGCCGCGTTCTCGAAGTCCAGTGGGGCGCATTGTAAAAACGCTTCAACCGCTGTGGCAACCCCTGGCATCACGGGCTTCAGGCAAGCGGACATGAGCCTGAACATCTGGATGGTTTCAGAGCTCACCTCGGCAGCCACCTCCGCTTTGCCCTCCTTGACCAGCTTCCACGGCGCAGCAGTGTCAAAGCGTGCGTTCACGCCATCGGCAAACGTCATGACGTCGCGAAGTGCCTTGCCATACTCGCGCTGCTCGTAACTTTTCTTGACGGACGCCAGCAAGTCAGCGCGGGTGTGATGCGCGTCTGCTGTCGATTCAACCAGTTTTCCCCCTGGCAGAAACTTGGCCGCCCGGCTTGCAATATTCACATACTTGCCAATCAAATCGCTGTTCACCCGCGCCATGAAATCATCGGCATTAAAGTCAATATCTTCGTTCTTTGCGTTGAGCTTGGCCGCCAGGTAATACCGCAGCCACTCGGGGTTCATGCCCAGGCTCAGGTATTTAAGCGGGTCCAGCCCGGTGCCCCGGCTTTTGCTCATCTTCTCGCCGTTGTTGACGGTTAAAAAACCGTGTACGAACACATTGGTCGGCGTTTTGCGACCGCTGAAGTGCAGCATCGCAGGCCAGAACAGCGTGTGAAAGGTCACGATGTCTTTGCCAATGAAGTGGTACTGCTCCAGTGCCGGGTCGGCCATGTAGTCGGTGTATGAAAGCCCGTCCTCGCCCGCTTCAATACAGCGCTTGTCGAGCAGGTTTTTCAGCGATGCCAGATAACCTACAGGTGCATCGAGCCAGACATAAAAGTATTTGCCCGGCGCATCGGGTATTTCAATACCAAAGTAAGGCGCGTCCCGGCTGATGTCCCAGTCACCCAGGCCTTCGCTGGTGCTGCCGTCCGGGTTGGTGCGAACGCTGAACCATTCTTTGACCTTGTTGGCCACTTCAGGTTGCAGTTTGCCGTCTTGCGTCCAGTTTTCCAGAAAGTCCACACAGCGCTGGTCCGACAGTTTGAAGAAAAAATGCTCCGAGCTTTTGAGGACCGGCGTGGCACCCGACAAGGCCGAGTACGGGTTGATCAGATCTGTGGGCGCATACACCGCACCGCAGTTTTCGCAGTTGTCGCCGTACTGGTCTTTGGTACCGCATTTAGGGCATTCGCCTTTGATGTAGCGGTCGGGCAAGAACATGTTCTTTTCCGGGTCAAAGAACTGCTCGACCACTTTGACATCAATCAGGTCATTGGCCTTGAGGTCACGGTAGATTTGCTGGGCCAGCTCGTGGTTTTCGGGCGAGTCGGTCGAACTCCAGTTGTCAAAGCTGATCTGAAAACCATCCAGATACTCTTTGCGGCCCGATGCAATATTGGCCACAAACTGCTGCGGGCTCAACCCGGCTTTTTCAGCCGCAATCATGATGGGCGCGCCATGCGCGTCGTCGGCACCTACAAAATTGACGTGGTTACCCTGCATGCGTTGAAAGCGCACCCAGATATCGGCCTGGATGTATTCCATGATGTGGCCGATGTGGAACTTGCCATTGGCGTAAGGCAGGGCGGTGGTGACGAAAAGGCTTCTTTTTTCGGTGGTCATAGTCGGTCTATCAGTTCGCGAGGGGTCAGAATGGTCGGATATGCAGATTTCAAGCTGAGCAGGTCTTTGTCGCCGGTGATCAAAAAGTCAACCGGGTGTTGCAACAACATGGCCATCAGGTAATCGTCGTTGGGGTCACGGCAAACTGCTTCAAAAGGCGGCACCACCGCCAGATGCGTGGCTTTGAGGTGGAACATACGCATAAAGGTGTAAGCAGAGCCAAAGCTGTCCTCAACACGGTTTGCAAAACAGGGCTGCGCCAGAACTCTGGTCAACTCCTCGATTTGCTGCGTACACGTCACCCATTCGCAATGCCTTTCAAGCCAGAGTGACATCAGTTGTCCGGGGCTGGATTTGCTTCCAGTCAACCCGGAAAGAATGACGTTGCTGTCAACCAGCAGCCTCATTTGGAGACCGGACGCTGTCGCAGTTTTTCCAGCGCCATCTGGCGGCGAACGTCCTTGACAACTGCGGCCACCTCATCCATCACCTGCTCTTCAGGCAGGCTCTCGAAGCCGCGCGAAAACTTTGCCCACAGGTGTTCAAAATTGTCGCTGTCTTGCTTCAGAAATTTGTACAAAGCGATGTCAATCATGGCGGCCACAGGTTTGCCCGCTTTTGTAATGACTATTTCATCGTGCCGGTATTGCACCTCATTGAGCAATTCACCCAGATTTTGACGCACATTCATGGCCGTGGCTTCACGCAGCATGGTTTTCTCCTTGAGTCACATGACTCTATCAATTGATATGATTGTATCAATTGACATGGTCTGAATGCATGGGCCAAACCCCATGACTTGCACAGCTGGTCAGGTCCATTACCATGGTGCACCGGACTATCCCTTGTCTTTTTCTCAAAATAGAACCACACCATGCTCACCCAAGACCAACTGCTTTCAGCCCTCGCCACCGTGATGGATGTCAATACCGGCAAAGATTTCGTCAGCAGCAAGTCGATTAAAAACCTGCACATCACTGACGATGATGTGTCGTTTGACGTAGAGGTCGGCTACCCCGCCAAGAGCCAGTTCCCGGCCTTTCGCAAAAGCCTGATTGCGGCTGCCAAAAGCGTGGCGGGCGTGGGCAATGTCTCGATCAACCTGAGCGTCAAAATTGCCAGCCACAGCGTGCAGCGCGGCGTGCAGCTGCTGCCCAACGTCAAAAACATCATTGCTGTGGCCTCCGGCAAAGGCGGCGTGGGCAAAAGCACCACTGCGGTCAATCTGGCGCTGGCCCTGGCGGCAGAAGGTGCCAGCGTCGGTCTGCTGGATGCCGATATTTATGGCCCCAGCCAGCCGATGATGATGGGCATTGAGGGCCGGCCCGAGAGCGTGGATGGCAAAAACATGGAGCCGATGGAGAACTATGGCATTCAGGTGATGTCGATTGGTTTTCTGGTGGCGCAGGACGAGGCCATGATCTGGCGCGGCCCGATGGCGACCCAGGCGCTGGACCAGCTCTTGAGGCAGACCAACTGGCGCGACCTGGACTACCTGATTGTGGACATGCCGCCCGGCACCGGTGACATTCAGCTCACCCTGAGTCAGCGCGTGCCCATCACAGGGGCGGTGATTGTCACCACGCCGCAAGACATTGCGCTGCTGGACGCCAAAAAAGGCATCAAGATGTTTGAAAAGGTCGGCGTGCCGATCCTGGGCATTGTTGAAAATATGGCAGTGCATATCTGCAGCAACTGTGGCCACACCGAACATATTTTTGGGGAAGACGGTGGCAAGAAAATGGCGGCAGACTACAAGATGGACTACCTCGGTGCGCTGCCGCTGGACATGCAGATTCGCCTGCAGGCTGACAACGGCAGGCCCACGGTGGTGGCGGACCCGGACGGCGAGGTGGCGGCGATTTACAAAGCGATTGCCCGCAAAATGGCGATCACGGTCGCGGCCAAGGCCAAGGA
>JBBRMH010000232.1:0-4825 GCA_038230935.1 Burkholderiales bacterium | reverse complement strand
CCCTATGTACATCGGTAGTGTGCATTTTGCTGTGGCCGGGCGCGATATTTTTCTCATCTTGCACAAGCGTGCCAGCTTTGTGCAGCAGACAATTGCTTTGGTAGCACTTTTTTTGCTCTGCTTCAATGCGTAAGTCCTGGGGTTTTCTGGCAGGCACTAACTACTCAGGTGCCAGGGCGAAGTTCAGTTTGGTCAGCCATGCTGAGCAGTTACTTTTCAAGTATCTTTAAGACCACTACGGCAATAAACACGAGGGCTACCAGCTATACATTCAATAGCACCTGTCAGTATCAATCGCCTGACGCGCGTGGCTTCTAAAATACCGGCCATGCACATACATATTTTGGGAATCTGCGGCACGTTCATGGGTGGCCTGGCGGCTTTGGCGCGGGAGGCGGGGCACCAAGTCACGGGGTGTGACACCGGCGTTTACCCGCCCATGAGCGACCAGCTGCGCGGCCTAGGGATTGAACTGGTTGAAGGTTACAGCGCAGATCAGCTGGCATTGAATCCGGATGTTTTTGTGGTGGGCAACGTGGTCTCCCGCGCCCGCCTGCCTGACGGCACCCCGAGGTACCCGTTGATGGAAGCCATATTGAACAACGGCTTGGCCTACACCAGCGGCCCGCAGTGGCTGGCAGAGCACGTCCTGCAAGGCCGCCACGTGCTGGCTGTGGCTGGCACGCACGGCAAAACCACAACCACCGCCATGCTGGCCTGGATTCTGGAATGCGCCGGTTTGCAGCCTGGATTTCTGGTGGGCGGCGTGCCTTTGAATTTCGGCGTTTCCGCGAGGTCAGGCCAATACAACGCAGATTCCCCGCAGTCCAAGCAGGGGCCGCGGGACTGGCTTCGCCAGCCCGCAGGCGCAGCGGCCCCCTCGGGGGGCAGCGTCCACACGAAGTGGGAAAGCGTGGGGGCCACATTCGTCATAGAGGCGGACGAATACGACACTGCGTTTTTCGACAAACGCAGCAAGTTTGTACATTACCGCCCGCGTACGGCGGTGCTGAACAATCTGGAATTCGATCACGCTGATATTTTTGACAATCTGGCGGCCATTGAGCGGCAGTTTCACCACCTGGTGCGCACCGTGCCGTCCACCGGCCGCGTGGTCGTCAATGCGGCTGAAGCCAGTCTGCAACGCGTCATCGCCCAGGGTTGCTGGAGCGAGCAGGTGCTTTTCGGAACAGCCCCGGCCAACACAGCGGGTTTGACGGCACGGGGCGAACCGCATGATTTTGAAGTTCTCAAGGCGGGCCAGAGTGTGGCCCGGGTTCAATGGAACGTCAGCGGCCTGCACAACCAGCTCAATGCCCTGGCAGCGATGGCCGCCGCCGAGCATGTCGGCGTTGATTGCCACACAGCCGCTGCTGCGCTGGCCAGCTTTCAAAACGTCAAACGCCGCATGGAGGTCAAAGGTGTTGTCAAGAAAGACGGTGGCAGCATCACTATTTATGACGACTTTGCCCACCACCCCACAGCCATCCAGACCACATTGGACGGCCTGCGCCGCCAGCTGAACGCAGCCGGTAAATCCACAGACCGGATCCTTGCTGTATTTGAACCGCGCAGCAACACCATGAAGCTGGGCAGCATGACGGCGCAATTACCGTGGAGCCTGGAAGCCGCCGACATCGCTTTTTGCCACACAGGCGGGCTGGACTGGGACGCACGGGTAGCGCTGGCTCCAATGGGGGAGCGCGCAAAGGTGGCAGGCAATATTGATGAGCTGGTGGCCCAGGTCAAAGCGGCTGCCCGGTCAGGTGACCATGTGCTGTGCATGAGCAACGGCGGCTTTGGCGGGGTGCATGGCAAATTGCTGGCGACTCTGGCTTGAAGCGCCCATTTTTATCTGCTATCAATTCAGAAGCTGCTTGTGCACGTATTGATTGGGCTGCAGGCCTGATTGAAAGGGTTGGACATCACCGCTTCGCTCGTACTTTCGCGGGCCATACGCAAAGCGCGCAATGCATGGCGGCATGCGTAAAGTCTTTATCTGTCGTCAGAAGCGTCAGATCGTGACGGATGGCGAGTTGTGCAAGCAGTGCATCAATAGTGCCGAGCTGAACGCCCGCTTGGCGACATGCATTTCGCAGAGTGGCAGCACCCATGTAGTCATCTCGATCGGGCTGAAGCAAAACTGTGAAAATGGACGGAATACCACAGGCCCGAGCCCAGTAGCCTGCCGTTGGCACGCCGCTTGAGCGAGGGGTTAGGCGTCTGCTTTGCCATGCTTGAGCTTAGCTGCGATGTAGACGATGGCAGAGCCAGCGAACTCAAGGAAGAATTCTGCCTCGTGCCTGCTGAGTGACGACGGACTCGTTCCACCGTGCCGCACAAAGTCCTTGTTGCTTGCAAAACCGTAGGCCTGGCTGATAAGGCGCTCAATGTCTTCATCCAGTCCAGCGCGCTTGATCAGTTTTCCAAGCGTCCCGTTCGGCTCGTTAAGCAGGATCATGAGACAGGACTCGATTGAGTTGATAGATTCTTTGACCGAGTTCTCAAAGTCTGGTGACAACGCCAAGATGAAGTTCTTTGCTTTCAGCCACTGAGTACGAACGGGTGATAGTTTGTCTTCCAGCGCGTCATTCGCTCTTGTCCAGTTCTTTGGCGGAGCTTTATGCGCCTGAATTCGTTTGAGGTCAATAAGTATGTCTGCGTAAAGTTTCTCAACGTATGCTCGTCTGCTCGCGTATGTCTTCAGTTCCTGCAGCTTGCAGAAAGCCCAAAAAACCTCCAGCGAACGGTGCGGATTGGGATGGGCGTACTTGGATGCCTCAAGCGCGACCTGAATGGCTGCGTACAGTTCTTTGTACTCGACAGGCTGTTCTTTCGTTCGCCCGTCTGTGACGAAGGCGATCATCAGCGTCTGAAGTTGCTGAATCTGCGCGCCGAGTTCGAGTGCTTGGTTGGTATTCATCGGCAGCAAGCGTACAACACGGGCGAATTCCGACGCCCAACGCCTAAGGTAAGCTGCGTCGTAGCGAAGCGGAGGGCACCAACAGGCGCAGCCTGTTGGCATCAGCTTGACCAAACAGTCAGGCCACGCGGATTCACGCGAGAGACTCAAGCAGAACCTCCGGATGCTTGCGGGCAATGCGAATCAGGGCTTGAGCTGCGCCAGAAGGTGCGCGCCGACCTTGTTCCCATTCTTGCAATGTGCGCTTAGAAATACAGAGAGCTTCGGCAAACTGAGCTTGAGATAGCCCGGTTTGTTGACGAGCTTCAGCTACTTCACTCAGTTCTACGCGGGTGACCCGTGCTGCTTTACCAGCCTTCATTTCCTTGACGGATTGAAGGAGCTTGAGCCCCAGTTCGTTGGCAGACATTGAGTCTGTGGTTTTGCGGCGATTACTCATTTTCAATGACCTCTCGGACAGCTTTGAGAAGATGGCCAGGGATGTTGCCCCTGACCGCTTTAGCGTAGATCACGAGGAGCCAGATTTCGCCTGACAGCAAGCGAGTGAAATAGATCACTCGCACGCCGCCTTGTTTGCCGACGCCAGCACGAGACCAGCGGACTTTGCGACAACCACCGCTATTTGGGATGACATCACCAGCTTCGGGATTGCCTGCGATCCAAACACAAAAGGCAGCGCGTTCTTCCTCTGTCCACAGCTTTTTCGCATCGTCAATAAACGAGGGCGTTTCTGCGATGGTGTACATGATTGGAACTATACGTCAAAGACGTATTTTTTGCGACCGTTACCTGCTTATGAGTAGCGAGGCCTAACGAGGCTGTAAAAAAACCTCATGATGGGGTGAAACTGGAATTTTTTGGGGGTACTTCACCCCTCACCATATCGACAATCAGTCGTTGTAGGCCGTTCTATAAGGTCGAATTTTGAAATTTCAGAATTCGATTTTTGATCGGGAGGTTTTTTACATCCACAACGTTGGCGCTTCGAGGCGCGCAGCCCGCGCCTCGAAGCGCCAACCTGCGGCTGCGTGTCCGTGACGAGCAACCAGTTATGTCGCATTGTGGCGGGACACATGTTTACTGACATATTGACGAAGCACACTGTCCATGCGCGTCTGCCAACCGTCGCCAGTCGAACGAAAATACTCAACAACCTCGACGCTATAGCGTACGGAGAGCAGCAGTTTTTTATTCTCGGATTTTGGCCTTCCTCGCGCAACACTGATCGGCACAAGTGCATCCAACTGCGCCTTCGTCATAGGTTTTGCATTTGGATCGGCCTTGGCCGCTGCAACAATTCTCGCGTTGTCCTTGATTGACGGCATCAAGATGATCCGCTTACTGGATGTTTTCGACATATTTTTTCACCTCTCGTCGCTCGGCGAGTCGCAGGCTGATGATTCTGCGCACATCACCACGGTCCACAAACGCCACGTAGTACAGCGTGTTTCCCTCTGGAACCAGTCCAATCATTCGCAACTCGTCATACGGGTACCGTGGGTCAACCCAAACATACGCCTCATCCCAAACCAACTTCTCAGCAAAGGAAAGCGATAGGCCGTGATTAACCAGATTGAGCTTATTTTTCTCGGGGTCAAATTGGAAACGCACAGTTTATTGTAGCTACCAATATTCCGAAGTCAAGAACAGCCATGGGTAAATGCCACATAACGTAAAAATGACCGGACCACCAACACAAGCGGCGAAGCCGCAGCCTGCTGCTGTGGATCCGCGTCGATTGGGAAGTTAGCCCGGCGACCTCTAGTGTCACGTCACTCGCCAAGTGTCGGCGGATCTGAAATTGCCTGTGGGTGGTGTTGAGCAGGAGGGGCACAAAATGGGGGGATGGAAAAATACATCGTCACCCTCAGCGCCGAAGAAGTCGAACAACTGCAAAGCCTG
>JBBRMH010000231.1:0-4981 GCA_038230935.1 Burkholderiales bacterium | reverse complement strand
CTCAGCATTCGGGTACAGCAGCCCGAGTTTTTGAATTTCCTGGTGCGCTGCCAGCAGATTGCCCTCGACCCGGTCTGCAAAAAACTGCAGCGTGCGCTGACCTTCTTCGCCGCTGGCCACGCGTTGGCCCTGCTGTTGCAGCCGCTGCGCAATCCATTGCGGCAAACTGCCCCGGGCGACCGGCTCAAACTTGACGCTGACGCCAAAGCTGTCAAGCGCACCAAACCAGGCGCTCTTGGTGGTCATGCTGTCCAGCCGGGGCAAGATGACGAGGGTCAGCGTTGAGTCATTGCCCTGCGCGCGCTCGGCAATCTGCTGCAGCGCCACTGAGCCATCCTTGCCGGGTTTACCGCTGGGCACGCGGATTTCAATGATCTGTTTGTCTGCAAACAGGCTCAGCGAGCCGCCGCTGGCCAGTACCGCGCTCCAGTCAAAATGCGCACCCGTGGCAGTGTGAACCGTGCGCTCGGTGTAGCCCTGCTGGCGCGCTGCGTGGCGCAGTGCATCGGCAAACTCCTGCACCAGCAGCGGCTCATCACCGTGCAGCGTGTACAGGCTTTTAAGCCCGCGCTTGAGGTGGTCCTGCAGTTGGGTGGGAGCCAGGTTCATGGGTTAGAGTTTAGCGGGGGGTGATTCGGGGGGGGGCATTCAACGCAGAGGCGCAGAGAACGCAGAGAAAGACGCAGAGAAAAAAATGGGAAATGGCTTTGATCTCTGATCGCCTTTTTACTTTGCTACTTTTTTTGTATATCTCTGCGTGCCTCTGCGTTCTCTGCGTCTGTGCTTTGAACAAAAACGAGCGCATTCCCCACCTTAGCCGTTAAGGCAAGGTGTGGGTCAAGCGAGCGGCACTTGGTCAAAGTGCCTTACCCTTCTTTCTCGCGTGCTCTTCAGTTCCCTGACTCTCGACGTAGGCTCTCACGGTCTCCAGTGTGGCCCCGCCCACACTGCCCACAAAGTAAGCCCTGTGCCAGAACAACGGTTTCCAGTAGAACTGTGCTAGGTGATCTCCAAACCGATTCCTGGCACGCCTGGCACTGGCGGTCTTGAGGTTGTTAATCAACACGGATATATCCAAAGCCGGGTGGATGTCGATCAGCAAATGCACATGGTCCGCTTCGCCCCCGAATTCCACCAGCTTGCAACGCCAAGCAAGCAGAATTTCAGAGAACGCCGTTTTGAGGTAATCCAGCAATTCTGGCGTCAACGTCTTGCGCCTGTATTTCGTTACGAACACGATGTGTAGCTTAATATTAAAAACGGCGTGAGACAGTGATCTATTGTTAGTTTCCATTCTTGCGCCTTAATACATTTCGAGGTAAAATCGTACCATGCAAATCGGCAACCGGCTTCGCTGTTATCCAACGCAAGCACAACAAAATGTGTTGTTGCAGTGGATCGGGTGCCAGCGCTTCATCTACAACGCCAAAGTTGGCGAAGACCGGTATTTCCGCGCATTCGCTCGCAAGTCGTTGGACCATATCGGAGAGTTTGCGCCCATCGACCAGCAGTACAGCCAGTTCAAGGATGCAGAGCTGACACCCTGGTTGTCCGAAGTCCCTAGTCAGTTGTTACGCAATGGCGCAACCAAGTGGAAACAAGCCTACAGCCGGTTCTTCTCTGGTCTAGGCGGGCGTCCTGCCATTCAAACCCGACACGGCAAGCAGTCGGTGTGGCTCACCAGTGAGTTGTTTTCGTTTGCGCCAGCCACCGACCCGGCCACTGGAGAAATCATCAACACCCTACACATTGGCACTAAAAAACACGCTGTTGGTGTTTTTGACTTTGTCGCGCATAGCGCCTACAAAATACCGGCCTCCATACACATGAGCGTCCATGCAGGGCGTTGGCATGTGTCGTTCAACTATGACGATGGCGTGGTGGAACCAACGGATGCAGAAACAACCGAGTGGCTGCGTGGATTCAGTGCGCTTGAGCTGGCCGCTATGACGGTTGGTTTAGATCGAGGTGTCAACATCCCGTTAGCTGGCAGTGGTGGCGAGAAATTCGATTTCTCTGACGTTCAAAAGAATCGGGTTGCCAAACAGCTCAAGTTCAAAAAGCGTTGGCAACGTCGTCAGGCGCGTCGCATCAAAGGTTCTGGACGCTGGAAGAAGGCCAAGCAGCGCGTGGCGAAATGTCAACTCTATGGCGCTGACGTGCGTCGGGACTTCTGCCACCAAACCAGCCATGCATTGGTGAGTGATGATCGCTACAAACTGTTCGTCTTTGAGGCACTGAAGGTCAAGAACATGACGGCCAGTGCAAAGGGCACTATCGCTGAGCCGGGAAAAAAAGTGAGTCAAAAGGCAGGGCTGAACCGGTCTATTCTGGCCTCTGGCTGGGGCCAGATCAAGATTTACGCGCAGTACAAGGCCCGTCGTGCGGGCAAGCTGTGCATCGAGGTGCCACCGCACCATTCTTCGCAGGAGTGCAGCCAATGCGGCTTCACTCACAAGGACAACCGGCTATCGCAAGCTGAGTTTGTCTGCCAACGCTGCAAGCACACCGATAACGCCGATACCAATGCCTCCAAGGTGTTGGTTAAACGCGGGGTAGCGCTCCTGTTGGGCGCCGGGGTGGCAAAGAAGAAGGTCAGAAAAGTGGGGATGACGAAACAAAAGGTAGGGGCGGGATGCTCCGAACCGGCTGAGGCAACTCGGCCTACGCTCGTGGAGACAGCGGTAAACCGCTGGGGTGGCAACACCCCAGCGTTCGTGTCAATGAATCGAGAAACCACCGCTACAACGTATGCCGTTTAGCGGGGGAGTATTCATGGAAGTCCGTTTTTAAAGTTTGCTCGTTGACAACAGCAAGCTGGTTTCCGTGCTGGCCACGCCATCGAGCAGGCGGATGCGGCTCAGCACGCGGTCAAAAGCTTCCAGGCTGTCGGCCTGCAGCTCGGCGACGATGTCCCAGCGGCCATTGGTGGTGTGCAGGCCACTGACAGCGGGGTCGCCGCGCAAGGCAACCAGCAAGGTGTCAATGCGGTTGCCTTCGACGGCCACCGTCATGAAAGCGCGTATGCGGTGGCCTTCGGCCTGCGGTTTCAGGCGCACGGTGTAGCCGGTGATGGTGCCGTCAGACGCCAGGCGGCTCAGCCGGTTTTGCACCGTGCCGCGCGAGACGCGCAAGACTTTGGCCAATGACGCCACCGAGGCTCTGGCGTTGTCGCGCAGCAAAGAAAGCAATTGGCGGTCGGTGTCGTCCATGCGCCGATTTTACTGACGTAATGCCAATTTATGCTGACTATATGCTTTAAAACACTAGCAAACTGAGCAATTGGCTGGCTTTTCTTTAGCGCTGCCTCTGCCGACAATTGAGTCTGGAACGCGCTGTGCTGACGCGCTGCACCCCCACAAAAAAATCAGGAGAACCCTATGGTCGATTACATCGGCATTGAAAGCATTCAAAAAATGGTGGCCCGATCAGGCCCGGCCGCTTTTATTGAAGGTCTGGCGCAGCAGATTGAGGCCGACTACCGCCGCTGGAAGGAGTTTGACAAATCACCGCGTCACGCCATTCATTCGCCCGTCGGCGTGATTGAGCTGATGCCTACCAGCGATGGGCGCATGTATTCGTTCAAATACGTCAACGGTCACCCCAAAAACACCGATGCCGGCTTGCTGACGGTGACCGCTTTTGGCGTGCTCGCTGATGTGGCTACCGGCTATCCGTTGCTGCTGTCCGAGCTGACCATCACCACCGCACTGCGCACCGCCGCCATGTCGGCCCTGGCTGCTCAATGGATGGCCCGGCCTGACAGCCGCGTGATGGCCCTGATTGGCAATGGCGCGCAAAGCGAATTTCAGGCAATTGGTTTTCACCGCATGGTCGGCATCCGGGAAATCCGTTTGTATGACATTGACCCGAAAGCCAGCGACAAGCTGGCCAACAATCTGAAAAACATGCAGCTTGAAGGCCTCAAGGTGGTGATCTGCCGCTCGGTGCCTGAAGCAGTCAAAGGCGCAGACGTTGTGACCACGGTGACTGCTGACAAGCGCAATGCCACCATCTTGAGCCCCGACATGATTGAGCCGGGCATGCACATCAATGCAGTCGGTGGCGACTGCCCCGGCAAGACCGAGCTGCACGCCGATATTTTGCTCAGAAGCGATGCGCGGGTCATCGTGGAGTACGAACCGCAGTCACGCATTGAAGGCGAAATCCAGCAGCTGCCTGCCGACTTCAGGGTGGCTGAATTTGCCGATGTTCTGAGCGGCATCGCACCAGCGCGCGTCACGCCGCTTGAAGTGACGATTTTTGACTCGGTGGGTTTTGCGCTTGAAGACTACTCGGCACTTTGCTACTTGCACCAGCTGCAGCGCGCTGATGCACAACAGCGCCAGCGCATTGACCTGATACCGCAGCTGGACAACCCCAAAGACCTGTTTGGTTTGCTGGCTATCGGCAACAAGAGAACCGTGTCAAAAGTCCCGCAAAATACGGCTACTTCAACCCTCGCAGAAATGGCCCATTCATGAGAAACCAGGCAGACTTTCCGATTGACCTCATCGGCGCGCCCACCGACGTGGGTGCCGGTAGCCGGGGTGCTTCGATGGGGCCTGAAGCGCTGCGCGTTGCAGGCCTCAAGGAAGCGCTGCAGGGCCACGGGCTGGCCGTGTCTGACCTGGGCAATCTGGCAGGCCCTGGTAACCCCTGGTTGCCACCTGTCAATGGCTACCGGCATCTGGCCGAAGTCACCGCCTGGAATCGCGCGGTGCATGAGGCCATGTACCAGAGTCTGAATACCGGCCACCTGCCGATTCTTCTGGGGGGCGACCACTGCCTGGGCATCGGCTCGATCAGCGCGGTGGCGCGCCATTGCCGCCAGGTCGGTAAACAACTGCGTGTGGTGTGGCTGGATGCACACACCGACTTCAACACCAATGGCCTCACGCCCACAGGCAACCTGCACGGCATGCCGGTCGCGGTGCTGTGCGGCCATGGCCCGACCGAGCTGACAGGCATTGGCGGTGCG
>JBBRMH010000230.1:0-5001 GCA_038230935.1 Burkholderiales bacterium | reverse complement strand
GATGTGAGCACGGATTGTTCACACGATGAAACTGCAGTTGCAATTTCGTCCAGTCATGACCTGGGGTCACGTCATTGGTGTTCGCGGCTGTGCCGATGACGGTGTACACCAAGCCGAGCCGGACTCAGCGTCCACGCCAATGTGGGCTTTCATGCCAAAGTGCCATTGATTGCCCTTTTTGGTCTGGTGCATCTCGGGGTCACGCTGCCTGTCTTTGTTTTTGGTCGAGATGGACGCTGCAATGAGCGTGGCGTTGATGGTGAAAAGCAACTGGTGGCTCAGGTTGTTTTGTTCAAGCAGGCGACGAAACCTCAGGAGGGTGGACTCATCGGGCAAGCGTGTAGAGCATCGGTCCAGGCGGGCGAACTCGCAGTACAGCGGGTTATCGTACAGTGCCTCTTGCATGGCCGGGTCAGAAAGGCTGAACCACTGCTGCAAGAAGTCGATGCGCAGCATGGTCTTGCATGGTCTCAATAGCAAACGTGGCCCGCATGGCCCGTGTGGTGTGCGTGGCGGTCAGCGTGACATCGGATACGCCTTGACCATCCACACATACATGATTGCGCCCACAACCAGCGTGGTTGCTGCAACCTCAAGTGACAGCGTGAACCCTTCACCCAGCGAGTTGCTGTTTTTGAGCAGCAGGGCCACCAGCGGCGGGCCTGCAATCTGTCCCAGACCGTACACCGCTGTCAGCAAGCCCATGGTGCTGGAGGGGGCCAGAGGCCGCAAGCGCCTGACCTCCTGCATTGCAAAAAACGTGATGGCTGTAAAGGGTGTTCCCAGTAGCAGGCTGCCCGCCACAAAGCCGGAAAGTGTGGGGCTCCAGACCGTTACACCGACACCCAGAGCCTGCACAACATAGCAGCCCGCCAGCAAATAGCGCAAATCTCCTTTGAGCGAGATTCGCGTGGTCAACAAGGCTCCGGCCATCACGCCCAGGCCAAACAGGGGCCAGAACATGTCCAGCCAGCGTGAACCAGGCAAGGCCTGGCGGGCAATCACCGGCAAAAATGTGGCGGTGATGATGTAGCCAAAACCAGCCAGCCCGTAAGCCAGTGCCAGTAGCAGCATCTGTTTGCGACCCGCTGGTGTGTCGCTCAACCCGGACGCGCCGGGCGTTGCTGATTGGCCCGAAACAGCTGCCGTCAGGGGTGAAAGCACAGCAGTTTTGTAAAACGTGGGCCACACCACCACCGTGAGCCCGCAGGCCAGCACACCCAGTATCAGCCAGCCGGTGGAAGCCGTCCAGTGCAGGCTGACCATGCCACTGGCCAGCAGGCCGCTGAATGCAATGCCCGCGCCTGGCCCGGCATACATGACGCCGCCCAGACGACTGGCATGGCGCGCTGCCAGTTGTGACAAGCACCAGCCCGACGTGAAGATGAAAACAAACGCGCTGGCCACACCGGCTGCAAAACGCAGCACTGGCCACAATGCCGGAAAATGCAGCGCCATCCCCAGCGTCAGCAAGCTGGTTGCTGCCAGGCCGGCCCGGACCCAGGTGGAGGCCGCCACCTGTGGCAGCCAGCCAAAACGTCGCCATAACCAAGGCTGGAACGTGCACAGCAGGGCACCGACCAGGTAGCCGAGGTAATTGGCGCTGGCCAGCACGCTGGCACCCAGCAAGTCAATCACACCGTCGCTGAGCATCATGGGCAGCAAGGGGGTAAAGGCAAACCGGCCGATGCCCATGGCGGTGGCCAGGCAAAGCAGGCCAGCCAGTGCGATTTTGAGCGGGGTCATGTCATGCTGACCCCTGGCACCTTCAGCAGGGTTAACAGGGTTGGCAATGCTGGTGCCCGTTTTTAATAAACCCATGGTGCTATTTCATTTTCAGATCGATAGGGGATGAGGCGCGAGGCCGCAGACAGTGCTTCAACGGCCAAGGCGAAGCAACCACATATCGTATGGACAGGGAGGTGGGATCACGCACGGCCTTGAGGTCACCTTGCACCAGCGCTATGCGCCGTCGCACGCGCGCTGCCTGCTCTGGAAGCCCGCTTTTATCCAGCAAGCTGGCCTGCACGCCCAGCCAGGCCAGCAGTGGCCTGCGCCAGCCCTGACTGGAGGCTGTGTCTATCGCCAATTGAGCCAACACCGGGCTGGCCCGGCCCGACTGAAACGCCACACCGGCGGCCACCAGCCGGGACAGCGGGTCAGCGATGCCTTTGACAGCTGTATCGCCACCCGATAATGCCGCACGCTGCTGCGGGGGCAGCAAGGCCGCGCTCTGCGGCTGCAGTGTAGCGGTCAGGTAATCGGCATAAGCGCGCTCGGCATCAGGTGCGTCCTGCCTGAGATTTTCAAAACCAGCACAAGGCTCAAACACCAGGCTGGCAACATGGCTGGCACAACGCAGCAACTCGACACGCGCCAGCAGCTCGACCTTGCCGGTGCTGGACACCTCTGCTTTGGCGCGTGCAAACTCAACGGCCTCGACACGGCTATTGCCTTGAAGGTAAGCCGATACCGAGCGCTCCATCGCGCCTTTGGCTTCGAGCTGCCAGTCTGCAGGCTTGGGGGCAGAGGCGCAGGCGGTCAGCGTTAAAACGACCGTGCTTAAACAGCCTGCAGCCAGCCCAAGCGCATGGCCTGAGCGTTTTTTCAGGAGCGCGATGGTCGTCATGGCAATTTCACTTCGGTGTCTCTGGCGAACGGCCACTTGCGGTTGATCTCATTGACCAGCCCCTCGACCTTGCGCAAGCTGGCTTCGACCTCACCGCGCAGGGACCCCAGATCGCTGGTGGCTTCACGGGTGTTTGCACCGATGGCCTGCGCCTCGACCAGCACGGCATCGACTTTTTTCAAGCTGGTGCGCGCGTCCAGCAGCAAGGCGTTGAGCTGCACCACGGTGGCACGGGTTTCTGGCATCAGGCCCAGGTTGCCGGGTTTGTCGCCAAACACCTGGCTATCTGCCTTGACGGCCAGGCCATCAAGCCGGGCCAGCAGGGTGTTGACGCGCTCGTTGGTTTGGCCAAGCGTGGCCAGCAGTTTTCTTGAATCGGCATCGTTGCCCAGCAGCGCACTCAGGGCCCCCCCGCTGCCGTTGATTCTGCTGGTCAGGATTTTCAGATTGCCAAGGGTTGCCCCCAAAGCGCCCTGGCTGCCAACGAGGCTGTTCAGGTTTTCAATCAGCTCCTTGGCAGCGGCAATCAATTTGGGCACTTCGGCTGAGGCATCGCCCTGCAGCACGGTACGCACCGCACCGTCTGCCAGCGGCGGGTCTGACAGCACACCGGTGTAAGCGCGGATGTTGGTGCCGCCCACCAGCCCGCGCACCAGTGTGTACACGCTGGACTCGCGCAGCCAGTGCGCGTCTTTGCTGGCCACGTCCACCAGAATGCGGGCCTTGCCGTCGCCCGCCAGCTCAATGCCTTGCACACGGCCAATCGGGAAACCCGAAAATGTCATGTTCATGCCCACCACCACGCCCTCGGAGTCTTCAGAGATAAGCACCAGCTTCTGGATACGCTCAAACACGCCTCGGGCATACAGCACATACACCGCAGAACCCAGCACCAGCGCCAGCATGAAGGCCAGCAGCAGCATGGCCTTGAACTCCAGATTCTCCGTGGTTTGCGATGCGGCCTCAGGCAAGGGCGGCTTCAACAGGGCATCTGAAGAAGCATCGCGCAAGGGGTCAGGCACGTCACTCATGGCGGCGGAGTTTTTCTGGAGGATTTCAAAGTGGGGCTCAAATCAAACGTCATCGAATTCAATAATAGTTGCCAATCAATGACAGCACCTCAATCAATAAAATCACAGAGAACATGCGCACCAGACCGCGCATCTCGACACTGCTGCGTGTGCTGCTCTCGGGCATGCCGTAAAAAGCCGACGCCATCGGGATGAGCGACACCGCCAGGCTGAACAGCAGTGTCTTCAGGACAAAAATAAGCGACACAGCGGGTGTGAACACCTGGCCGAACAAACGCGTGTAGCCCGCCATGCCCGCCAGTCCAAAACCATACAACACAAGATACGCAACAGCCAGCGCCACCACACAACTTAACGCCGCCAGCGTGATGGTTGAGAAAATACCGGCCACCACACGCGGCAGAACTTCGCGGTGAACCGGATTGATGCCCTGCAGCCGCAGGGATTCGAGCGTGCCTTTGGCCTGCATCTGGGCCAGCTCTGCGCCATCAGGAATGGTGCAGCGCAGTGCCACAAACAGGGCTGCAGTCAGCGGTATCAGCTCCAGCACCAGCACCCGGATGACCACCTGCAGGGCGTATTGCGACAGGCCGTAGCTCATGGCGGTGGCTGTCACGATGCGGGTCAGTACCAGACTGACCAGAGCGCAGAGCACCGTAAACCCTAGCAGAATCGGCGCGGTGTTCTCATAAATATGGCGCGCCAGCACCCGGCGGTTGCTGCGCTGGTAGCTTGACGGTGACAGGATCAACAGCAAAATGACCGCCCCCAAATGCACCAGCCGCCACCATTCCGCCAGCCAGTGACTGGCAGAGTGATTGATGCGGACTATCAGGCCCCGCCAGGCAGGTGCCATGGACATCGCCTGATGATAACTGCGTACTGTTTGATCACCAGGTGCCTGCGCGGCCAGTACAGGCTTATTTCGACACGTCGGGCAGCAGACGTATCAATTGCCCGTTGCTGCTGTCGGTCAGCACGTACAAGAGGCCATCGGGGCCCTGCCGGACGTCGCGAATGCGCTCGCCAGTGTCAGCCAGCAGTTTGCTTTCACGCACCACTTGACCTGTGTAGGGCCGGGACAGCTCGATGCGATCCAGGTAAGCAAACTTGAGCGAGCCCACGAACAAATTGCCCTGCCAGGCCTTGCCGTAACGTTCACTGGTCAAAAAAGCCATGCCGGAAGGTGCAATGGACGGCACCCAATAGTGCAGCGGCTGCTCCATACCGGCCTGACGGGTCAGGCCCTCGCCGATCTTGCCACCACCGTAGTTTTCACCATAGGTAATGACGGGCCAGCCGTAATTGGCACCGGCTTTGGGCAGGTTGATTTCATCGCCG
>JBBRMH010000229.1:0-5004 GCA_038230935.1 Burkholderiales bacterium | reverse complement strand
GGCTGGCGCAGCACCTTGTTCAACTCTTCATTCATGCGCTTGAGGATGTCAGGCGGGGTTTTGGCCGGGGCCAGCACAGCCCACCAGGCCGGTGCTTCAAAACCGGGGTAGCCGCTTTCTGCCAGCGTCGGCACGTTGGGCAGTTCCGGGCTGCGTTTGCTGGTGGTCACGGCCAGTGGGCGCAGACGGCCGCTATCGATGTGCGGTTTGGTGACAAACACCGAGCCAATCGACAAGGGCACATGGCCTGCAACTGCGTCATTCATCAGGGGGCCGCCGCCTTTGTAAGGGATGTGCGTCCACTCGACACCACCGTTTTTACCCAGCAGCGTCATGGCCACATGGCCCAAGCTGCCAGAGCCGATCGAGCCGTAGCTGACATTTTTTTTCGCCTTGCTGGCTGCCACCACATCGGCAAAGGTTTTGAACTCGCTGCCCACGTTGGTGGCCAGCACCATGGACGAGGTGCCGACCAGCACCACCGGGGCCAAGTCTTTTTTGCTGTCAAACGGCAAATTGGGCAGCAGCGCCGGGTTCACGCCGTGGGTGTCAAACACCACGGCAAAGGTGTAGCCATCCGCCGCAGAGGCAGCCACAGCCGCCGCACCGATCGAGCCTGACGCGCCGCCCTTGTTTTCCACAATCACGGTCTGGCCCAGTGCCAGCTGCAAGGGCGTGGACAAAATGCGCGCCACCTGGTCCACCGAGCCACCGGGTGGAAACACCGCTACCAGTTTGATGGGGCCGCGCGTGGGCCAGGCCGGCCCGCTCTGGGCAAAAGCACCCGCCGCCGCAGTCCATACACATAAACCCACAACCAGATGACGTCGAGACAGCATTTAAAGCTCCATGTTGTAATCTTTCGATGGTACGAACAAATCAGCTTCTTTATCCCCAGCGAAAACCCGCAGACCTGCGTTTTGCCGCTACTCTTTTACTGCTGCGCGACACCGCCCAGGGCATCGAGGTACTGATGACGCGGCGCGCCATGACCGCCAGTTTTGCACCGGGTGCGTATGTTTTTCCCGGCGGGGTGATTGATGCCGCCGACGCACAAAGCCATGCGCAATCAACCCGTCGCGCCAGTCAAAGCGACTTGCACCTCACGCAGGCCATTGCTGCCATTCGCGAGAGTTTTGAAGAGCTGGGCGTGCTGCTGGCCCGGCATGCCGATGGCAGCCACCCGACCAGCGCCGACATTGCAGCACTTGACCGCAGCGCACCGTTTACTGCGCAATGCCAGGCGCGTGGCCTGGTACTGGCAGGTGCCGAGGTATTTACACTGGCCCACTGGGTCACCGACCGCGATTTGCCGCGCCGTTTTGATGTGCCTTTTCTGGTGACCCGCATGCCCGAGGGCCAGGAGCCGGTGGCCGATGAGTCCGAGCAGTTCGAGCCGTGCTGGGTGCGCCCGCAAGACGCGCTGGCCCGGCATGCCGGGGGCAGCTTTTTACTGATCTTTCCGACCCTGCGCACGCTGGAGCGTCTGCAGGCTTACCCCACGGTCGATGCTGTGCTGCAAGCCTGTGCCGCTCATGAAGAACCGTTGTGGACATCCTGCCCACGCGCAGGCCTGCTGGCAGGCTCGGAGGCACGCTATATGGAAAGCGAGGCGCCCTACGGCGAGCTGGCCATGACCTGCCCGGACGGCCAGCTGGTACACACGCTCGACTGGCAAACCAGCACACCCGTGCGGCTGTTAAAAAACGTGATGCGCCTGACAGCCCCCAACCCCGGCGTGATGACCGGACCAGCCACCAACAGCTATCTGGTGGGCGATGCGGGCACGGGCTACATCGCCATTGACCCCGGCCCGGCAGATCTTGACCATCTGGCCCGTTTGTTCCAGGCAGCGGGTGGCGATATCCGCATGATTGTCTGCACCCACTCGCACCCCGACCACTCGCCGGGCGCGCAGCCGCTGCAGGCGCTGTGCGTGCAGGCGGGCCGGGCCAAGCCACCGGTTCTGGGCCTGCCGTCCGCCCCCACAGCCCGCGCGGCCAGCGAATTCACGCCAGACCGGGCGCTACAAAATAAGGAGCACCTGGTCCTTGTAAAACATGCGCCAGAGGGCCAAATGACCCATACCCTGAAAGTACTGCACACGCCTGGCCACGCCGCCAATCACATGTGTCTGGTGCTGATTGAAGACGGCCTGCTGTTCAGTGGCGACCATATCTTGAACGGCAGCACCACCGTGATCGACCCGCCAGACGGCAACATGAACGACTACCTCGACGCCCTCGACCAGCTCAGCAGCGCCTGTGAGGCCCATGCGATTGAATTCATCCTGCCTGCACATGGCTATGTGCTGGGACAGGCTCCGACAGCGATTGCCCACCTCAAAGCCCACCGCCTCAAGCGCGAGGCCAAAATCCGCGCGGTGATGCAGGCGCATCCCACCGGCACGCTGGACGACTGGGTAAAAACCGCTTATGACGATGTCGATGCGCGCATCTGGCCCGTGGCCAAGCGTTCATTGCTGGCGCATGTGGAGCGGATTGCTGGTGTGCAAAGCGGCTCGTAACCTGGTTTACGGCATTCGACGATCAGGTTGCAAGGTCGTCTATCTGGCCTGAGTCTGCCTATCGACTTGCGCAGGCAACACAGACACAAGCGGTTCGATTTCATGTAGAAAATCCTCTCGCCCGGCGCACCCGGCCTGATTGTGCTGATTGACAACAGCCAGCCGCAACCCCACTGGTAGAGACACACGCGGCTTGAAACACTTCAGCGTTCAGCCCAAGAAGTTCATCCCTGTGCCAATTTTGAAAATAAAAATTTGCGATACCGAGAAGGCGCTCCGCTGCCTGGCCGTCAAGGCCAAGGGCTGCGGTCAGCTGCTCACAGGTGTCGATGGCAGAATCCGGTTTTTGATCGAATCAAACACAACAGTCGCGATAGAAATCGGTGGCGTGCAGGTCTGGTCTCGTTCTGCAGACAGCCTGAGTAAAAAAGGGACTTTCTCACAATCTGCCAACGGGTTCGCACGCACCACGTAAAGCGGCACCATCCTTCGACAGACCGTTATGCATCGGGGTTCTTACCTAGACAGTGCCTTGGCAATTACCCGTGTTCGATGCAAACCGGGGTTTATACTTTTTCACGTCTGGCGGAGTGTGTTGTTGCACGCCAACGCCACGCTGCAAATCCAGCACCGAACGGCCTACAGGCATACACTGCGTTACTTTTTATTCTTTGAAGGTGCAACATGCTAAAAATCACTACCCGCCGCTCCCTGCTGACTGCGGCCAGTCTCTGCGCAGGCCTTTTTATGGTGGCCTGCGGCAAAAAGGAGCCAGCCCCTGCAGTTGTCGTGGCACCTGCTCCGGTTGCATCGGCTCCTGCACCTGCGCCAGCGCGCGTTTACGTGGTGGGAACCGATGCCGCCTATGCACCGTTTGAATCGCAAAATGAAAAAGCCGAAATTGTCGGTTTTGATATTGATGTGGTCAAAGCCATCGCCGCCAAAGCCGGTATCGAGATCAAGTTTGTCAATACGCCGTGGGAAGGCATCTTCAACGCCTTGAACCAGGGCGACCGTGACCTGCTGGTATCCGCTGTCACCATCACCGACGAGCGCAAGCAGACCATGGACTTTTCCAACCCGTACTTTGACGCACAACAACTGATTGCCGTGAAGGACAACTCCAAAGTCGCCAAATTTGCGGACCTCAAAAAGCTCAAGGTGGGCGTGCAAACCGGCACCACCGGTGACGAAGCCGTGACCAAGCTGCAAGGCAAGACCAGCGCCAACATCAAGCGCTTTGAGTCCACCCCACTGGCCCTGAAAGAACTTGAAGCTGGCGGCGTCGATGCCGTGGTGGCCGACAACGGCGTGGTGATTCATTACGTCAACAACAACACCGGCAGCAAGTTCAAAACCGTCGCAGACGCCAGCTTCACACCTGAGCAATACGGCCTGCCTGTCAAAAAGGGCAACACCGAACTGCTGGAAAAGCTCAACAAGGGCCTGGCCGACATCAAGGCCGATGGCAGCTACGACAAGATTTATACCCAGTATTTTGGCGCGGCACCTCCAGCCGCAGCGGCACCCGCTGCAGCGGCAGCATCCGCACCGATGCCAGCCGCTTCAAAATAAGCCGCCGGTTCTGACTGCCTCAAGCCACCTGCAAAACCCCAACAAAGCCTAGTAACTCAATGGATTTACGCTGGGAGATTCTGGTCGGGTACATGCCGCTTTTTGTCAGTGGCTTGTGGATGACACTGCAGCTGACGCTGGTGGCTATTCTGGCAGGCATGGTGCTGGGTGTGTTTTTCGGGCTGGTCAGCAGCTCGCGGGACGCACCGCAGCCCCGGTCCTGGGCGATGCGTGCTGGCCTGAAGGTTTTGCGCGCGATCACCACCACTTACGTCACGTTTTTTCGTGGCACGCCGCTGTTTGTGCAGATTTTGCTGGTGCATTTTGCGCTGATGCCGCTTCTGATTCACCCCGATGGTGGCTTGCTGCTCAGCGGCGAGATGGCACGCGAATTCAGGCAAAACCATGGTGCGTTTTTCTCGGGCGCGCTGGCGTTGACCCTCAATGCAGGGGCCTATATTTCCGAAATTTTCCGGGCTGGCATTCAAAGCATTCACAACGGCCAGAGCCAGGCGGCCTACAGCGTGGGCCTGACACACCCGCAGGCCATGCGCTATGTGGTGCTGCCGCAGGCGTTCCGGCGCATGGTGCCTGCGCTGGTCAATGAAGGTGTGACGCTGATCAAGGACTCCTCGCTGGTTTCTGCCATCGGGCTGGCCGAGCTGGCGCTGGCTGCACGCACGGTTGCAGGCGCGTACTCACGCTACTGGGAGCCCTACCTGCTGATTTCTGCGGTGTATCTGGTGCTGACCCTGACCTTGTCGCTGCTGGCCAAGCGGCTGGAGACGCCTACGCATTTGCGGGGACGTTGAATGCGCGATGCCCTGCGCTTTCTGGCAGGGAATGATGAATAAAAGTGTGAAGCCCGCCGATAAGCCGGATTTTGTGCGCTGAGGCGTTTT
>JBBRMH010000228.1:0-5011 GCA_038230935.1 Burkholderiales bacterium | reverse complement strand
GCACGCGCATTGGCATCAGCCAACACAGCACTGGGGTCTATACCTGCAAGCTGTGCGACTTCGGCAATAAAGTCGCGGGTGGCACCTGAGCCAATCGGAACTATTTTTGTAGCGGGCTGGCCAAAGGTGCGGTTGAGCCATTGCGCTGCCACCGATGCAATTTCAGGGTAGAGCACCACATTGAAATCTGCGTCACCCAGACGGGCCATGTCAGCTGGCGTGGCACCCAGTGGCGCCACGACATTGATGTCAATGCCCAGCTGGCCCAGCAAGCCCGTTATTTCCCGCAAGTCGTCGCGGTGCCGGAAACCCAGCGCAGTGGCCCCAAGAATGTTGCAGGACTTGCGCGCACTTGGCGTACGTTCTGTTTTAGGTTTGGCCAGCGAGCGCACCAATTGGTAAAAAGTCTCTGACGCGCCCCAGTTTTCCTTGCGCTGATAGCTGGGCAATTCCAGCGGAACGACAGGAATGGGCAAGTCAAGCGCCTTGGCCAAACCACCTGGGTCGTCCTGAATCAGCTCTGCTGTGCAGGATGCGCCGACCAGCATGGCTTTGGGCTTGAAGCGTTCAAACGCTTCACGTGCAGCATTTTTAAAAAGCTCTGCGGTGTCGCCGCCCAGGTCGCGCGCCTGGAATGTGGTGTACGTCACGGGTGGGCGCTTGGGCAAGCGCTCAATCATGGTGAACAGCAAGTCGGCGTAGGTATCGCCTTGTGGTGCGTGCAAAACGTAATGCACGTCTTCCATCGCAGTGGCAACGCGCATGGCGCCTACGTGCGGGGGGCCTTCATATGTCCAGAGTGTCAGCTGCATGTGTATATCCTAGGCAGCCAGCTTGAGACGGCGCAGCAGCGGGCGAGAAAAAAGCTCAGCCAGATCAGCCGCCTGGTCATAGCCCTGGATGGGTGTAAACACCAGCTCGATTGCCCACTTGGTTGTCAGACCCTCGGCTTCCAGCGGATTGGCCAGCCCCAGGCCGCACACCACAATGTCAGGCTGGGCAGCGCGGCAACGATCCAGCTGGTTTTCAACATGCTGACCCTCAGACAGCTGTGTACCTTCAGGCAACAAAGCCAGCTCTTCGGCCATATGCTGGCGGTGCAGGTAAGGTGTGCCCACTTCAACCAGCACCATGCCCAGCTCGCGCGATAAAAAACGGGCCAGCGGAATCTCAAGCTGTGAGTCTGGAAAGAAAAAGATGCTTTTGCCAGCCAGCTGTGTGCGCTGGCGTGCGACAGCTGCACCAGCGCGCTGGCGGGCTGGCTCTGTCACGCTGTCAAAATGCTGGCTTGCTACATTAAACTGAGCAGCTGCCGCCCACAGCCATTGGCTTGTGCCCTCAATACCCAAGGGAAACGGCGCTGCAATGCGCTGCGCACCGCGTGACTCCAGGGCTTTGGCGGTGTCGGCTAAAAACGGCTGTGCCAATAAAAACCGGGTGTTTGGCCCAATGGCGGGCATGTCATTGGCGTGACGTGGCGGGAAAAAGTGGACTGAACCCATCCCCAACTGTTTGAACAGGCGCGCAAACTGGTCTTCCACCACGTCGGCCAAGGCACCGACTACGAGCAGGTCGGCAGGTGCGCCTGCAGCAGCGGGTGGCAAAACAGGCACCAGGCTGGCCAGACAGGCATCTTCGCCCTGGGTGAAGGTGGTCTCAATCCCGCTGCCCGAGTAATTCAACACCCTGACTTTTGGGGAAAACGTCGATGACAGTCGCGAAGCAGCACGCGACAAATCGAGTTTGATGACTTCTGACGGGCAGGAGCCCACCAAAAACAGCAATTTGATCTCTGGCCGACGCTCCAGCAGGCGGGTCACCACGCGGTCAAGTTCGGTGTTGGCGTCCGCCAGGCCTGCCAGATCGCGCTCGTCGATGATGGCCGTGGCAAACCGGGGTTCAGCAAAAATCATCACACCGGCGGCGGACTGGATCAAGTGGGCGCAGGTGCGCGAGCCCACCACCAGAAAAAAGGCATCCTGTATCTTGCGGTGCAACCAGATGATGCCGGTCAGGCCACAAAATACCTCACGCTGACCACGCTCGCGCAGTACCGGGGCATCCGAGCAGCCGCCCATATTTGCGTTTTTAATCGGTATGACAGCGTTCATGCGGTCAACCCATGCTGCGTCACGGCAGCTTGCTGCCGGGCATGGTCCAGGCGGGCCATGCGCAGTTTCCAGATGAACTGCCCGGCATTGACGACGTACGTGCAGTAAGCGGCCAGTGCCAGGTACATCAACTGTCGGCTATCGAGCATGCCCGTGAACAGGGCCACCAGGTAGGCGGTGTGCAATGCCAGCACCAGCATGCTGAAAACGTCCTCCCAGTAGAAGGCGGGGGCAAACAGGTAGCAGTCAAACACGACCTTTTCCCAGATGCATCCCGTGATCATGATGGTGTAGAGCGTGAAGGTTTTGATCACAATGGACCAGAGGGCGATGTTTTGCCCCTCGCCTGTGGCCAGGTAACGCAGAACCAGCACCAGACTGACCAGAAAAACCAGAAACTGGACCGGTGCAAGCAAACCCTGAACCAGTGTCCAGACTGATTTGTCACGTTTGATGCGTTGCTCAGGGGTGTACAAAGCCCGCGAGGGGTGCATCACATCCTTGTTGTTCTGTCCACGATTTGTATCGTTGCTTTTTGCCATGGCTGCAATTTACCTTCGCAAGTTAAAAGTGTCAACTTTTATTTACGTCAATTTTTATTGACGGTTTTTATTGCAATAAAAATGCGTTGGATCAGTAGAAACATGGTTGACCGAAGGGGCTTTCGCCTGTACAAACTCGACAGGCCTGTAAAGATTGCCCGCGTAAATAGCAGTGGCGCTTGATCTAGGCAAACATCTGACAGAAAAACGGCAATGTAACGTACCACTGACAGGCTCAGTGATGCAGATTGCCACTTACAGCATGCAAGGCGTGAGGAGACAAGCAATGAAGTTACAGATAAAAGCCAACCCTGGTCGGGTAGCTGATCAACAGGAATCACAGTTTTTTGGTGATGACAGCGATGCTCAAGCGTATGTCCAAAACAGTCAGGCCATCGCTCGCCTGGCGACCGATGCGAACCGCGAAGCCATTGATTCAAGGCTGGCTTTGCTGTCCCGGGCGATTGAAAATGAAATTATCCCGAGACTGATGCTGGCGCATCCTACGGCTGGCGAATGCTTGCCTTTGACAGCGTCCGCTTGCGCGCAAGTCAGTCCAGAAGATGTGCAAGCTTTCGCCAGGCTGGTGCTTGCACCGGATGAAAATCTGGCCCATGCCTGTGTTGAGGCGATGCGCACCAGCGGGATTTCTGTTGAAACCATCTACACCGATTTGCTGGCACCGGTGGCCCGCTACCTGGGCGTGCTGTGGGAAGAAGACCTTTGCGATTTCACAGAGGTCACGGTCGGATTGGGACGCCTGCAACAGGTTCTCCGGGAATTAAGCCCTGCTTTTGGTCAATCCAGCACCAGCACAAGCGGCAATCGCGTTTTATTACTGCCCGGCCCTGGCGAGCAGCATACTTTTGGGCTGGTGATGGTTTCCGAGTTTTTCAGGCGCGCTGGCTGGGATGTGGGTGGCGGCGCATGGGAGGCGGGCGCTGACCCTGTTGTCATGGTACAGCGCGAATGGTTTGACGTGGTGGGTTTTTCGCTGGGTAATGTGGCCCAACTCGACGAGCTGGCAGCGTGCATCAAGAACGTCCGCGCTGCGGCCTTGAATAAATCGATGTGCGTTATAGTGGGTGGCCCACTTTTCCTGGCCAACCCGGAGTACGTGGCCTACGTGAGCGCAGATGCTGCTTCTACCGATGGCTCGCAAGCGCCCGGTCTGGCTGCACGACTGGTGTCTGCGCAGGCTCAAGTTTTCAGATCAGGCGCTGAAACAACGGCTTAGTTCGGTGCAATGTCTGTGCCGGCTTTGCCTATCTTTTTCACGTTAACCTTATCTCCAGGCTCATGAAGTCACCGCTACAGGCAACCAAAGAAAGCACTATCGGGCACTTCGAAAGCGCTGAGTTGTTTCTCGCGGGTCTGGACGCACAAACCACAGCATCCCTGATTTCTGCCGCTGCTGATGTCGCACTCATTCTTGATGAGCATGGCGTGATTCAGGACATGGCTTTTGGCAATGACGAGTTAAAGCAGCATGGTCATCAGCACTGGCTGGGAAAGCCCTGGCTGGACACCGTCACGATAGAAAGTCGGCCCAAAGTTCAGGAAATGCTGAGCGAAGCCACCAGCCTGGGCAGCACCAAGTGGCGCCACATCAATCACCCCTCGGCTGACAGCACTGACCTCGCACTGTTGTACACCATCGTCCCGCTAAGCAGAGAGGCTGGCGCGCACCGTTCGGTCGCCTTTGGACGCGACTTGCGTTCACAGGTCGCCTTGCAGCAGCGTCTGGTCAGCGCGCAGCTCTCCATGGAGCGCGATTACTGGCGCTTGCGTCATGTCGAGACGCGCTACCGCCTGCTGTTTCAGGTGGCGACCGAGGCAGTATTGATACTGGACGCCACCACTGAAAAGCTCGAAGAAGCCAATCCCGCAGCCTACAAGTTATTGGGTGACAGGGCACGGGTTGCCAACTGGACACTGGTTCAGGGACTGGACTCCTTAAGTGTGCCGGCGGTGCAGCAAATGTTTGCCGCGCTCAGGTTGCGCGGCCGTGCAGACCCGATCACTGTGTGTTTTGCCGACTCCGCTGATATTTACAACGTGTCAGGCTCGCTCTTCAGGCAAGAAAATTCAACCCATTTCCTGATTCGCGTCACCCCTTTAAAACCCACTGAGGCGTCTGGTGAAACCAGCATGACGCGGTTACTGCAGCGTGTCATTGAAAATGCGCCAGATGCTTTTGTGGTGACCGATATGGATGGCAGGGTCATCACGGCCAACCGGGCCTTCCTGGAGTTGACGCAACTGGCAAGTGAGGCGCTGGTGCGGGGTGAGCCTTTGCAAAAGTGGCTGGGCCGCAGTGGCGTTGACATGAATGTGCTGATTTCCAACTTGCGCCAG
>JBBRMH010000227.1:0-5038 GCA_038230935.1 Burkholderiales bacterium | reverse complement strand
CCGTTTTTCTGGACGCAGTTCTCGGGCGCGGCCAATGACAACCTGTTCAAGTTCGCCTTCACCGTGATGGTGACTTACCAGCTCAGTGTGGGCTGGCTGCCACCTGCGCTGGCGGGGCTGGTGATTGGGGCGCTGTTTATTTTGCCGTTTTTGCTGTTTTCGGCGACCAGCGGCCAGCTCACCGACAAGTTTGAGAAAACGCGCGTGATCCGATTTGTCAAAAACCTTGAAGTGGTGATCATGCTGATCGCGGCGGCAGGCTTCATGAGCCGTAACATCAATGTGCAGGTGCCGGTGCTGCTGGGCTGCACGTTTTTGATGGGCCTGCATTCCACGCTGTTTGGGCCGGTCAAGTTCGCCTATCTGCCACAGGCGCTCAATGAGCGGGAACTCACGGGTGGCAACGGCATGGTGGAGATGGGCACGTTTGTGGCAATTTTGCTGGGTAATATTGTGGGCGGGCTGATCATCGCCATTCCCCAGATCGGGCCGACCTATGTGGCCGTGTCATGCGTGGCGCTGGCGCTGGTGGGGCGTGTGGTCTCGCAATTCATTCCGCTGGCCCCGGCGACTGACCCTGACCTCAAAATCAACTGGAACCCGGTGACCGAGACCTGGCGCAACCTGAAGCTGGCCAGCAGCAATATTGTGGTGTTTCGCTCCATGCTGGGCATCAGCTGGATGTGGTTTTTTGGGGCGACTTTTTTAAGCCAGTTTCCGAGCTTTGCCAAAGAAGTCATGCATGGCAACGAGCAGGTCGCATCATTACTGCTGGTGGTTTTCTCGATTGGTATTGCCACCGGCTCGCTGCTGTGTGAAGTGCTCAGCAAGCGGCATGTCGAGATTGGCCTGGTGCCGCTGGGCGCGATTGGCATGAGCGTGTTTGCGGTCGATTTGTACTTTGCTTCCCGTGGGTTGCCCGCATCGGAAGTCATGAGCCTGGCGGCCTTTATTGCCAAACCGGCCCACTGGCGCGTGATGATGGACCTGGCGCTGCTCAGTTTGTTTGCAGGCCTGTACAGCGTGCCCATGTACGCCTTGATCCAGCTGCGCAGCCAGAGTACGCACCGTGCCCGCATCATCGCCGCCAACAATATTCTGAACGCGCTGTTCATGATTGTCTCGTCCATTCTGGCCGGTGCGCTGCTGAAAGCCGAGTTCACGATTCCGCAAATTTTTCTGTTTGTCGGCCTGGCCAATGCAGTGGTGGCGTTTTATATCTTTTTGCTGGTGCCCGAGTACCTGCTGCGCTTTGTGGCCTTGCTGCTGTCGCGCTGCGTGTACCGTTTCAAAATCACCGGTGACGACCATATTCCGACGCAGGGCGCAGCGGTGCTGACGTGCAACCATGTGAGTTTTGTGGACCCGGTGCTGCTGATGGCCGCCAGCCCGCGCCCGATTTATTTTGTGATGGACCACCGTATTTTCAAAATGCCGGTGCTGGGCTGGTTCTTCAAGCTGGCCAAAGCGATTCCGATTGCGCCGCGTTCTGAAGACCCGGTGCTCTACGAAGCTGCTTTTGAAGCGGCTGCCAAGGTACTGCGCGAAGGCGACTTGCTGGCGATCTTCCCTGAAGGCGGTATCACCAACGACGGGGAGTTAAAAGCCTTCAAAGGCGGCATCATGAAAATTCTTGAGAACGCCGAGCGCGACGGCGTGCAAGCGCCCGTGATACCGATGGCCCTGACCAATTTGTGGGGCTCGTTTTTCAGCAAGGTCGAGCGCGGTCAGGCGATGGTCAGCCCTTTCAGGCGTGGACTGTGGAGCCGCGTTGGCCTGCAAGTCGGCGAGCCCATGGCTGCAGGGCAAGTCGAACCCGTCGGTTTGCGAGACACCGTTGCGCGCCTGCTGGCCAGGCAGTGAACCTTAAATTGCTCCTGAATCAATAGCTGCCTGTGCAGGTAAATCAAGGGCTGCTGCCATAAATGACCCTAAAAACGTAACCTTTTAGCTTCACTGACCAGAAAACCTTCAACGCAGAGGCGCAGAGTACGCAGAGGGCCGCAGAGTTAAAAAAATGAGTTTTTTGATCTCCTCTGCGCCTCTGCGGTGAATGACTTGTTGGCTTTCATGCTTTGCAACTGTATAAACAACCCGAACCACCGTTCAGCTCACCACAAAAGGCCACCATGTCCACACCCTTGCAAGCCCCCGTCGCTGTCAATACCTTCCAGCTGACCCCGCCTGAAGTCATCACCCCGGTGACCGAACAGGTCGCCAAAACCGCGGTACCGATGTCGCTGGAACTTCAAAACGGGGTTGAAGACCAGGTGGACCGGTTCATGCAGGGCCTGTTGACAGAAGACGTGCAGAGCGAAGCCTTCAAGAGCCGGCTTGACAGCGCTTTTGCGCTCGGGCGCGAAGAAGTCTCGATTGCGGCCAGCCTGATGCAGGGCCGACTCATGCAGCGCAACTTTATCGGTGTGGAAGACAGCTCGGCCTTCCAGGCGATTCAGGACATGCGCGGTCATCTGGACAGCCTGAACCCTGGCAAAGAAGGTGACTTGTTCCAGCCGCAAAAGCTGCTCGGGTTTATTCCCTACGGCAATAAACTGCAAAACTACTTTCGCAAATATCAGGGGGCATCTGACCAGCTGCAAAAAAGCATGCAGCAGCTGTATGCCGCCCGTGACGACATGCAGCGCGATGTGGTGGATCTGGAAGCCACACGCGGCAAGCTGTGGGAGGCCATGCAAAAGCTCGGCGGTGCCATTCACTTTGCAGAAACGCTGGACGCCAGGCTGCACACCCGGGTTGAGGCACTTAAAAGCACCGATCCGCTGCGCGCCAAAGCGCTGGAACAGGAGGTGCTGTTTTACGCTCGGCAAAACCTGCAGGACATGCTGACCCAGCAGGCCGTATGTACCAATGGCTACCTGGCGCTAGACGTACTGAAAAAAACCGGCCGCGAAATGATGAACGGCTGCAGCCGCATTGCCACCACCGGCATGAGCGCGCTGGCCGTGGCGCAAACCGTGGCCCGCGCCACTGGCAACCAGATCAAGGTGATGGACATGCTGACCGGCGTGAACAGCACGATTGAAGGCCTGATTCAGGAAACTGGCCGCCAGCTCAATAACCATGTGGATAAAACGGCCCAGTTTGCGCAAAACCCGATGATCGGGATGGACAAACTCAAGGACATGTTTGACCAGACCTTCAAGGCCATGGATGCGATGGACACCTTTCGCTCCAAAGCCATTGAAGTGATGGGCCAGAACAACGCCATGATCAAACAGCAGCTGTCCAAAGCCGACCAGTACGTGGACCGGCAGCGCCAGCAACAGGCGCGGGAGGCCACCCGGCAGGCCAGCAGCGGGCCTGTGGCGCTTTAATGCTCCAGATTAGGTTTCAAATTTCAGTTTCGGTTTTTTATTTCAATAAAATTTTTCAAGGGGTTTATTCATGGCTACTCGATTCATCATGCAGCGCGACACCGGCGGCTGGCGTCTTCAGGTGTGGTTGTCTTTTGGTCTGGCGATCGCTGCCTGCGCCCTGGGTGTCATTCAACTGCCAGGGCAGGAACTGGACCGGGCTTTTCTGGCCCTGGGCATGTTTTTCTGTCTGTTTTCAGCCTTTGCCGTAGCCAAAACTATTCGTGACAACCGCGATGGGCAGGTCGATACCAAGTCTTGGGTCATGACAGTCTGGGTCGCATTTGCCGCTGCCGTGGCGCTGACGGCGTGGGGCTTGTGGCGCATGAACATCCCCGGGCCTGAGAAGAACTATATGATGGTCAGCTGGCTGTTTCTGGTCAGCAGCACTTTCACGCTGGCCAAAACGATTCGTGACGGCCACGAAGCCGAGCTGATGGAGCGCTCCGGGCCGACGACTGAGGTGGGCCGCCCATAAATATCGCTTTGTTGCCCTGTTTTTCAGCGGCTGCTTTTTGATTCGAGAAAGCGCTGCTGCCTGAGCAGATTTTCGGCTTTGCTCTTGGTCAGCTTTTCCTCATGCTGGTCCAGCTCTTTGCCCAGCAGCTCAAGCTGGCCCAGCAAAAGCGACACGGCCGAGGCCCCTTGTTCCAGCACCGGGGATGCGCGCTGGTCTCTGGGCACCAGCAGGTAAGCCTGCAGTGAATCCGGCAAATAGCGGCGCAGCAGCTCCGTCAGGTAAAGCCGGTCATCCATGGTGAAGTGTTCGTCAACCGGGGCACTGGCTGCCTGCTGTGCAATGCGCGCCAGCTGCCGTTTCAGCGCCGTCAGCGCGGTGACCACCCTGTCAGGTGCATCAGCTGCCATGCTGTCTGCCGCGCGGTCAAACGCCAGCAGGCTGGCTGCATCAAAAAATGCAGGCGCTGAAGGCACAGCCAGCGCAGACAGGGCTTCTGAACGGCGGCTGAAAAACACCAGGCTCACGCCTGCTGCCAAACCTGCAGCACCCCCCCCGGCAAACAGCCATGAGTGCGCAATGGCAGCCAGCAGCAGGCCGACAGCTGACGCGGCACATACCACGCCGCCCGTGATCAGCAAAGGGCTCATGGCGGGCGTTTGGGCTGGCTTGGGCGCTACCAGCAACTGCTCGGCCAGCGGCAAGCCAAACCGGTTCCTGGCCTGCTGGCCAGCCCATTTGGCCGCGAGCCGCTCCTGCACCACCGGGCTGAGTCGCTCTTCGCTGGCAACAGGCTGTGCCGTGCGTCGATTCACGGGCTTTGAAGCACTGACATATTTGGGGTCTGGCTGGGTCATTTCTGGCTCTGAGGTGATGCGATGGAAAAAATCTGACCTTGAAAGTACTGTTTCGTCATACTTCAGGTGCATCAAAACTGCACCCGACAAGTTCCGCAAGACATTGCAAACTGCCTGGTTCACACTGACTTTTACAAAAAACGGGGCACAGTCTGTATTTTGACCCGTGTCAACCTGAAATACTTGACTGCTTTCAATACAAGGACTGGCCATGAGCAAATCCCTTCGACTCACAGAAACCTGGATGCGGCGCGGCCTGTGGCTGGTGGCCGTGGTGTTTGCCGGGTTCCTGATCGGGCTGGGCTCAACTGTTGTCGGTGATTTGCCCAAAGTTGAAAAGCAGCTGTCGG
>JBBRMH010000226.1:0-5045 GCA_038230935.1 Burkholderiales bacterium | reverse complement strand
GCGTGCATTTCCTGAATGGAAATAATACTGAGGTTATCAAGGTGCTTCATGCCTTCAACCGCTGCTTCTGCGCCTGCAATGGTGGTGAACGTGGTGACACGCGCCAAAAGCGATGAAGTCCGGATCTGCCGGGAATCGGCAATCGCATTGCGCCGCTCTTCCACGGTGTTGATGACCAGCGCAATCTCGTTGTTTTTGATCATGTCCACCACATGCGGGCGGCCTTCGGTGACTTTGTTGACCGTGACGCAGTCAATGCCTGCTGCACGAATCGCCACAGCGGTGCCCTTGGTCGCCACAATGTCAAAATTCATAGCACGCAGCGCACGCGCTACCTCGACTGCACGCGGTTTGTCGTTGTTTTTAACCGTCAAAAACACTCTGCCTGACGTCGGCAGTTTGGTGCCTGCACCGAGCTGTGACTTGACAAACGCCTCGCCAAACGTCTTGCCCACGCCCATGACCTCGCCAGTGGACTTCATCTCAGGGCCGAGAATCGTGTCCACACCGGGGAATTTGACAAACGGGAACACCGCTTCTTTCACGCTGAAATAAGGTGGCGTGACTTCTTTGGTGATGCCTTGCGACGCCAGCGACTGGCCAACCATGCAGCGCGCCGCCACCTTGGCCAGCTGAATGCCGGTGGCCTTGCTGACAAAGGGGACGGTGCGTGAAGCGCGCGGGTTGACTTCCAGCACATAAATCACATCCTGGCCATCGACATGCTGAATCGCAAACTGTACATTCATCAGGCCGACGACGTTCAGGGCTGCTGCCATGGCCGATGTCTGGCGCTTGATCTCGGCAACTGTTTCTGCAGTCAGTGAATACGGCGGCAAGGAACAGGCCGAGTCGCCGCTGTGTACACCCGCCTGTTCGATGTGCTCCATGACACCGCCAATAAAGGTAGCACCTGCCGAGTCACGAATACAGTCCACATCGCACTCAATGGCGTCGTTCAAAAAGCGGTCAAGCAACACGGGGGAGTCATGGCTGACCTTAACGGCTTCGCGCATGTAGCGCTCCAGGTCACGCTGTTCATGCACGATTTCCATGGCACGGCCACCGAGCACGTAGCTCGGGCGCACGACCAGCGGGTAGCCCAGAGCCGCAGCTTTTTCAAGCGCTTCCGGCTCGGTACGGGCTGTGGCGTTAGGGGGCTGGCGCAGTTCGAGGGCGTGCAGCAGCTTTTGGAAGCGCTCGCGGTCTTCAGCCGCGTCAATCATGTCCGGGCTGGTGCCGATGATGGGCACGCCGTTGGCCTCCAGGTCCAGCGCCAGCTTCAACGGCGTCTGGCCGCCGTATTGCACGATCACGCCGAACGGCTTTTCTTTATCGACAATTTCGAGCACATCTTCGAGCGTCAGCGGCTCAAAGTACAGGCGGTCTGAGGTGTCGTAGTCGGTTGAAACGGTTTCAGGATTGCAGTTGACCATGATGGTCTCGTAACCGTCTTCACGCAGGGCCAGCGCCGCGTGGACGCAGCAGTAGTCAAACTCGATGCCCTGCCCGATTCGGTTGGGGCCACCGCCCAGCACCATGATTTTTTTATTGGTGGTCGGTTCGGCTTCGCACTCACTGCCCTCGGCCTCGTAGGTCGAATACAGGTAAGCGGTATCAGTAGAAAACTCGGCAGCACAGGTGTCAACACGTTTGTAAACCGGCCGCACACCCAGAGCTTTACGCTTGTCGCGAATCGCGGTATCCGTCGTTTTAAGCTGCCTGGCCAGGCGGCGGTCTGAAAAGCCTTTTTGCTTGAGGGCGCGCAAGGTGGCCGCATCAATTTTGTCGAGGGACGTAGTTTCAAGCTCCAGCTCAATCTTGACGATCTGTTCGATTTGCACCAAAAACCACGGATCGATTTTGGTCAGCACAAACACCTCGTCCACGCTCATGCCCATGGCAAACGCGTCACCGACGTACCAGATGCGGTCAGGGCCAGGTGCGCCGAGTTCTTTTTCAAGCACTTCGCGGTCTTGCGTTTTTTCGTTCATGCCATCGACGCCGACTTCAAGGCCGCGCAGGGCTTTCTGGAATGACTCCTGAAACGTACGGCCCATGGCCATGACTTCACCGACAGACTTCATCTGTGTGGTCAGGCGTGAGTCTGCAGTCGGGAATTTTTCAAACGCAAAGCGCGGGATCTTGGTGACCACGTAATCAATGCTGGGCTCAAAACTCGCAGGCGTAGCACCTCCCGTGATCTCATTGCGCAGGTCGTCGACCGTGTAGCCAACCGCCAGCTTGGCCGCGACTTTGGCAATCGGGAAACCGGTCGCCTTGGATGCCAGCGCCGATGAGCGCGATACACGCGGATTCATCTCAATGACCACCATGCGGCCATCCGCCGGGTTAATCGAGAACTGCACGTTGGAGCCACCCGTATCGACACCAATCTCGCGCAAGATGGCTATCGATGCGTTGCGCATGATCTGGTATTCCTTGTCACTCAATGTTTGCGCTGGCGCCACTGTGATTGAGTCGCCGGTATGCACGCCCATCGGGTCCAGGTTTTCAATCGAGCAAACGATGATGCAGTTGTCAGCCGTGTCACGCACGACTTCCATCTCGTATTCTTTCCAGCCCAGCAAAGACTCTTCAATCAGCAGCTCTTTGGTGGGTGAGGCCTCCAGGCCGCGCTTGCAGATGGTTTCAAACTCTTCCGAGTTATAGGCAATGCCGCCACCCGTGCCACCCAAAGTGAAGCTGGGGCGAATCACCGTCGGGAAACCCAGCGTTTTCTGGACTGTCCAGGCTTCTTCCATGCTGTGCGCAATGCCGGAACGGGCAGAACCCAGGCCGATCTTGGTCATCGCGTCCTTGAACTTCAGCCGGTCTTCAGCCTTGTCAATCGCTTCGGGCTTGGCACCAATCAGTTCGACCTGGTATTTTTCCAGCACGCCGTTGTGCCACAAATCAAGCGCGCAATTGAGCGCCGTCTGCCCGCCCATGGTTGGCAAAATCGCGTCAGGCCGCTCTTTGGCGATGATTTTTTCAACCGTCTGCCAGGTAATTGGCTCGATATAAGTCACGTCCGCCGTGGCCGGGTCGGTCATGATCGTAGCGGGGTTGCTGTTGATCAAGATGACTTTGTAGCCCTCTTCACGCAGGGCCTTGCAGGCCTGCACGCCGGAGTAGTCAAACTCGCAGGCCTGACCAATGATGATGGGGCCTGCGCCGATGATGAGGACACTTTTGATGTCTGTACGTTTTGGCATTTACTTCGTTTCTTTCTTCATTTCGTCGTACAAGCTCAGCAGCTTGGCGATATCTTGGTCGGTACTGGCCATTTCCAGATTGTTCACTTTGGCACTTGCGACATGCGCAATATCAAACGAGCGTTTGTTCGGCCTTTGGTCTTTGCTGACGGCGTAACGCCAGAGTTCAGCCGCAAGATTCGCTTCTGCTGACCGGATTTCATAGATTTCAAACTGCGTTAATGCGGCTGACAGTGCTTGCATTCGCGCAGCATCTACTGCAGGTACACCACGTAAAACCTCGTAGCGAATCAACGGCGTTATGGCAAGCATCACGTCTGGATCACTCAAAAGTGCATTTATATGATTCTTTGCAGCAGCTCTTGTTTCAGGCTCAGATGTTCCCGCATAGTCAAACGCTTGAATGATCAAATTTGTATCGAGCAACATGTCACGGGTCATGCTGTCGCACCCTCGTCATCACGGGCATTAATCAATTCCAGTAAACGCTTTTTGGCCAAAGCCTGAGATTCAGGCGACATGCGCTCACGTTTCAGGGCATTTACATCCACTCCAAACCCTTCAAGCAGCACATCGATCAGAGCTTGCTTGTTCGGGGCAGTAATAAGATGTGAACGAACAACGCCATCATCTTCATCACGGCGCAGCTGATAAGCCTCACCTTCTTGCAGTTGAGTCAGCACCAGCGGCGCATGTGTGGCTATAAAAAAGGTAGTGTTAGGGAATACTTTTTTAAGCAGAAGAACGATTTTGCTCTGCCATTCAACATGTAGATGACTCTCAATTTCATCAATCAGCACGATTCCTTTGACATGTGCCAGCTGCACTTCATTGGTAAAGTTGGAATAGCCAGAAATAATCGCCTGCAGCATTTTCAGCAAAGACGCAAAACCACTGCTGAGATGGCGCAGTTCAGTAATTTGGCCATGGACTTTCAAGGAAACACGGTTATCGCCTGCGATCTGCAGGAACGTCGGGTCAAACCGACCATCGACTTGATGCAGCAATTGCAGCAAGGTATTAATTTCGACTTCGCGGTTGTCAGCTTGCTTTTGGTAAGGATTGGCAGATTGCGCCAGGGTGACGAACCATCCCTCTACATCTGTATGCATGCCAAGGCTGGAGAAACCATCACCCATTCCATGAACAAGCGACGTAAAGTAATTCTCGCGTCGCTCCTCAAACGTCCCGATTGGACTTGATGTCGAGGGGTTATTTTGAATAGTCCCTCGCTGTGAAGCTCCTAGAAACACCACTGGCAAAGTATGAAATTCAACGTCTTCTGACTGGGGAGATACCTGCAAAACTCGCGGATGACTCTTTTCGAAAACCAATACAGAAAACACGTCGGTGCTATAGCTCCGCGCTACGAAAATCGACCTGCTTAACTGTGAGCTGTGATGCGCCATAAAAGGCTTGCACACCACTAGGTGGTACTGAAACAACGCCTCCAGACACTTGGTCTTTCCCACACCATTGCTGCCAAACAGCGCATACACCCGCTGATCTTTGCGCACACGCAATTCCACCTGCCCCACGCCACGCAGAGCATCGAATTCGAAACTGGTAGTCGGTGAATCAATTTCCTGCATAGCAACCCCTTGGTGTTATTGCGACTTTTCCATCAGCGCCGTAAACCGGTCAAATAAATAGGAAATATCGTGCGGGCCAGGTGATGCCTCCGGATGGCCCTGAAAGCAGAAAGCGGGCTTGTCAGTCCACGCGATGCCCTGCAAGGTGTCGTCAAACAGGCTGATATGGGTGGCGCGCAAGTGGGCGGGCAGGCTGGCAGCATCCACTGCAAAACCATGGTTCTGGCTGGTGATG
>JBBRMH010000225.1:0-5059 GCA_038230935.1 Burkholderiales bacterium | reverse complement strand
CCACGCTGATGACAGCGCGGACGAAGCCGATGACGCTGCTGCTGCAAAAGGCAAAACTGCCAAGGCCCCCGCTGCTGGCGGCGTGGTGGACCCGATGCAGTGGTGGGGCGCATTGACCCAGCAGTTCCAGGCCATCGCGACGGAGGCCATGAAAGAGGCTGCTAAAAAAACCGCGATGGATACCGCCACAGGCCTGGCTAAAGACGCCATGAAAAACGCCACGGGCCTGGCCAAAAGCGTTGCCAAGGGCATGGCCAGCAGTGCCAGTAAAAAGGTAGCGGGTGGTGCGCGCGCAGCCCTGGACACTGCCCTGCGCAACAGCCCGGTTCGGCCAGAGCGCGCGCCAGGCAAAGCCCTGGCCATCAAAAAGCCCGCTGCCAAAACCCCTGCAGCCAAAAAGAGTACCGTCAAAAAAGCCGTAGCGCCTGCCAAACCAGCGCGCAAGCCCGCCCGATAATTCGAGTTCGTTCATCTAACCCGCACATCCGTTTTAGCCCATGAAGTTATTTCCCTACGGTCACGCAACCCACCCCCAATGGCCCATGGCCGCCGCCTTGGTACTGGCGCAACTGCGCGCCATGATGGCCTCGCCCGGCTACGCCAGCGCCCCCACGCTGGGTCTGCTCTACATCACCGACCGCTATGCGGGCCACGCCCAGGACATTCTGGACCACCTGAGCGCCGAGTTGCCTGAGGTCACCGACTGGAGCGGTACCGTTGGCGTGGGCATTGCATCGAACAACGTCGAGTATTTTGACGAGCCCGCGCTCTGCGTGATGCTCTGCGAATTGCCGCATGACCAGTACCGCGTGTTTTCAGGCGTCTCGCCGCTGCCAGCCGCAGCACCCGGACGGTTCAAGGCGCACACCGCGCTGGTGCATGCAGATTCAGGCACGCCCGATGTAGCCGAGCTGATCAGCGAGATGGCCGGGCGCACCGACAGCGGCTATGTGTTTGGCGGCCTGGCGGCCAGCCGCGGCCCGATGGTGCAGTTTGCACTCAGCGGGCACGGCAACGTCAAGGGCCAGGGTGCTGCTGGCGGCGTGTTCAGTGGCGGCTTGAGCGGCGTGGCGTTTGCCCGGGGCGCAGCGCTGATGTCACGCGTCACGCAGGGCTGCCAGCCGGTCTCAGGCAACCACACCATCACCGCATGTGACAGCAACGTCGTGACCGGACTCGATGGTCAACCTGCCCTCGACGTGATGCTGGCCGACCTGCACATCACGCTGGACCAGCCGCGCGAGGCACTGGCCAAAGTACGCAAAACCCTGGTCGGGCTGAGCGAGCCCAGCGAATCTCTAAGCGACCAGCCCCTGCGCCGCGCCGGGCAATTTGGCGGTGAAGTGGTGGTGCGCCACATCATCGGCCTGGACCCGACCCGCAAGGGCATCGCCATCGCCGAGGCACCGTCAGTGGGCATGACACTGGCGTTTTGCGAGCGCAATATGCAGGCCGCCAAAGCGGATCTGATCCGCATCTGCGCAGAAATCCGCGAAGCGCTGGAGCCTGAAGAAATCACGCTGGAAGTAGCCAACGCCCTGAGCGCCCCCGAGGCTGAATCTGCCCCCCACCCGGCACGGCGCATCGCCGGTGCCGTTTACGTGAGCTGTTCAGGCCGGGGCGGCCCGCACTTTGGCGCGTCGAGTGCCGAGCTGCAAATTGTGCGGCGCGCACTCGGCGATGTGCCGCTGGTTGGCTTTTTTGCCGGTGGCGAAATTGCCCGCAATCACTTGTATGGCTACACCGGGGTGTTGACGGTGTTTACAGGCACCGACTGATCTCAAGCAGCTGATCCGGTAGCCAGCTGCGTTTTTACGGGGCTACCGGGCCGCGTCGTCTGCCCCACAAACCCAAAGTCCACCTCTGGCACCCGCCCGCTCATGATGTCTGCCAGCGCCTTGCCCGAGCCGCAGGCATGCGTCCAGCCCAGCGTGCCGTGGCCGGTGTTGAGGTACAGGTTGCTGACTTTGCTGCGGCCAATCAGCGGCAGGTTTGACGGCGTGGCGGGGCGCAGACCAGCCCAGTACTGGGCGCGGCTCACATCGGTGGCACCGGGGAACAGCTGCTGCACGCGCCGCACAATCGCCTGGCAGCGCGCCGGGTTGAGCTGGCGGTCATAGCCTGCCAGTTCAGCGGTGCCGGCAATGCGCAGGCGGTCTTCGGTGCTGCCATCGGCCTGGGTGGTGGTGTAGCGGCTGAACACCAGCTTGAATTCATCGTCTGTCAGCGAGGTTTCGTACGCGCGGGTCGGGTCAATCACAGGCAGCGTGACCGAATAACCTTTGGCCGGGTAAATCGGCAAATTCAGCCCCAGCGGGGCCGCCAGCAGTGCGCTAAAACTGCCTGCCGCCAGCACATAGCTGTCGGCGCTCAAGCGCTGGTAGCGGCCTTCAGGGTCAGTGACTTCAACGTGGCTGACGGCCTCACCGTCTTTAACCAGTCGCGTGATGTGGTGGCCCATCAAAAACTTCACGCCGCGTGCCTCACAGCGCTTGGCCAACTCCAGCGTGAACTTGCGGGCGTCGCCCGATTCGTCTTCCGCCGTGAAGGTGGCACCCGCCAGTTGCGGTCGCACGGTGCGCAGTGCGGGCTCCAGCCGGACCGCTTCGTCAGCCGACACCACCCGGCGCTCGCAACCGAGCTCGCGCATTTGCCGGGCGGGCTCCAGCGAGCCTTCAAACTCTTGCTGGCTGGTGTAAAAATGCAAAATGCCCTGCGTGCGGTGGTCGTATTCAATACCTGTATCAGCACGCAGCTGCTGCAGCATACTGCGGCTGTAGGTGCCCAGGCTGACGATTTGGCAGATGTTGTGGCGGGTGCGGGCCGGTGTGCATTCACGCAAAAAGCGCAAGCCCCAGGCCCACTGGCGCGGGTCAGCCCGCAGGCGGAAAAGCAGCGGCGCATCTTCTTTGGCCAGCCACTTCAGCACCTTGAACGGGGCCGATGGGTTGGCCCAGGGTTCGGCATGGCTGACCGAAATCTGCCCGCCATTGGCATGGCTGGTTTCAGCTGCAGGGCAGGCCTGGCGATCCACCACCGTGACTTCATGACCGAGTTGAGACAAGTACCAAGCCGAGCTGACGCCAAGCAGGCCGCTGCCAAGGATGAGAACGCGCATTTTGAAAGCCTTTTGATGCTGTAGCCCAGGTAAAGCCTGCACAAGCAGCTATCAATTAAATAGCGCTATGGGCGTACGTCACCGGGCTGCCGCTCCCCCTGTCCTTGGTACCTGAGAGATTCACAAAGCCGCACTGGCGGTTTGCTTGCTCCTTCGGTGCATTGACCTCACCTCACGGGTAGATCAATGTCTCTTCAGACGGCTTTTTCAAAAGTTGCAGTACATGCCTTTAAAGGTACCTGAGCGTTCATGGGAGTTTGCGCCTTCGGTGGGGTGACTAGGCGTCACCCGCTCTCCTGCAGGTTTGAATTTTAGGGGTTGTGGGTGTTGTGAGATAAGGGTGTTGGAAGTATCAGAAGATATGGTTGCACAGTAGCTGGACTGTCTACCAGACCCGACCTTAAGCTTCCTTCTAAGGTAAACCAGCCGGACGACCAGCAGAGCACCGATTAAAAACAACCAGCATTTCTGAGTATCCTTGGAGAGAAATCGTCCCCTCAATTGTAGGAAAAAATCGGTTGAATGGCACTGCACGAACGGTGAGCGATTGTCCGTTTCCAAGTTCATTTAAAAGTCCCTGATACCGATCTGGAGACTGATCAGTCGTCAACAAGCGATTCCCTCGCGCCAAGAATGCGTCCCGATGAGCTTGGAGGGTTGCTGTGTTCAAGTTAGAAAACGTTCTCGTCGGGAAAGTGTCTACCTTCAAAAGTGAGGTACCACTATTGGTCTCATAGCAGCTGCTACTGCCGCAATAAGAGAGATCGAAATAAGGCGCTTCGATATCATCATTCGGAGGAACGAACATGGACCGAGAACCTGCACGATAACTTGGAGCGTTGATGCGGACACGAGCAGTCAGACCGAGACTGGAGTCAGTTCCTATTACCTTGCTCAAACTACAACTAACGGTGTTGTCAAGTGAACTAGTCAAACGGGTAACTGTCCATCCATTTAGGGAGCCAGATACTGGGCCTGGAGTCGGGGGTATGGCTTGCCCATTGCCGCTCCATACGTAGTAGCTAACTCCTTCGTAGGTATAACTTGGCAAAGTGGCAATGATGTTGTCGCGCTCGGCCAGGTTGCTCGTATAGAAATGGAAACCCTTGCTTTTGTAGTAGAAGCGATACAGCGGCATCAACCCAGTGGCAGGTGTCGTGCTGGCGTAGTAAGCAATACCTTCATACTTGAAATTAGGAAAATTGGCTGCTACGAAAGCACGCTCAGACTCGCTGATGGTGAAAAAATGCACGCCATTTTGCGTGTTGTAAAAGCGGTGTACCGGGCTCAATCCAGTCACGCTTGTGGGGCTGGTGAAAAAAGAAGGCCCCTCATATTTCATAACCGGGACAGTTACTATGAGGTTATCGCGCTCTGCGGTGCTGGTGGTGTAAAAGTGACCGAGGGTGCTGCTGTTGTAGAACCGGTAGGCAGGTGCAAGCGATGTAGCGCCCTGAGTCGCTCCCAATGTGGCGTTCAGTCGTATCTGCGGCGAGGGGGCCACTGACGAGCTGCTTTTTTCGACTGGCCTTAACGGGTCTTGTGCCCACTAAGCAATGGGCCGTCAAACGGAATTGGAAGAACGCCCGTTGTGGCGATCTGTGCCAGCTCCTCACTGTTCAGACGCGCCCCTTCCATTTGGAGGGCGATCATCTGCGCACTCGGCGGAGCGTTACTTGTTGGTAGAAAGCTTGGCGAGAAATTGCTGCTACTGGTAGTCAAGCTGTTCGGCGATGCACCAGCGATCGGCTGATCACCGCCTCCGCAGGCAGCCAATATCAAAGGTAGCGAAAGCAATACTGCGAGTAGCTTGTTTTGAGTAGATTTGATCATGGCGTGATGTGATATTTGATGATGACTTTTTAGACCAACGAAGCAAGATCAAATGTACTTCGTCTCCTCTCTAAAAGGCAAATCCCATGAGAAAGACTTTGGGTCAAT
>JBBRMH010000224.1:0-5277 GCA_038230935.1 Burkholderiales bacterium | reverse complement strand
CTCGAAACAGTACCGGCGCTCGTAGCCGCAGCTGTCGAGATTGACAACAATGCCGAATGTCACGAAAAATTTAAGCACGCCACACAAAACACCATCGAGAAAAACCAGATGTGTATAGCCTTCGAGAACCATTGCAGCGCGCATTTGTTCCGAAAATAATTTAGGCAGAGTTTGCATGTCAGGCCCTTGACAATTTACGGATAAATTGGATTCTCCAGTGTTGGCAGCAGTTTCTTTGGTGGTCATGGCTTCTAGCGTAATTCTTAAGCGGTGTCCTGCAAGTCCTGTTTTTCGTCCAACTTGGCCGAAAATCTCAACGATAACGCGTGGTGTTCCTGTTTGCTTGAAAAATATTCGCACATAACAAGTAATACGGGCATGCGAAAAACGACGTTAAAGACTGCAGAAGTCCCTGGTAAGGCCAAAGCTTGTCCTGAAGCTTACTTAGCTGGACCGTTCGGAAAACCTCTTCTCAGCGGAATAGACGGCTATCCCAAACCACATTTTCTGGAGCGGATGGCGCAAGCCGTTGCGCGTGTGGATGCGCCGGATTCACGACCGCTATAAAGTCCAGCCTAGCTACAACCGAGGGGACCAGGAGAATCGTACTCCTGGTGTCAGCCAGCCAGCGGTCACCGAAAGCTCGTGCAATGGCGCTATCTGCTGCATCCCAGCCTTGTGGCAATGAATCCGCACTGAATGTTTCGCTCAAGACGTCTGTGGGTACATTGACCCGCACATACTGCTGCTGCTTTGGAATGCGTCCGATATTTGCATGGGCAAGTATTTCCAGCATGGCGCACGAATAGCTTGGCGAGGCATAAATAACTTGTCGTCCAACGCTGTTCCAACGCCCGCCCACGAAGGCGGCCCCCGTGCCATGCCAAATAGGGTAGCGACCATCCGCAATACGAAACAACTGCATTTATGCGGAGACGCCAAAATGCAGCTTCCAGAGCAACTGCTCGACCCTTCTGGCGCCTATCTCGGTCATAGAGACCTCAAGGGGGGATTTTCCTGCCAGCATAGAGTGTCTGGTATTCAGAAACGTCCTGGCATCGCTGTCGGAGTCCCAGACGTACTGGGCAGTCGCGAAGATTCTAGCCAATCGCTCGGTTCGCTCGGACTCGTCTGTGGTCAAACGCTCGCGACGGCGCTTGTAGGTCGCCTCTGGAATGATCCTGTAAATGAGATTCTTGCGATCTTCTGCACCTATAAATATATGGCTCACGCTCGCCGGCAGCGCGCTCTTTGGCAGGCCACTAGCGACGCAGTCGTCAAGCTCCGCAAACGAATGCGGAACAGGGTGAAGGGTCATGATCGCAGCTATGTTTTCTGGGGTGACAAGAAGCATGGTCAATCCAATTTAGTATCAATTGATACTAAACATAATACAAATTGATACCACAGTCAAGCTTGTCAATACCCGTTGCGAGCCGAGAACATCAGCATGACCTTTGTCAGCAGGTCCATCTGGTCGGACAGCAGCGAAGCTAAAAGCTTTCTCCACCCGCCGAACACTTACAAGGTTTAATTTTTTTCGGCCAACTTGGCCGAAAATTAAAAGCTCAAGCGTATCGACGTATCCACAGGTCTTCGTATCTCGGATGTTCCGCAAGCGGATTCAGCCAGATTGCATACCGGTCAACCAACTTCGCGGCATCCTGCGTTCGCCAGACTTGCTCGGTAACGTGCTACCACAGGCAATAGCGCTGGATCCGACTTTGGACGAAGCGAAAGTCACCGTCGCCATGACACGGCTCGATACCATATAGGACCAACTGTTTCCGGCGGAGCAGACATGGATTGTGAGATTGCTGGTCGAGAAGGTGATCGTGTCGCCCAATGACCTCGAAGTACGGTTGCGCGCCAACGGCATCGAACAGCTGGTATTGGAACTCAAGCCTGATAACGCAAAACCAACGCGTGAACAGGCATTGGCATGAACGAGGTACATATCCATAAAACCGGCGAGCCAGAAGTCATCCAGTCCAGCGATGGACGACTGACGTTGTCGGTATCCATCCAGTTCAAACGACGGGCCGGACGCAAACAGGTCACGTTGCCGAGCGGCGAGCCTGGTAAACCCCGGCCGCGGGACAGTGCCGCCACCGCGTTGCAGTTGGCCCTGGCCAGAGGGCACCGCTGGTTACGGATGCTGGAGTCCGGCGATGCAAAATCACTGCGTGAAATCGCCGCGCTGGAGGGCATCGACAACAGCGACGTGAGCCGTATGGTCGACCTGACCACGCTGGCACCGGACATCGTTGATGCCACCTGTTGAACGAATTGCCTCACCATCTGACGCTGTTCGATTTGGCGATGGACCCGCCTGCGCTGTGGGAGGAGCAGCGCAAGCGCTTGACTGATCCAACGGCAAATCAGTAACCCATGTCGAGTTTTTGTGCCTGCTCTGCCAACTCATCCAGCGCCTTACGGCGCTCGTTTAGCATGGCCTGCTGATTGGCTTCGTCCTGAATGGCGCGGCACTGCTCAATGATTTCGGCGAAGCTCGGCTGATTCAGCGCCAGCAGGCCATCTTCCAGCATCGCTGTGTAATCGTTTTCGAGCGCCGTCAGCGATTCGCCCGTTGGGATGAGTTGCAGCTGGCCACAGGTGGCGGCGAAGTAATCGATCTTGGCGCCAACTGCGTCTTTTTCGATGAAGAACATCGATTTGTGTTCTGCGACGGCCCGTGCCAACGCATGATCGGTGCAGGCCGCTGCAAAGTGCGGCGTTTTTGCTATGGCGACCAGATCGTACCAGTGACGCGAATAACGTTCACCACCCAGACGTCCTTGCAAACAATACACGTGCGCTGCGGTGGCCTTTTCCCAGAAGGTGCGTTCTGCCGCCAACACCAAGGGCTGGGCAACAGGAAAAATCACACCTTCAATCTCTGGTGCAATGTCGCAACCAACGGGCTGAACATGATGCGGCTCCCCCGTGGCGCGGGCACCAAACTCCAGCTGGATCGTGGACGAGGAATAACCGGTTCCCGTTTTGACCGCCGGATAAGCCAGAATCAGTTTGTCCCGGTCTTTGCCTGCCAGAGTCAGGTTTGCTTGCAGCCCCGCTTTCGCCAATGCTGCTGCAATGATAGGTCTGACCGTCGCATCAATCCAGTCGGGCAAACGATGGCGTACCGCGCTGCTAATTTTCTTTTCTTGGCTGGCAGAGTCGGGAATGGGGTTGCCTTGCTTTAAGAGGTCGGAGACCAGTTCGCGGATGTCATAAGTGAGATCTACATCCTCAGAAAATCGATCAATGATGCGGTACACCTTGGACAGCGATGTGCCGCCCTTGAAGGTGAGCTTGCTGGCCAGGGCTGATTCGTAGATGGCGGCCAGCACCCAGACCACCCAAATGTCTTTCTCAAGCAAATGCGCGGGGCGACCAGTGCGAGCCGCCGCAAATTCCAGGGCTTCAGCCTGATCGCCCCGGCTGAGTGAAAACCAGGACTCAGCCATACACCATTGCTTCGCTGACTACTTTAGCCATCCAGCTCGGCAGCATGGCCCGTGCGCCACGCACAGCGTCCCATTCAGATTCAGGCAGTTTGGAGCGTAGTTGTTTTAACGCTTCCGGTGCGGCCTCTGGCCCCAGCCACGACAACGCACGAATCACCTTGCCTGCAGGGCGTTTGCCCAACAGCAATTGCCAGCGGTTGCCATGCTTGAGCTCCACGCAACGACTGCCGAGTTGCAAGGTGCGGGATGCACCAGAGGTAAAAAACACCTCGCGGGTCGGCGCCTGCGTCGTCAAGCCCAGCGCATTGGCTTCGGCCGCGCCATTGGCTACCACCGTTTCACCATAACTGGCTTCGATGGCCTGTACTACTGATTCGGTCGACGGTGGACGAGAGCCGAACCGTCCTTGATGGGGGGCGACATAAACGCCACGACTCACGCGCATCAACTTTCCTTCCTGAGCCAGTCGGGACAGGGTTTTGTCGATGGCTGCCCGCGAACCCAGATGCAAGAACTCCTTGGGCGACAGCAAGCCACGCTCGGGCGCGACCTGGGCGGCAGACAAAATGTTCTCGGCAAGATAGCTCATGGCGATAGCTCCTTTGTCAGAAGTATAAATCAGTTTCTGACAAAATGCCATCGACAACGGTTATCCAACTGTCTGGACGCAGGTAGATGTTCCCTCCGGGTTAGCAATGCTGCCAGTTGGTCCTGCGTTGCCCTGTATTGCGTCTGTTGCTATTTTGTTTTTTCCTGTTGGCGCAAAACGTCCAAATATGCAAAAAATCAGTTTTGCATTAAAGACCTTTACATATGTCGGCTGGTCTATATGCTAGTCTAACTGTTTCAGAAAGATTTCACCGTGAACATCGAAGTTGGATCATACGAAGCGAAAACCAAGTTGCCCGAGTTATTGCGCGGCATACAGGCGGGGAACCGCTACACCATCACACTGCGGGGCCAAGCTGTAGCCGATTTGTTACCGGCGCAGGGCAGCGACCGTGCAGACGCTGTCGCAGCCGCTGAAGAGATGCTTTTGTTCATGCATTCCCGAAAGCCGATGGGCACTGTCAACCTCAAGGGGCTGATTGAAGAGGGCAGGGCGTGAGTTTTGTGCTCGATGCGTCTGTGGCGCTGCTTTGGCTGGCACCCGGCACAAACCCAGCAGGTGTGGATTACGCCATCGAAACCCTGAACACCTTAAAAAATTCACAAGCCCAGGTGCCCTCGATTTTTGCACTGGAATTGGCAAACGTGGTGGCAAAGCTTGAGTTTAAAGGCGGCGTGACAGAGTCGGACTCGCAACGCTTTGTTGCGCTCATCGGACGGCTTGACATCGTAACGGACCAGGCCACAGCTGGGCATGCCTTGGGCGATACCCTGAACCTGGCAAGGCGCTATAGGCTGTCGGCCTACGATGCGGCGTACCTGGAGTTGGCTCAGCGCCTGGGATTACCCATCGCTACGCTGGACGTACATCTTTTAAAGGCAGCAACTACAGCTGGCGTTCCGATATCTGGAACGCAGTGACATGGTGAAAGTTTGGCCCACTAGCTTGCGCAACGGCAGGTCTATGCCAATGCCAGCTCAGCCAAAGCACGCGCTGACTTGCGGGCCAGTTTGTCGCATGCGTTGTGTTCGGCGTTCGTGCTGTGACCGTTATAACTTTCATAAACAAACATGCCATTATCTAAAATGGCACATCATCAAATGAATCGCAGGCCCCACAGTTTGAGCCGCTAGCGTCACGGAGTCTCGCCGTGAGAGTTCCAGTTGCACACACTGCCCGGTCAATGGGCGCACAGCG
>JBBRMH010000223.1:0-5309 GCA_038230935.1 Burkholderiales bacterium | reverse complement strand
CGGTCACGCTCCATCCTATGGGCTGATTTGAGGGAGGATCGTTCACTGGCACTGAGGAAGTCTTGCATCCCAGAATTGTCGCTCTTAGCGATGATTCAAAATCCACTCTCTTGGCTGCATTTTGAATCGCGATTGCTATATTGCCTGGGCATGGCTGGCGTTGCCTACCCACTGGTATCCGCACAAGACGTTTGGCTCGACAGAACACGCTGGGGCTTTGAACGTGCAGGCGCGCATGCCAGACGGGCGTCTGCAGGACGTGCTCTATCAACTGCCCTTGAACCGCGTATTTGAAGATCTGGTGCCGCGTCTGGTTGACCTCGATGCCGATGGCCGGGACGAAGTGGTGCTGGTCGAGTCTGACGTGCTGCGCGGCGCGGCGCTGGTGGTCCTTGGCCTGCGCCCTGTAAAGCTTTCAACCAAAGTGGGCAAGGCAGACACGCTGTTGCCAGTCGAGTTGATTGAGCTGGCTCGCAGCCCGTTCGTGGGCTCATCTTTTTTATGGCTTAACCCATTAGGCTTTGCAGACTTCGACGGTGATGGCCGGATTGATTTGTCTGCGGTGATCACGCCGCATATTGGCGGCACGCTCACGCTGTACCACTACCGCCCGCCGTTGTTGGTGCCCTTCGCCAGGGCCATGGACTTGTCTAACCACCGCATGGGCGCAGTCGAGCAGCAGCTGGGTGTGGTGCTGCCACCTAAATCCCCCGGTCAACGCGCCAGTATCGTGGTGCCTGACATGACCCGGCGGGCTCTGCATTGGCTGCAGTGGGGTGCAGACGGCAAGTGGCTGGAGATGTCAGACCTGATGGCGTTGCCGACCAGGGTTGAGCGTATGACCGCTGCTCCAGATGGCGCTTGCCTGCAAATGGATGACAGCTCCTGGTGGAAACTGCGGCTGGCTCATTGAGTCAGGGTCTTGCGCTGGTCAAACTCCGAACCCGCTCTGCTGAAAACATGACCGGGCCTATAAATGTGCGCGGCAGTGCGCTATCCTCGGAATTTTCTGGAGCACCGCTTGACTGATTCAACAGCTGAAGGCCAAAACCAGCAGGGCAAAGACTTTGACGCAGGTCTTGCAATGCGCAAGCAGGTCATGGGGCAAGACTTTGTAGATAACGCTTTCAATAACGCCACGGCATTCACCTTGCCGATGCAGCACTACATCACGCGCAACGCGTGGGGCGATGTGTGGCAGCGGCCGGGGCTGGACCTGAAAACGCGCAGCCTGATCACTGTGGCCATGCTGACCGCACTGGGCAAGCAGCACGAGCTAAAAGGCCATGTGCGCGGCGCGCTGAACAACGGTGCAACGCCTGAAGAAGTCTCCGAAGTGCTGCTGCACGCCAGCATTTATTGCGGTGTGCCAGCAGCGGTAGAAGCGTATCGCAGCGCAGCCGAGGTGGTCGATGGACTGAAAAAGGGTTGATTTTTTCCAATTCACGCCCCTGAACTTGAGAAGCACCGGGAATGACCGCCAAAGAGCAGTCTGGAATGCCACGCCACAAGATTTCAACCCATCATCACGCAGGGCGCAAGCGTCGTCATCATGGCTCGCGCCACTGGCAAGCGCGAGTTACGTGGCTGTCATGCCCGATGACAGCGTGGTGGCAGGCGCTGGCGTGCGCATACGCTGACGGCGCACTGGGCCATCGTGACGCTTGGTGTTTCTTGGCAAAAATGGCGCTGCAGGACGGGTGAAACAGCGAGCAACGGAAAAACTGGCCCTCAGTGGGTGGGAAATTGAGGGGGTTTTCTGCCAGGCACTATTTATTTGATAGCACACAGCCTATGTATATGTTGGGGGAGAGGCCGTTTTGATGTGTAAAACCGGCTTCACGACCCCAAAAACTCACCCACGGGCTTGAGGTCGTCCACGCGGTCACACACCGACTTGACGATCATCAAAATCGGCATGCCGAGCAGCAGGCCCCACACGCCCCACAGCCAGCCCCAGGCCAGCAAGCCCACAAACACCGCCACCGGACTCATGCGGCTCGCGCGGCTGGTCAGCCAGGGCGTGATGAGGTTGCCGATGATGGTGTGGATGAACAGCGATGTGCCGCCGACCACCAGCGCCATGTTGAGCGAGCCAAACTGCAAAAAACCGACCAGCCCAGACGCTACCGCCGTCATCAAGGAGCCAACGTAAGGCACCAGATTGAGCACCCCGGCGGCAATCCCCCAGACGGCTGCGTTTTCAAGCCCTATGACCCACAGAGCCACACCCGTGACCACGCCCACCACCGCACTGGTGAACAGCTGTACCTGCAGATAGCGCTGGATTTGCCCCGTAATTTCATCGAGCGCCTGCAAGGTAATTTTTTTGGTACTCAGGGATGGCCCGGCTATCTTGATGAGCTTGCGCCTGAAAGTGTCGCCAGAGACCATCAGGAAATAAGTCAGAAATACCACCACGGTGACCTGCCCTACCAGCGTCATCAGCCCAATCGTTCCGGTCCATAAATAGTCGGTCACATTGAACCGGGGTGCCTCCATCACGACCCGGAGCGCTCCACGGCTGGTGGTGACCTGGTCTGCCGATGCACCTTCACGTGCGGCCTGCTCGATCTGGGTCGCCGCTTTTTGCACACTCTCCAGTGTGCTGTCGGATTTGGCTTGCCGGCCTTTGATGGTTTGCCTGAATTTTTGGGCAGCGGCAGGCAGTGAATCCACCAGCTTGATGGCCTCGTCCTTGAGCGAGTAAGCCGCGCTGGCCATTGCGCCGAGAATGGCCAGCAATAAAAGCGCCGCCCCGAGCCAGCGTGGCACGCGTTTGAGGGCCATCCAGTTCACCAGTGGCGACAGCGCATAGCTGAAAATCAGGCCCAGCATCAGCGGGATGAACACCGCCTTGGCCCACTGCAGTACAAACAGGCTGGCAAACAGGGCCAGCAACACCAGCGACAGGCTGCGCACGCTCACAGGCATGTGAAGCAGCACCGGGACGGGTACGCTGGTGATATCCGCAGGAGCCGCAGTGGGCGGCAACGGCAAAGGGGGCGTCAGGCCAGCGGGTTCAACGCTCGCAGCAGACGCCAATTCACTGGGCAAAGCAGATGGGTCAGACGGCATACAGTTTCAGCTTGGTGGTGTCAGGAAATGTTTTCAATTCACCCTGGCTCGCGCGCGTAGCGGAACTTTCGCAGCGGGAGGCCCAGGTAATACTTTCTCACATATTCAAACCTGGCCGCCAGACCGTGCGTGTAGGACAGCTCCTTTGGTACATACCAGCTGTTTAACCCGGTTCGCATCAGCACCAGCTGCGGACGCAAGCCGGTCCAGCCCAGCGCCCATCAGCGTGCAATCGCCTCACGAACCAAGCTGAGCTGGCGGCGTGACACCGCGAGCAGCTCGGTCACCCCGTTGAGCCGTACGGCCCAGCCTTCGCCTTCTTCCGGGTCAAAGTGCTTGACCAGCGCACGCATCGCGCGCCGCGAGACCAGCGCGTTGCGGTGAATCCGCATGAACTGACGGGCGTATTTTTCTTCAAGTTCCCCGAGCGAGCCGTCCAGCACGTAACTGCGGGCCACCGTTCGCACCGTGATGTATTTCAGTTCAGCTTTGAAGTACACCACTTCGCCCAGGGGTACCCGCTCCGTCCGGCCCCGGTCCTGAATGATCAGGTTTTCTTCGGTCAAATCAGGCTTCAGCGCAGGCGTTACCTGGGCCAGGCGCTCTACTTTTTGTAGCGCCTGCTGTAAACGCTCCAGGCGAACCGGCTTGGTCAGGTAGTCCACCGCATTGATCTCGAAGGCCTGCACGGCATGTTCTGCGTGCGCCGTGACAAACACCACAGCAGGTGCGGCAGGCAGCACGGCCAGACTGCGTGCCAGCGTCATGCCGTCTGCGCCGGGCATGTGAATGTCCAGCAACACCAGGTCAAAACTGCCGCGCTCCAAAGCCGCCAGAGCCTGCACCGCGTTGGCGGCCTCGGCCAGCACGTCTGCACCGGGGCCAACGCAGTCGGCCAGCAATGTACGCAGTCTGGAGCGGGCCAGTGCCTCGTCATCGACTACCAGCACCCTGAGGCGGCCTGGCCGCATCGTCTCGATGGTCTGGATCATGCCGGTATCTCCAGCCGGACCTGAAACACACCGCCCTCATAGGTGGTTTGAAAGCGCGCCTGGACATCGTGTAGCAGCAGCAGGCGCTCGCGCACGTTGTCCAGTGCCAGACCGTGGCCACTTGGCCCCACACCGGCGGGCGTGGTGTTGGTCACCTTGACCACCACCGTGCTGCCGCGGCGCATCGTCGATATCTTGAGCTGCGCACCGCTGGCACTTGGCTCTACACCATGACGAATGGCGTTCTCCACCAGCGGCTGCAGCAACAGCGGCGGCAGCCGGGCTTCGCTGGCATTCTCGTCCAGGCTCCAGCTGACGCGCAAACGCTCACCAAAGCGGATTTCTTCAATCGCCAGGTAGCGCTGGGCCAGCGTGATCTCCTGCTCCAGCGTGACGGACTCCGCCGGGTCCGCCAGCGCGCTGCGAAACAGCTCACTCAGGTCTTCCAGCATGGCCTCGGCCTTGAGCGGTTCGGCGCGCACCAGCGCAATGGCGCTGTTGAGCGTGTTGAATAAAAAATGCGGACGTATGCGCGACTGCAGCTCGGCCAGCCGCGCTGTGGTGGCTGCCGGTGTGCGCGCTTTTGCACGCCAGTACAAACCCGCCAGCAATACGCTGGAGAGCAGCGCACCCGCCGCTGCGCTGGCAGCCCAGGGTGTCGGCTCGGTCATCCCCATCAGCGCCAGCAGACCACAGCCATACAGCCCCGCAGTGGCCCCCAGCACAATGCCGGCCAGCCACTGCAGGCGGGGCGTCAGCCGGTGCAACTGCTTTTTAAGCCCGCAAGCGGCAATCAGCCACGCCAGCGTGGCCGGCAGTGCGCCGCCTGTAAGCAGTGAAAAGCGCATCAGCCAGTCCATCGGCTGCGCTGCACCAAACATGGCCCCCACGCCCACCACGCTTTCCACAAACAGCACAGCACGCAGCACCACGCCGACATGGCAGGCGTCAAACATGCTGACGCGTGTTGACCGTGCACGCAGCCTGTCAGCAGCGGGCAGAGCGCCTCCCTGCAGGGTGGACTCGCCAAAGGTGGCGGGGTCAAGTGGCATCGGTTGATGGCTTCATGTTCAGGTTCGGGTTCAGCTTCATGTTCAGCGCCAGACAGGCCCCAGATAAAATCAGGCCTTGAAGTCCAGATGGACGGCAAAAAAAACTGCCTCATCCCAAGTATTGCACCCCTCGCATACCTGCCCCTGACAGCGCCGCACCATTTAAACCGCGCCCGGCCCCACTTGT
>JBBRMH010000222.1:0-5401 GCA_038230935.1 Burkholderiales bacterium | reverse complement strand
TTGCGGCGCTCATAGCGTGGTTTCCAGCTTGAAGTTTTGTAGATTGATCTGTTGCACCCCTTCGCTCTCCAGCCAGAAGCGTAGCAAGAGGTTGCCCAGAACCTGCACCCGGTAAGCGGCGCTGGCGCGCATGTCTGAAATCGGTGAAAACTCGGCGCGCAGCACGCCCATGGCATGGTCAATGGTGGCTTTTGACCAGTCCTGGTGGGCAAGAGCAGCTTGTGTTTTTACAGCACGCACGGGCGTTGCCGCGACGCCGCCTGCACCCACCGACGCACTGGTCACCACGCCGCCTGCAATCTGCAGGTTAATCGCCAGACACACAGCCGAAATATCGTCGTCATAGCGTTTGGAAATTTTGTAGATTTCAACCCGCTCGCCTGCGACTGCCTTGGGCACCTTGATCCAGGCCAGTACCTCATCGGGTGCGAGCTGGTTTTTCTTGTAACCGGTGTAGAAGTCTTCCACCGCAAACGCACGGGAGCCGCGCACGCTCATGAGCACCACGCTGGCCCGCAAGGCAATCAGCAGCGGCATGGAGTCGCCAATCGGTGAGCCACCGGCTATGTTGCCGCCCAGCGTGCCCGAGTTGCGCACGCTCAGCCCCGCAAACCGGGCAGTGAAATCGTGCAGCTGGGGCCGGTCAGCGACCAGTGCGGCAAACGCATCGGCAAGTGTGACGGCCGCGCCAATGGCGATGTGGTGGGGGTGCTGCTCAATGCGGCGCAACTCGTTGACCTGGGTCACGTCGATGATCTGGTCAAACTGCGCATGCTGCTTGGTGACCCACAGGCCGACGTCGGTTGTACCGGCCACCATTTGTGCGCTGGGGTGCGCTGCTCTGGCTTGCAGCAAGGCCGTCAGGGTACGTGGAGAGTTATAAGACAAATCAGCCTCCAGGGCAGCAGACACGTGGACCAGCTGCTCCATTTTTTGTAGCAAGCTGACTTCATCAAGCTGCATGCGGGGCAGCGCGGCCATGGCCTGGGCGGCGTCCAGAATAGGCCGGTAGCCCGTGCAGCGGCACAGGTTGCCCGAGAGAGCTTCCTGGGCCAGCGTGCGCGTGACGCTCTGGCCCTTGCAGACCTGGTTTTCATACAAGGCAAACAGGCTCATGACAAAGCCTGGTGTGCAAAAGCCGCACTGCGAGCCGTGGCACTGCACCATGGCCTGTTGTGCAGGGTGCAGCGTGCCGTCTGCAGCGGCAATATCTTCAATGGTCCAGAGTGCCATGCCGTCCACAGAATGCGCCAGCCGGATGCAGCTGTTGACGGCTTTCAAAGCCAGCGCACCATCGACCGCTTCGCCCAGCACCACGGTGCAGGCCCCGCAGTCGCCTTCGCCGCAGCCTTCCTTGGTACCGGTGCAGTCCAGGTCTTCACGCAGCACCTCCAGCAGGGTGCGGCTGGGTGGGATGTTGCTCAGGCAAACGACCTCGCCCCGCTTGATGAACTGAATATTTTTGTGAACCGGCGGAGCTGGGTGGAGAACAGTTGGTCTGGGGGTCATGCTGGGTGGTGCGGTAAATGAGGTTATCGACGGTTGTGATGGTGTTAACGATATTGACGTGAGGATTGGCTTCAATATCATCGAGGCATCATGGCTATGCATGTTTTCAGGGTAGAGCAAGCAGGCCGCACCCGGCATACAAAAGCACGTATTTACCGCATGGGTGAAAAGGTATGAGGCAGCAAGCGAAAGATAAGACGATGTTGGACAAGATTGATCTTCACCTTATCAGGGTCCTGAACACCGTGCTTACCGAACGCAGCGTCTCGCGGGCCGCCATCCGCCTTGGCATGTACCAACCCGCCGTGAGTGCGGCGCTCAAGCGCCTGCGTGTACTGGCTGGTGACCCTATTTTGGTGCGCTCAGGTGCCGGTATGGTGCCGACCGATGCCGGGCTGCGCATGCTGGAGCCCTCAGCGAGCATTTTGCGCGCGTCCAGCATGCTGTTCAGTGATGCCCGGAGGTTTGAGCCGGCCACGGCAGAGGTCACCTTTCGCCTCGCTGCCAGTGACTACCTGGACCCTTTGTTTTTGCCACAGCTGGTGGCCAGCATCAAAGTGCAGGCCCCGCGCTGCCCCATAGAAATCCACCCGCTGTCGGCTGAAGTGGACTACCGCACCCAGCTGGCCCAGGGCCAGGTTGACATCGTGATTGGCAACTGGGCCGCGCCGCCCGATGACCTGCACATGGGCAGGTTGTTTGGCGACGAAGTGGTTTGCATGGTGGCCAAAGACCACCCCGCCGTGCGGCGTGGCTGGAGCGCCAGCCAGCTCACCACCTGGCTGGAGGCCGAACACATCGCACCCACGCCGACCCACCCCGGTGCCAAGGGCGTGATTGACGAGCATCTGGACACGCTGGGGCTGCAGCGCCGCATCACGGTGCGTTGTCCGTATTTTGGGCTGATGCCGTCGATGGTGGCATCAAGCTTGCTGGTGATGACCACGGGGCGGCAGTATTGCGAGCGTTTTGCGGCCCTGCTGCCCTTGAGAATTCTGCCCAGCCCTGTTCTGTTTCCCCACATGATGTATTACCAGCTCTGGCATGAACGCACGCACGCCTCCAACGCGTCCAAATGGCTGCGCGAACGCGTCAGGTCGGTGGCGACAACGCTACGAAAACAATAGCTGCTGGTGCCCATAAAATATGCCCGGAATGCCAAAAATGCTTATGAAAATTGACTGCTCAGCGAGTAGCCAAACTCAACTTCCAACTTCCCCCACTCTGGCATCCGAGCAGTCACCATGAAAAATAAAAACAGACAAGCCCTGCTGCAAGTGAAAGCCCGCCCGTGACCACCGTCCTTTCAGACCCCATGGCTGCCACATCTGGGGCAGAGCCTGTCTTGCTCCCGCCCCGGCTGCAGCTGAGCGGCATCACCAAAGCCTACCCTGGCGTGGTCGCCAACAGCGACGTGTCGCTGACCGTGCAGCCTGGCGAGATTCATGCCGTGCTGGGCGAAAACGGCGCGGGCAAATCCACGTTGATGAAAATCATCTATGGCGCGGTCAAGCCCGACGCAGGCAGCGTGACCATTGACGGGCAGAACGTCGCTGTGCGCAACCCGCAGGAGGCGCGGGCGCGCGGCATCAGCATGGTGTTTCAGCACTTCAGTCTGTTTGACACCCTCACAGTGGCTGAAAACGTCTGGCTGGGGCTGGACAAGCACCTGAGCCTGGCTGAAGTGTCGCTGCGCATTTTACAGACTACGCGCGACTACGGCCTGCAGCTGGACCCGACCCGGCCGGTCCACACGCTGGGCGTGGGCGAGCGCCAGCGGGTCGAGATTGTGCGGGCGCTGTTGACCCACCCAAAAATCCTGATTCTTGACGAGCCGACCTCAGTGCTCACGCCACAGGCGGTTGAAAACCTGTTTGTCACGCTGCGCCAGCTGGCGGCCAGCGGCTGCAGCATTTTGTACATCAGCCACAAGCTCCATGAGATTCGCGCCTTGTGTACCGCCTGCACGGTGCTGCGCGGCGGTAAGGTGACAGGTGTGTGTGACCCCCGGCAAGAGTCCAATGCGTCACTCAGTCGCCTGATGATCGGCAGCGAACCGCCTGCGCTTGATGTGCGCCACGGTACGGCGGGCGCTGTGGTGCTGAGCGTGCAGCAACTGGACCTGGCCAGCCCCGAGCAGTTTGGGGTTGACCTGCAAAAAATTGACCTGGTGGTGCGTGCCGGCGAAGTCGTCGGTATTGCCGGGGTCTCGGGCAATGGCCAGAAAGAGCTGTTGATGGCGCTGTCGGGTGAAGACGCGCGGGCCAGCGCCGGTGCCATCACCGTTCAGGGCCAGGACGCAGGCCGTTTGAGCCCCCGGCAGCGGCGCGTGCTGGGCCTGCATTTTGTGCCTGAAGAGCGGTTGGGGCGCGGTGCGGTGCCGTCGCTGTCGCTGTCGCGTAACCTCATGCTCACGCGCAGCGAGGCCATTGCGCGCGGCGGCTGGCTGAACGGGTCCCGCCTGCAGGCCCAGGCGCAAGACATCATCAGCCGCTACAAGGTCAAGTGTGGCGGTGCGCAGGCGCTGGCCCGGTCACTCTCAGGGGGCAACCTGCAAAAGTTCATCATGGGCCGGGAGATCGACGCCAGGCCCACGCTGCTGATCGTCTCGCAGCCGACCTGGGGCGTGGATGTGGGTGCGGCAGCGCAAATCCGGGGCGAGCTGCTCAAGCTGGCCGCCAGTGGCTGTGCCGTGCTGGTGGTCAGTGAAGAGCTTGACGAGCTGTTTGAAATCTGCGACCGCCTGTACGTGATGGCCAAGGGCCAGCTCTCGCCCACACTGCCACGCGCCGAGGCCACGGTGGCCCTGGTCGGGCAATGGATGAGTGGCTTGTGGGACCCGACACTTGCTCGCGCTGAGCCCGTCGATGCCGCAGCAGACACTTCGACAAGCGCAGTGCGAACGGTCAAAGGTGCAGTGGCATGATCAAACTTGAAATGCGGCCCCAGCCGTCCACCTTCTGGACGTACGCCTCACCCGTGCTGGCCCTGCTGATCACCGTGGCCATTGGCGTGCTGCTGTTCATGGCGCTGGGCAAAGACCCGGTCAAGGGCTTGCAGGTGTTTTTCTGGGAGCCGATCAAGTCGCGCTATGCCTTGAGCGAGCTGATGGTCAAGGCCACGCCGCTCTTGATCATTGCGCTGGGGCTGGCGGTGTGCTTTCGCTCCAACGTCTGGAATATTGGTGCTGAAGGCCAGTTTGTGATGGGCGCAGTCGCTGCGGGCGGGGTCGCGCTGCTGGCTGAAAAAACCACCGGGCCGTGGATCATTCCGGCGATTTTGCTGGCCGGTGTGCTGGGTGGTATGGCCTGGGCGGGCCTGGTGGCCTGGCTCAGGGGGAGTTTTAATGCCAATGAAATCCTGGTCAGCCTGATGCTGGTGTATGTGGCGGACATGGTGCTCAGCTACCTGGTGTTTGGCCCCTGGAAAGACCCGAATGGCTACAACTTTCCGCAGACCAAAACCTTTGAGGCTGTCACACAGATACCGCGTTTGATGCAGGGCTCGCGGGTCAACGTCGGCATAGTGCTGGCGCTGCTGGGGGTGCTGGGTCTGTGGCTGTTTTTGTTTCGCACCTTTGCCGGCTTCCGGCAGGAAGTCAGTGGCCTGGCCCCGGCGGCTGCGCGTTATGCAGGGTTTTCATCGCGGCGGGCGCTGTGGGTGGCGCTGCTGGTCTCGGGCGGTGCGGCGGGCCTGGCGGGCGCGCTGGAAGTCGCCGGGCCGATTGGCCAGCTCACCCCTTATGTGTCTTCCGGTTACGGCTTTGCCGCCATCATCGTGGCCTTTGTCGGGCGGCTGCACCCGGTCGGCGTGGTGTTTTCTGCTCTGCTGATGAGCATGTTCTACATCGGTGGCGAGCTGGCGCAATCGCGACTCGGCCTGCCCAAGTCGC
>JBBRMH010000221.1:0-5411 GCA_038230935.1 Burkholderiales bacterium | reverse complement strand
TTTATCAAGAGCTTTGTTCCTGGCAAGGACAGCCTACGGCCACAGTTCCGCTCGGTTGTCAATGCGTAAGTCCTGCCTCTGTGAAATGACGTTCATGAACTGTTGCTGCGGGCTGCGGTCAAGCGCACCTGTTACCGCCGAGCGCATGGGTTCTTCGAGCTTTTTTAAGAGCGCATCGACCACCTTGCGCACCACCATGTGGGCTGTGTCTTTGGTGCTGGCCGGAATGACCTGCACCACCGAGCCGGGAAAGTACTTGCGAATATCGCCCAGCCAGCGCACCACACTGGGTGCCGAGCCACCGCGCCCACCCCGGCAACTGGTGCCCAGGCCGTTCTTGCCGTCAGGATCGTACAGCGCCTGATCCATCTCGGCGGGTACGCCCGAGAGCTTGCCGCAGCTGCTGTCGGCTTCGCCGCCCAGCACCAGGCGCCAGCGGTGGAGGCGGGCTTCGTCGGAGAGGGGAGCTGCGTGACTTGACGGTAATTGATTCATTCCGTGACTCCCAGGATCAGTTTCAACAGCGGAACCGGTAGTGCCGCCAGTTCCTCATCCCAGCCTGGCGCGCTGGTAACAGCTGGTGCGGCACTGGCACCTTGCCTGGCACGCGTCCCCAAATCCCGCCGCTCACCCGCACTGAAAGCCGAAAACGTACGCCGCACCAGCGGCAAAACATGCACAAAATGATCTTCACCCAACCCGCTCAGCCAGTCGTTCACCAGCTGCCACAGCGCCGCGTCGTGCAGCAGCACCATGGCATTGCGGTTCAAGAAACCTTCCAGCCAGGCAGCGGCTTTGAGCGGTTCGGTGCCGCTGGACAGGTGCAGCGACAGCGCTTGCGAGGCGTCCTCGGCCTCCCAGACATGGTCGTCAAGCAGCAGGCGGCTGGCCAGGCCTTTGAGCAACTCATGCGCCCCGCTGCTGGCGGCCACATGCCCTAAGGCGCGCTGCCAGGCCTGGGTTTGCGCTTCTTCACCTCGCAGGGCAATCGCGCTGTGGGCGGCAACCAGGTAGCCGCGCAGTGACTCGGCGGCGGCGTCGTTCAGCGCGCTGCAGGCCAGAGGCAAGGCGATGGCGGCGCGCAGAATCAGGCTGTCCAACATGTGGGCGACCAGGCCGGTGTCGGTCTGGCGCACGCTGCCGTAGCGAAACACATTGGCCAGCGGCGGCAGCGCTTCAAGCAATTGCAGTGTGTCGCCGCTGACGGCGGCGCGGTTTTCCAGGATGTGGCTGACGGCCTGCACCGCGCCGCCCAGGTCGGCCAGCAGCGCCTGGTTGACCAGCTGGGACAACTCGCCCAGCGTGGTGGCTTTTTGTGCCTTGTCCAGGCAGCAGGCGGTGGCGGCGGCGACCAGATTGTGGCCCCAGGGGCTGGCTTCAATCAGCTTCATGATGAACTCGGGCTGCCACTGCAATGACCAGATTTCATGGAACGTGCCGCGTGCCGAGCCGCCGGTGCGGCTGATGCGGCCCCAGGCAATGTCGATCAGATTCAGGCGGTGCAGCAGGTGGCTGCGCGCGAGGTCATTGGGCTGGCGCAAGTCCAGGTCGAGCGTGCGCTCGGTGGCCTCCGCTTTGAGGCGCAGGGATTTCTGGCTCTGCTCCACGTCTTTTTGCAGCGGCACCGTGGGCACGTCCGGCGGTACCTGGCCCATTTTCTGGCTGACCAGCAACGCGTCGCCGATGAACTGCAGCGCTGCGTCGTCGCCCATCGTCAGCACAGTGCGGGTGGCCTCGTGCAGCTCTTCCAGGCCGGGCTGGGGCCGCTGACGCAGGGCGGCCAGGGTGTCCGCCAGCCGGGCGGCTTCGATCAGGTGGGCCGATGAGCAGTCCAGGTCGCGCTCGCGCATCAGCCGGGCAATGCGCGCCAGCCAGCCGATGGTGCGCGACGGAGGGGCTGCCTGCGGGTGGGTGTCGGTCTGCTGGCCAAACAGCCACAGATGCTCGTACCAGCCCGGTGCCTGAATGCCTGCGCCGTAGCCGCTGGCGCGGGTCAGGTGGCGATATGTCCACGGCACCCAGGTTGATTGCACCTTGAGCTTGGGCAGACCTTTTAGCAACGCGGCGTCGGTGCTGGGTTTGACAGCCGCCTGCAACCCGCCCAGGTGCCAGGCACCGCAGACCACGGCGACACGCTGGTGGCCTTGCTTGACTGCGCCCAGGATGCGCTGGCGCATGTAGGCTTCGCGCAGAGTTTCATGCTGCGCCTCGTTCGGGTCGCGCTCTTCGGCCTGCGCGCCCAGGTCGGCGCGCAGGGTGGTCATGGCTTCAGAGATGGCCGCGAACAGCTCCGCGCCGTCGCCGCGCTCCTCGACCGTATGGTTCCACCAGCTTTCGCCATCAGCGTGACCTGCGGCCTGGGCCAGCCAGTTCAACGGGTCAGTGCGGTAGGTGGGTGCAACTGCGTCTGCTTCAGTGGTGATGGGGAGCGGTGCTGACGCGGCGGGTGTGGGATTGCCCTGGTTGCCGGTTTCAATGACGAGTGGTGCTTCGGTCTGCGCTGCTTCCTTCGCAGCTTCAGCCGCAGCCTCAGCGGCCTCAATAGCCTCGTGTGCCTTGTCGAGTGCCATCTGGTGCGCCAGCGGCAGGTCGATAAAACTGGCCGGTACCTGCCTGAGCAGCGCCCAGCGCAGTGCTTGCCATTCGGGCGAAAACACCGCGAACGGGTGGTAGACAGCCCGCTGCGGCTCGTCCGGGCAGTAGCTCAGCAGCGCGACTGGCGGCTGCATCTGCTCGGACACCAGCGCGGCCAGCACGCCTTCGGCTTCAGGCGGGCCTTCGACCAGCACGCAGTCGGGCTGCAGCCTATCGAAAGCATGCAGCAGGCTGCGGGCACAACCCGGCCCGTGGTGGCGAATGCCGAAATAGTGGACTTTGCTGGGTTCTTTGCTCACGGGGGCAACCTGTTATTCGAGTTCCTTGCACGCCCGGTACAGCGGTTTCCAGTCCTCGCGCTCCTTGACCACGATTTCCAGATACTCCTTCCAGACCACGGCGTCTTGCACCGGGTCTTTGATGACTGCGCCGATCAGGCCGGCGGCCACGTCGCGCGGGTGCAGCACGCCGTCACCAAAATGCCCGGCCAGCGCCATGCCGTTGTTGATCACTGAAATCGCCTCGGCGGACGACAGCGACGCGCTGGGCGACTTGATCTGGGTCTTGCCATCTGCCGTGCGGCCACTGCGCAGTTCCCGGAAAATCTGCACAATGCGGCGCACTTCTTTCAGCGCGGGCGGCTCGGCAGGCAGCTGCAGTGAGCGGCCCATCTCGCTGACCCGCTTGACGACGATGGCGACTTCTTCGTCTTCTGACGACGGCAACGGCAGCACCACGGTGTTAAAGCGCCGCTTGAGCGCCGCCGACAGCTCGTTGACGCCCTTGTCGCGGTTATTGGCGGTGGCAATCACGCTGAAACCCCGGGTGGCCTGCACTTCAGAGCCGAGTTCGGGAATCGGCAATGTTTTTTCAGACAGCACGGTAATCAAGGAGTCCTGCACGTCCGCCGGAATGCGTGTGAGCTCTTCAACGCGGGCGATCTTGCCAGCGCGCATGGCGTTCATCAGCGGGCTGGGCACCAGCGCCTTTTCCGAGGGGCCGTTGGCCAGCAGCTGGGCATAGTTCCAGCCGTAGCGCAGCTGCTCTTCACTGGTGCCTGCCGTGCCCTGAATCAAGAGGGTCGAATTGCCGCTGACAGCGGCGGCCAGGTGCTCGGACACCCACGACTTGGCCGTGCCGGGCACGCCGTAAAGCAGCAGTGCCCGGTCGGTGGCCAGGGTGGACACGGCAATTTCCATCAGGCGGCGGCTGCCAATGTACTTGGCGCTGACCTGAAAGCCGTTGTCCAGCTTGTCACCCATCAGGTAGGCCACGACGGCCCAGGGTGACAGCAGCCAGTTGGCCGGGCGCTCGCGGGTGTCGTGCTTTTTCAGCTCGTCAAGCTCGTGGGCGAACTCTTGTTCGGCATGCTGGCGCAGGGCTTCGGTCTGGGTCATGGGAAGGTCTTTTTTTGAAAAAAATGGTGTCAAGGATGTCAAGAGGTCAAACGGAACCCGTCAGGTTCAGGAAGGCATGGCGGGCGGCTATGGCCTGCAGGTTGTTTTTCAGCACATGCTCCAGCGCATAGGTTTTTCCGTCTTCCGGCGTTGGCACCAGCAGGCGCAAGGCAGTCGCGTCGAGCAGGGTGGGCAACAGCGCAGGGTGAAGAAGGCAGCACAGCTCGTCCTGCGACACGCGCAAATAGCTGTGGCTTCGGCAGAGTGGCAGTTTTTCCAGCAGCAGCCGGGACAGCGCCTGCGACAAATGCTCACCGGGCGCGCAGGCCTGCAGCATCTGCAGGGCGACATCGTTGAAGCCGTCTGCTTGTGTGGTGCTGACCTGCACCAGCATGCCCATCCAGTAAGCCTCCCGCTCAGGAACCGGCAGCAGGGCCAGCACAGCAGCGCGTGACTCGCCTGGCAGCTTGTCTGGCCAGTGGTCCAGAAAAGCCTTGCACCACAGCATGCTGGGGGCGCTGGCGCTGCGCAGTACATCGAGCCAGGCGCGTGCCAGGGCTTCGTTCCAGTCGCCCTTGACAGCCCACTGCAGCAGCGCGTCGGGTGCCATGCCAGTGTGGCTACACCACCAGTCCAGTGGCAGCTGCCGTGCCAGCTGGTAGAGCCACCAGGCACGCTCGCCCATGCTTTCGTGCTTGGGCCGCTCGGCTTCCAGGCCGTCGGCTTTCCAGTTGTCGCTGGCAGCCTCGGGTGGCTCAATCTTCCATTTGGCACCCAGCAGGCCTGCCAGCAGCGATTTTTTCTCCAGGCAGGGCAGCAGTCGGCCAATAGCGCGCTGGGTCTGCGCGCTGTCAAGCAGTTGCACCAGCAGGGCGCGGGCGATGTGCCGCACCTCGCTGCCCCGGTCCTTGCACAGGGCAACGAGCAGGGTTTCGTCCTGTATTGACAGGCCTTCAGCCAGCACCGCCACCAGCTCGGCCCGCTCCTTGGCAGGCAGGTCGGGCAAAGCGGCTGCCAGTCGCACTCTGGCACTGTCGGCATCCCGCTGGCGCTCTTGGTGCAGCAGATCGACGCGCTGCGCCAGGCTGCCCTCAGACCAGCGGACCTCCAGCGGTGCCAGCGCAGCTGTGCCTTCGGCATAGCGCCAGGCGCTGTTTTGTCGCCCAAGCCAGCGGCCGCGTTCGCCCAGCACCGCCAGCAGGGCCGGTCGCAGGGCCACACTGCGCTGACCGGCCTCCAGCGCCAGCGGCAACAGGCTAATCGGCAAGCGCACTCTGGCAACTTTTACGCATTGGAGTATCTCGATCTGTAGCCGGGGTGGCGCTTCGGCCAGCGCCCAACGCAGGCTGATGTGCAGGCTTTTGGAGTCCAGCGCTGGCACCGTGTCAGGCGCGGCTGTATCGGTGGTCACAAGCGTAG
>JBBRMH010000220.1:0-5419 GCA_038230935.1 Burkholderiales bacterium | reverse complement strand
TCTTTGAACGCCATGTCATCGTGCTCGCTGGCCCACTCGGGCAATGTGGCTTCAAGTGCCTGCGTGAAGGCCAGGTCCAGCGGCGTAGCGCGACGTAGTCTGACTTCGTCGCCGTCGATTTCAAACCCCAGCATGTCTCCGGCTTTGAGCTGCAAGACCTTGCGTACGCTGGTAGGAACGGTGGCCTGGTACTTGGAGGTAAGTTTTGAGGTTTGAAGCATGGTATTACTTTCTGGCAGTATTCGAGTGTAGTTATTGCTCGAAATGAAGCGTCGATATTTTTGTGACGGGCAAACTTTAAATCCCGTTGCGTATTTCCCTGAAATGGCAGGAATTTTTGCCACACTCTAAACTTTGGCGTTTTGCTCGCTATCCCCCCACCCATCACTGCCCTTCAAGGACACCTCCATGCTGAACAATGACCAGAAAAACGAATTTGACGCCCTGCTGCCAGGCCAGAGCACCGAAGCCGGTGCCAGCCGCCGCACAGCGCTTAAAGCTGCGCTGGGCGTAGGCTATGCAGCAGCTGCCATGCCCATCATGGCGCAAACGGCGATTAAAACCTCATCTGATGGTCTTAAAACTGGCGAGACCACTTATGAAGTCAACGGCTTCAAGGTGCCGGCTTTTTATGCCGCACCGGCTGGCAAAACCGATTTGCCTGTGATCTTGGTGATTCAGGAAATTTTTGGCGTGCATGAATACATTGCCGATACCGCCCGCCGCTTTGCCCAGGCGGGTTATCTGGCCATCGCACCCGAGCTGTTCGCGCGCCAGGGCGATGCCAGCAAGTACAACGAGATGGCCAAACTGATGACTGAACTGGTGTCCAAAGTGCCCGACGCGCAGGTCATGGCTGACCTCGACGGTGCTGTGAAATGGGCCAGTGCCAACGGTGGCAACACGGCCAAAGTCGGTATCACCGGTTTTTGCTGGGGCGGCCGCATCACCTGGCTGTATGCCGAGAAAAGCAGCAATGTCAAAGCCGGTGTCGCCTGGTATGGCCGTCTGGTCGGAACGCCATCACCACTGATGCCCACCAACCCGCTGGAACTCGCCGCTGGCCTGAAAGCACCCGTGCTGGGCCTGTACGGTGGGCAAGACGGCGGTATTCCATTGAGCACCGTCAACCAGATGAAAGACGCGCTGGCCGACGCTGGCAGCAAGGGCAATGCAGCGGCCAAAGCCTCGGAGTTTGTGGTGTACCCGGACGCGCCCCACGCCTTTCATGCCGATTACCGCCCGAGCTACCGCAAGGAAGCAGCGGAAGACGGTTTCAAGCGCGCTCTGGCATGGTTCAAGACCCACGGCGTGGCGTAACCGAATCCGCAGCTGACCCCACCCAGCCGCCTCATGACATCATGAGGCGGCTTTTTTGTGTCCGTCTGGGTAAACACGCTTGTCGCGCTTGATAAGATAAAAAGATTCCTTCCTGCCGCCCCACGCGCCGAAACCTGATGTTTAACCATAAAAAATGGCTCCGGCCCAGACAATACATGCACACACAGCTATGACTTTGATAGCAATCCTGATCGGTACGCTGGCCGCTGGCATTGGCAGCGTCTGGCTGGCTGCTTTTTTAAGCTTTGGGCTGCTGGCCCGCTACACCCAGCACATGCTCAGTCTGGCAGCGGGTGCCTTGCTGGCCACTGCTTTCATGCACCTGCTGCCCGAGGCCTTTGAAAGCCAGATCAGTGCGCGTGACCTGTTTGCCACCCTGCTCGTTGGGCTGGTGTTCTTTTTTCTGCTTGACAAGGCAGAGCTGTGGCACCACGGCCATGAGCACGGTGGCGACCACGGGCACGACCACGCTCACGCTCACGACGTCCATGAAGTGAAAAGTGGCGGCTGGGCCGTTCTGGCCGGTGACAGCGTGCATGCGTTTGGCGACGGCGTGCTGATTGCCTCAGCCTTCATGGCGGACATGCGCCTGGGCATCGTCGCATCGCTGGCCGTGCTGGTGCATGAGGTGCCGCACCACATGGGTGATCTGGTGGTGTTGCGCCAGTCTTCCAGCAACCGGCGCGCGGCCCTGACCAAGGTGTCGCTGGCCGGAGCGGTGACGGCGCTGGGCGGCATCACTGGCTACGCGCTGGTCGATCAGCTGTATGACTGGCTGCCGTTCTTTTTAATCATGGCTTCGAGCAGCTTTATTTATGTCGCGCTGGCTGATTTGATCCCGCAGTTGCAAAAGCGCGTGACCGCCGTTGAAACCGCCGCACAAATCGCCTGGCTGGCCATTGGCATCGGTCTGGTCACGCTGATCAGCAGCCTGGCTCACCAGTATTGACGAAACCATGTTGGACGCTCAAGCACAGGCATTTAAACTTCAGCTGCACATTTCTACTGTGATCAAACCCTAGCGAATTTCCAACTCGTAGCTGACAATATTTCCGCAGAGCCGGAAAATCCCCCTGCCAAATCACAGGCTCTCGGGTAAATTTCAAATCCTGATCGCTGGCGTTAACTGCGAGTCATGAGGCTACTGCCAAGGCACGCCGGGACACGAAAGGAACTGACCAGCTCTGGATCAAATGTTTCTACTTCAATTCCCCTGCAATACCCCCGGAATCAGAGGTTCCAATATTCCTGGAATCAAGGGCTCCTCAACAGTTTCCCACCATTTATCTGCAAAGTAATGCCTACCCCCCAGTTCTGGCTTTGCATCTGCTTCTTTTATCTGATAGACCGAGCCTGCGTCTCTTTGTGGTGGTGCGTAGTTTTCCCAATTGTTGATCGCGACCTGCAGCACCAGTTCCATGCGACCAATCATCAAGGCGATGGTGCGCGGGTTGCCTAAAAAGCTCTTTTCATTTCCAGTGAAACCCCACTGGTAAAGCAGACTGAGGCACTGCGCCACGTTGGCCGTGAACTCGACGTGAAGCTTGTCGGATTGCTTTGCGTATTCGAGCTGCTTTACCAGCATTTCCCACTGCCACTGTTTGAGCAAATTATTGTTGCGAGCAGTGGTTATGAAATCGACTAATGAGTTTTCGTGCGGTGTAGTGAACTCTTCATTGGCCTGGAGTTGGCCCATCATCACGCCGAACTGGACAATCTGCCCAAGTTTGTCAATAGCCAAATATTTATAGCGCTTTTCCTGCCACGAACTCAGCGGAGGATGGTCAACATTGTAAAAATAATAAGAAACGTCGAGGCAATGCACCAGCTCGTGAATCAGCTGACTTCGCTTGCCTTCCGTCACCGTAACTCTGAAGCCCGTAACCTCGATACCGTTTGACATGGCACCGTTAACTTTGAAAAAGCTGATCGCACTCCCCGCATTTTTACCGAGATCTGGAACCCACTCAAACGTCATGTTCTTCGTCATGATTCGATCCTTAATAAGGACGATGATTCTGCCGAGCACCCCCCCGCTAATCTTGGGTACCCTCATCAGTTGGTCCAGAGCTGTGAGGGCATCATGGCCATGATCGACCAGATTAAAAGTGTCGCGATCTACACAAGGCATGATTTTTACTTGGTAAAGTTGTTGCTGGAAACTGATCGCAATTATTGCGACAGATGTCCAGAAAAGCGGCTTCGACTGTCTGAACAGCATGGCATGACTTAAAAGTGGAGTGCGCGCGGTTTGTCGAGGGTGGGGGGTGTCCCGGTGCCACCCAAGCTATATCGCCACACGCCAAATGCTCATTGCGCGCAGAGCCAAATTTGGCATCACCTTGGCAGGACTTTGACGGAGCCTTTGACTCGGCCTTTCATTCGGCCTTTTCCTCCCGCTATAAATCAGCGAAAATAGCGGCTTCGCGTATTTAAGCGCCCCACTCATCGCTTCCAGACCCATCTGCTGCAAGGCTGCCAAAAGCTGGCCTTCAGCAGGCATTTTGAACCGACTGTTTTTATTTTTTATGCTGCGCTCCCCACTGTCCAACATGTTTAAATCATCCAAACCCGACGCTTCCGCGGCAACCAGCGCAAGTGCTGCCAAACCCGCAAACGCCAAATCGCATGAGGCGCATCCGCTCGATGGCCTGACGGGCGGTGCCTTTTCAGCGCCCACGTCGGGTGAGCGCACATCACGCATTCGCGCCTGGCTGGCCACCGAGCCCAGCGCCGAGCAGATGGCCGAGGTGTTCAAAGACCTCGCCAACCGTGACAAGGGCGCGGCCAAACCGCTGAAGGAAAAGCTCGACGAGATCAAGCGCAGCAAGGGCCAGGAAGCCATTGGCGCTGAATGGGCGGCCAAGGCGCAGGCGCTGCTGGGCGTGGCCAAGCTCAACCTGGCCGATGCGCTGGCCTGGCAACGCGACGCTGCCAAAGCCGGTGCGCCGCTGTCGAAAGAGCCGCTGGCAGCACTGAAAGTGCAACTGGCCGAGCGCGTTAAAACCATTGAAGACCTGCAGCACCGCACCCAGGTGCAGCGCGAAGCCGCTGTACTGATTGCCCAGCGCATTGAAGTGCTGTCCATCAAGCCCTGGCGTGACGCGCAAACCGCTCTGGAGGCGCTCGCCACGGATGTAGCCCACTGGCAAGCCCAGGCCAGCGACATCACGCAGGACGCCAACTGGGCCAGCGTTGATGCGAAGTTTCCGCCCCTGCTGGACGCCTCGCGCGGCCAGCTGCTGGCGGTGTGGGAGGCGTTTCAGGCGGCGATTGCCGTGGCGGTTAAAGCCGCTGATGACGCCACCGCGCCCCTGCCAGCTGTGCCCGTCTGGGCTGACGAGCTGCGCGCCGCGCGTGGCGTGCCTGCTGCTGCCACCGGTGAGCCGGGCACCCGTCCGGCCAAGGCAAAAATGGACCCGGCAGTGCTCAAAGACCTGCGTGAAAAAGCCGCTGCTACCGTGCAGGCTGCCATTGCCCGGCTGGAGCATGAAGTCACCGAAGGCCATGGCAAAGCCACGCCCAAAGTCGCTGCCGACCTGCGCCAGGCCTTGAGAGAAAACATCCGCAACATCGACAGCAAACTGGAAGCCGCAGCGCACGCCGTGCTGACCGCTGCAGGCGAGCTGGAAGGCTGGCAGCGCTGGCGTGCCGACCAGATTCGTGAGGAGCTGGTCGTCAAGGCGGAAGGCCTGCTGGTCAAGCCCCTGGGCGGACGCAAGCAGCAAGACACCCTGCGCGTGATGCGCGAGCAATGGAAAACCAGCGACCAGGGCGGCACACCCAACCACGCGCTGTGGAAGCGTTTTGACGACGCCTGCAACGAAGCCTACAAGGTCGTCGAAGCCTGGCTCGAAACCGTCAAAGCCCAGAGCGAAGCCGTCAAGGCCGAGCGCAAGGTGCTGATCGACGAGGTACTGGCCTGGAGTCATGACGTACAAGCCAACAAAAACACCGACTGGAAAGCGCACATCCGCGCCTTGAACGGTTTTGTCGAGAAGTGGCGCGAAGCTGGCCACCTGGGTGAAAAAGCCTTTGCCGAGATTCAGCCCGTGTGGAAAGCCGCCATGGATGCCGC
>JBBRMH010000219.1:0-5446 GCA_038230935.1 Burkholderiales bacterium | reverse complement strand
GTGTGGGTGGGGTCATGAGTGGCGACGATGCCGTCTCAAAAATCATGGCCGGGGCCGATGTGGTGCAAATCTATACGGGCCTGATTTACAAAGGCCCGGCACTGGTTACTGAAGCTGCAATAGCTATTAAAAAGATCCGCTAGGGCAGTCAATACGTGGGCGATGCGCTATTTATTTAATAGCAAAAATGTTGAAGCCATGCGCTTGCGGGTTTGCCCGAAGACCCGGTAGAGCCTGTCCCCTAGAGTATTTTCCGGGCGGACTGCAGTGACTTCTTGAGGCTACCATGCAGGCAGTTTTGTATTGGAGACCTGCGCTTGGCTGCATCCCTGACTTCCCCCTACCCTCACCTTCTGGCTCCGCTCGATCTGGGCTTTACCACGCTTAAAAACCGCGTTCTGATGGGCAGCATGCACACCGGCCTTGAAGATGGGCGCAAGCATTTCCCCGCAATGGCCGCGTATTTTGCAGAGCGGGCACGCGGCGGTGCAGGTTTGATGGTCACAGGCGGGTTTGCCCCCAACATCGCGGGCTGGACCAAGCCGTTTGCCGGCATGCTGGCCAGCGCCGGTGCGGCGCGCCGCCACAAACAGGTGACGGACGCCGTACACGCTGAAGGTGGCAAGATTGCGCTGCAAATTTTGCACACGGGCCGTTACGGCTACCACCCGCTGTGCGTGGCACCGTCGCGTATTCAAAGCCCGATTTCACCGTTTACACCGCGAGAACTCAGCGCGGCTGGCATAGAACGGCAAATTCGCGCTTTCGTTCGCTGTGCCCTGCTGGCGCGCGATGCGGACTACGACGGCGTTGAAATCATGGGCAGCGAAGGCTACCTGATCAACCAGTTTTTAGTCACGCACACCAATCAGCGGCTAGATGCCTGGGGCGGCAGCTACGCCAACCGCATGCGCCTGGCGGTTGAAATTGTTCACCGCACGCGTGAGGCCGTGGGGCCGGACTTTATCTTGATTTACCGACTGTCCATCATCGACCTGATTCCTGATGGCAGCAGCTGGGACGAGGTGGTGCTGCTGGCCAAGGCGGTTCAGGCCGCAGGTGCGACCCTGATCAACAGCGGCATTGGCTGGCATGAGGCGCGGGTTCCGACGATTGCCACATCGGTGCCCCGTGGCGCTTTTACCTGGGTGACCAAAAAACTGCGCGATGACCTGCACGCTGCGGGCATCACGATTCCGGTCATCACTGGCAACCGCCTGAACATGCCCGAGGTGGCTGAGCAGGTGCTGAGCAGCGGCTGCGCTGATATGGTCAGCATGGCCCGGCCCTTTCTGGCAGACCCGGAATTTGTCAACAAGGCAGCGCAGGGCCGAAGCAATGAGATCAACACCTGCATTGCCTGTAACCAGGCCTGCCTGGACCACGCGTTCAAGGCCAAACTGGCCAGCTGCCTGGTCAACCCGCGCGCCGGGCACGAGCTGGACCTGGTCATCAAGCTCACCCCTGCCAAAAAACGTGTGGCGGTGATTGGCGCTGGCCCCGCTGGCCTGGCCGCAGCCACCACACTGGCCGAGCGCGGCCACAGCGTGGACCTGTTCGATTCAGCCAGCACGATTGGCGGGCAGTTCAACCTTGCCAAACGCGTGCCGGGCAAGGAAGAGTTTGAAGAAACGCTGCGCTACTTTGGCCAGCGCCTGACAGGTACTGGCGTCCGATTGCACCTGAATACCCGCATGCAAGCCGCTGACCTCCTGGCCCAGAAATTTGATGAGGTGATTCTGGCCACCGGCGTGAAGCCGCGCAACCCGCGCATCCCCGGTCAGGACCTGCCAGGTGTACTGAGCTACATCGACGTGCTGCTGGGCAAGCACGTCGTCGGTCAGCGCGTGGCGCTGATTGGTGCGGGTGGCATTGGCTTTGACGTGGCCGAGTTTTTGGTGACCCCGGCGGGCCACTCCACCGCGCTCGACATCCCCGCCTGGCTGGCCGAGTGGGGTGTGGCTGACCCTGAAGCTGTGCGCGGCGGCGTGGTACGGCCCATCAGCACTGCACCAGCGCGCCAGGTGACGCTGTTGCAGCGCAAACCCGGCAAGCTGGGCAAAAACCTCGGTAAAACCACAGGCTGGATTCACCGCGCTGCGCTCAAAATGAAAAATGTCGAAATGCTATCGGGTGTGAACTACGAGCGCATCGTGGCACAGGGTTCGGGCCTGGGTCTGTTCATCACGTTTGGCGACAAGCACAAGGACGGGGTGATGCTGGAAGTCGATAACATTGTGCTGTGTGCAGGTCAGGAACCCCTGCGTGAACTGCTGGAGCCGCTGCGTGCAGCAGGCGTTAAAACGCATCTGATTGGTGGTGCGGATGAGGCTTCAGAGCTGGACGCCAAACGGGCGATTGATCAGGGCACACGCCTGGCTGCAGCGCTTTAGTTCCATTCCTATTTCCATATCAATACGATATGTTGTTGCTTCGCCTTGTCGTGCCAAGGCACTGTCTGCGGCTTCGCGCCTAATCTCCTATTGATCTGAAAATGGAATAACAAGCGTCTGGCGAATCAAACACAAGCCAGATTGGCTTCGTTTTTCAAACGGATCTCTTCACTGACCTGAAGTTGCGCATGCCGCACCACATGGCCGCCTTCAATCCAGAGCAGCTGGCCGGGCTGCAGCTGCTGCCAGTTTTCATTGCGCGTCAGGGGCTGGGTGGCAATGATGCAGAGGCGGTCGTTCGAGGCGTTGGTCTGCGCAAAGTCCATGCTCAGGTCTGAGTCAACGAGCTGCGCGTTTGAAAACGGCCACTGGCGCACCAGATACCACAACCGGGTCGAGCAATGTGCAAACATGGCCTGCCCGTTGGACAACAGGAAATTGAAGACGCCATGCTCGGCTGTGCGCTGCGTGACCTCGCACAGCGCGTCAAACACACGGTCAAGCGAGCAAGGTGTGAGTGGGCTTTTGCCAGGGCTGCTTTCACGCAGGGTTTGCAGCAGTTCGCAAAATGCCAGCTCGCTGTCGGTACTGCCTACCGGGAGGTAGTCACCGTTCAGGTCGGGCTTGTAGTTTTTCAGGTCGCCATTGTGGGCAAACAGCCAGTGGCGGCCCCACAGCTCGCGTGTGAACGGGTGGCAGTTTTCAAGCCGCAAACCATCGCCCTGCGTGGCTTTTCGGATGTGCGCCACGATATTGCGTGATTTGATCGGGTACTGTTTGAGCAAATCAGCCACCGGAGACGAGGCAGCGGGCTGGTTGTCCATGAAGAGGCGGCAGGCTTTGTCTTCAAAAAAACCGACACCAAAACCGTCACCGTGGTGGTCCGTCAGGCCGCCGCGTGCTGCGAAACCTGTAAAAGAAAACCGCAAATCCGCCGGATTGGCAGAATTCATACCGAGCAATTGACACATAACACGATTGTAATTTCAATGTGCTAGGACAATGTATTGACTGTGTAGCGTTTAGGTAAATTAGCAACGCATTGCACACGTTCTCAATAGGCCAAGAAATACACGTCAGTGGCCCAGAATTTTGGATAAAAAGTCTTTGCTGCGGTCTGTTTTGGGGTGATTGAAGAAATCTTCAGGGTTGTTTTCTTCCACGATCTGCCCCTGGTCCATGAAGATCACCCGGTCCGCCACGGCCTTGGCAAAACCCATCTCATGGGTCACACAGAGCATGGTCATACCGCCGTCGGCCAGGCTCACCATGACGTCCAGCACCTCCTTGATCATTTCCGGGTCCAGCGCTGAGGTGGGCTCGTCAAACAGCATGATTTTGGGCGTCAGACACAGCGAGCGCGCAATCGCCACGCGCTGCTGCTGGCCGCCGGAAAGCTGCAACGGATATTTTTGGGCCTGCTCGGCAATGCGGACGCGTTCAAGCTGGTGCATGGCGCGTTCAACCGCCTCTTTTTTGGGCATGCCGGCGACCCAGGTCGGCGACAGTGTCAGGTTTTCGAGTACTGTCAGGTGCGGGAACAAATTGAACTGCTGGAACACCATGCCAACCTGGCGGCGCACTGCATCAATGGCCTTCAGGTCATCACCCAGAACCGATCCGGCCACGGTCAGCGTGCCTTCCTGATAATCCTCCAGGGCGTTGATGCAGCGGATCATGGTCGATTTACCGGAGCCCGATGGCCCGCAAATGACCAGACGCTCGCCCTGTTTGACGCTCAGGTTCACGTCGCGCAGGACATGAAAGTCGTTGCCGTACCACTTGTTGACCTTGTCAAAACGAATGATGGAGTCGCTCATGGGTGTCTTTCTGCAATACTTTTCAAATGGTTTTTCGTGGGTTGGTGCGCTCAACGTGCCCGGCCAACCGACAGGCGCTTTTCAATCCACAGGCTGTAGCGTGACATCGCAAAGCAGCAGGTGAAATAAATCGCGGCGATGAACAAATACGCTTCTACCTTGAACGGACGCCAGTTCGGGTCCGAGCCCACGGCCAGACTGAGCGCGCCGGTCAATTCATAAAGCGACACAATGGTGACCAGCGATGTGTCTTTGAACAGTGAAATGAAATTGTTCATGATGCTGGGCACCACGGTACCCAGAGCCTGGGGCAGCACAATCTTGATCTGGGTCTGCCAATAACCCAGCCCCAGGCTGGCAGCGGCTTCGGTTTGCCCCTTCGAGAGCGACTGCAGGCCACCGCGAATGATCTCGGCCATATAAGCGGCTGCAAACAGGGTGATGCCGATGATCACCCGTACCAGTACATCGGGCGATGTGCCTGGCGGCATGAACAGCGGGAACATGAACGATGCCATGAACAGCACAGAGATCAATGGCACGCCGCGTATCAGCTCGACATACACCACGCACACCGTCTTGATCGCGGGCATGTTCGAGCGCCGGCCCAGCGCCACGGCCATGGCAATCGGGAAAGCCAGTGTCATCGAGATGACCGTCAGCATGATGGTCAACGGCAGGCCGCCCCACTGGTCAGTCGTGACTTTGGACAGGCCCAGCACCCCGCCGCTCATCAGGGTAAAAAATGCAGCCAGCACAGCCGCCCACAACAGAGGCAGCCAGGGTTTCCAGAAATAGCGGCTGCAGCTGGCAACCACCAGCCCGAGCAACAGCACGGTGGCCAGCTCTGCCCTCCAGTGCTCGGACAGCGGGTACCGGCCCAGCATAATCAGTCTGGCCTTTTCATTGACCACGCCCCAGCAGGCGCCCAGGCCCCGCGCGGCCTGACACATATCGGCATCTGCCGCAAAGACGGCATGCACGATGCCCCAGCGCACAATGCCAGACCCGGCCCATACCAGCAGAGCCAGAATGATCACCGACAGCACGGTGTTGGGTACGCTCGCAAACAGGTTGGAACGTATCCACGGGCCCAGGCCTTCGGTCTTGACGGGCGCGGGGCGAGGCGGTTTGACAAGGAAAATATCCGTCATGGTTTTGCCCTTACCTTTCCTTGATGGCGGCACGTGAATTGAACCAATTCATGAAGCCGGAAGTGATGAGCGACAAGGT
>JBBRMH010000218.1:0-5452 GCA_038230935.1 Burkholderiales bacterium | reverse complement strand
TTCGTGCTGATAGGCCCGGCAGCAGACCCGGCCAGAACCAAAGGAAAAGACATTGTTGAAGCGCTTAAAAAACTGAACGCTGCCAACGGCAACTTTGTCTCGCGTGGTGACAAAAGCGGCACCCACGCCGCCGAGCTGCGCTACTGGAAAGCCGCTGGTATTGAAACGCCGGGCGACAAACCTGCTTTCAGTAACTACAAGGCCTGCGGCTGCGGCATGGGGCCAGCGCTGAACATCGCCTCCAGCACCGGTGGCTACGTGCTGGCCGACCGGGGCACTTGGCTGTCGTTTAAAAACCGGGCTGATCTGGTGGTGCTGGTCGAAGGCGACACCAAATTGTTCAACCAGTACGGCGTGATGGTGGTCAACCCGGCCAGGCACCCGCAAACCAAAGCCGTCGAGGCGCAAAAGTTTGTCGATTGGGTCACGTCGCCGGTTGGGCAAAACGTGGTTGCGGGCTACAAAATTGGCGGGGAACAGCTGTTTTTCCCGAATGCGACCAAGTAAGCTTGTCAAAACTGCTCGATTACAGTTGCAGCCCAAGGAGTATTGATCCATGAACATGCTATTTCCCAACTTCTCACAAACCGTACGGGTGTTTTCACTCGCATCTACGCTGGCTCTGGCCAGCATGGCCGCATTCGCCCAGACGGCTGCCGTGAAGGTTGAAGGGGCCTGGGCGCGTGCTACCGTGCAGGGCCAGAAGGGCACCGGCGCCTTCATGAGCCTGACAGCCAGGGAGGGCATGACGCTGGTTGGCGTGTCGTCGCCGGTTGCTGGCGTGGCCGAGGTGCATGAAATGAAGATGGAGGGCGACATCATGAAAATGCGCGCCATGCCGACGCTCGATTTGCCCGCTGGTAAAAAAGTGAACCTCAAGCCGGGCGGCTACCACGTCATGCTGATGGACCTGAAAGCACCAGTGGCCCTGGGCAGCACCGTGCCCGTCACGCTGACCTTCAAGGATGCCAAAGGCGTGCAAAGCCAACTGGAGGTGAAGTTGCCCGTCAGCACAGCAGCACCCGGTGCGATGGCAGGCGAGGCAGCAGCGCACAAGCATTGAGACACCTGTTTCTGCTCTGTGTCCTCCATGGGTTCTCCTCTTCTGTGCGTTGAATGAACCCGCCTTTACATCCTGGGGCTGGAATACATTTAACGATAAAAAAGCCCTCTTAGGCAGGTTTAACGGGCGCTGTACGCTATAAAAAACAGAGCAGTCCTGATGCCCAGAAACGTCATGAGCAAGGAGCCCAGCACATGCCCTGCCGCTGTTGCCAGCGCCAGGGCATAACGCTCCTGCATCAAAAACCCCACCACCTCGACTGAAAATGACGAGAAGGTGGTCAGCCCGCCCAGAAAACCGGTAATCAGCAGCAAACGCCAGAACGGGTCCAGCTGCGGCATCGACTGGAACGCGGCAATGCACACGCCAATCAGGTAGCCACCGATCAGATTGGCGGCCAGCGTGCCCCAGGGAATCAGCCCACCCGGGCTCAGCCACAAACCCAGACCCCAGCGCGCGACAGCCCCGACGGAGGCACCAATACAAATGGCAAAAACAGGCATCATGGGTGAACGACCATCAATGGCATTAAAAGACTGCAACAGTAGAAAAAAGGTGGCTTTGACTTTAACCGTTGCACCGCCGGGCCGCAGACCCCCCTGGATGAAAATAAATGGACAGGCGCTTCTGAAAATCAGGGTTTTTACTAGGCGTTGATTGGGCCAGTGCTTTAAAAATAGCCAGGCAATCAAGTTCATATGAAAAACCTGCCCGACAGTCTTCGGCGCGTCATCACCCCAGGAAACAAACATGCAAAAAGTGTTGCACATCAACCCCGAAAAATGCACCGGCTGTCTGCAGTGCGAAATGGCCTGTTCATTCGAGAACTACGGCATTTTTGCCACCGCCAAGTCGCGTATCAAGGTGTTTGACTTTCATGACACCGGCAAAAAAGTGCCTTACACCTGCACCCAGTGCGACGAAGCCTGGTGCCTGCATGCCTGCCCTGTCGAAGCCATCACGATGGACAAACTCACCGGCGCCAAAGTGGTCAATGATTCGACCTGTGTTGGCTGCAAGGTCTGCACCATTGCCTGCCCGTTTGGCACCATCAACTACGTTGCGGAAACCGGCAAGGTTCAAAAGTGCGACCTGTGTGGTGGCGATCCCGCCTGTGCTGACGCCTGCCCGACCGGGGCGATCACCTTCATCGACGCCAACTGGACCGGCCTGGACAAAATGAAGCAGTGGGCCGACAAGCTGGGTAACCAGTCTGCGTCCACCGGTCCATCCCTTCCATCCGCTTCTGCATAAGGAGATCAAGCATGTCATGGGCAAGAAAAATCCTGCGCGTCAACCTGTCAGCAGGCACTGCTGTCTCGGAACCCCTTAACATGGACTGGGCGCACACCTACCTCGGCTCACGTGGCCTGGGCTCCAAATACCTGGTCGAAGAAATTGACCCCACCGTCGATCCGTTGTCAGAGGGCAACAAGATCATCTGGGCCACCGGCCCCCTGACCGGCACCATGGCCTCGACGGGCGGGCGCTACACCGTCATTACCAAAAGCCCGCTGACCGGCGCGATTGCCTGCTCCAACTCCGGCGGTTACTGGGGTGCCGAGCTGAAAATGGCCGGCTGGGACATGATTATTTTTGAAGGCAAAAGCCCCAGGCCGGTGTACCTGTATATCAATGACGACGTGGCCGAGTTGCGCGACGCCAGCCACCTCTGGGGCAAAAGCGTGTGGGAAACCGAAGCCACCCTCAAAACCAGCCTGCAAGACCCATTGACGCGCGTTTCAAGCATTGGCATAGCGGGTGAAAACGGCGTGCTGTTTGCTGCGGTGGTCAATGACTTGCACCGCGCTGCTGGCCGCTCGGGCGTAGGTACCGTGATGGGCAGCAAAAACCTCAAGGCGATTGCGGTGCGCGGCACCAAGGGTGTGGGCAATTTTCACAACCCTAAAGCCTTCATGCAGGCCGTCAAGGAAAAGAAAAAAATCCTCGCCGATAACGCTGTGACAGGCCAGGGCCTGCCCACATTCGGCACCCAGGTGCTGATGAATGTGATCAACGAAATCGGCGGCCTGCCCACCCGTAACCACCAGGACGTGCAGTTTGAAAGCGCTGCCGCCATTTCAGCCGAAGCCATGGCCACACCGCGCGCCACTGACGGTAAAAAGCAGTTGATCACCAACCAGGCCTGCTTTGGCTGCACGATTGCCTGCGGTCGCATCAGCAAAATGGACGAAACCCATTACACCGTGGCCAACAAGCCGCAGTACTGGGGCGCGTCCGGCGGGCTTGAATACGAAGCTGCCTGGGCGCTGGGCGCTGCCAACGGCGTCAAAGACCTCGAAGCGCTGCAGTACGCGACCATGATCTGCAATGAGCAGGGGATCGACCCGATCAGCTTTGGTGCCACCGTGGGCGCGGTGATGGAACTGTATGAAATGGGTGTGCTCAGCAAGGAGCAACTGGGCATCGAGGCACCCTTTGGCTCCGCCCACGCAATGACGTTTTTTGTCGAAGAAACCGTCAATGGCAGGGGTTTTGGCAAGGAAATCGGCCAGGGCTCCAAACGCCTGACCGCCAAGTTTGGTCATCCCGATTTGTCCATGACGTCCAAAGGCCAGGAGTTTCCGGCGTACGACGGGCGCAGCATTCAGGGCATTGGCCTGGCCTACGCCACCAGCAACCGGGGCGGCTGCCACCTTCGCGGCTACACGATTGCTTCTGAAGTACTGGGTATTCCGGTCAAGACCGACCCGAATGAGCATGAAGGCAAACCGGCGCTGGTCAAGGCGTTTCAGGACGCGACCGCCGCGTTTGACTCGTCAGGCCTGTGCGTTTTCACCACCTTTGCCTGGGGCCTGGCCGACCTGGCACCGCAGCTGCAGGGCGCGATTGGTGACCAGTACACCACCGAAGAGTTGGAAAAAATCGGTGAGCGCATCTGGAACCTGGAGCGCGAGTTCAACAATGCTGCGGGTTTTACCAAAGCCGACGACTCATTGCCCAAGCGCTTGTTGACGGAAGCTGCAAAAACCGGCCCCGCCAAAGGCAAGGTCAGCATGCTGCCCGAGATGTTGCCGGTCTATTACGAAGTACGTGGCTGGGACACCGAAGGCCGGCCAACAGCGGCCACGCGGGAGCGGCTGGGTTTATGAGCTGCGCACCATGACCCACCACGTCATTCTGGGCGCAGGCCCGGCCGGTGTGATTGCTGCTGAAACGATTCGCAAGCACGCGCCCAACGACCGCATCACCATCGTGGGCGATGAGGCCGAACCGCCTTATTCCCGCATGGCGATTCCGTACCTGCTGATGGGCAACATCGACGAGCGCGGCACCTATTTGCGTAAAAACGATGCCCATTTTGCCGATTTAAAGGTCAATACGGTGCAGGCCCAAGTGGTCAGTGCGCAGGCAGCTACCAAAACCATAGCACTGAGCAATGGTGACACCCTGAGTTTTGACAAGCTGCTGATCGCCACGGGCTCACGTCCGTCGCGCCCGCCGATTCCGGGCATCGACAGCGCGGGCGTGCACCCGTGCTGGACACTGCAAAACGCCAGAGACATCATGGCCCTGGCCCAGCCTGGTGCCCGCGTGCTGCAAATGGGTGCCGGTTTTATCGGCTGCATCATCATGGAAGCGCTGGCAGCACGCGGCGTTCAGCTCAGTGTGGTGGAAATGGGCGACCGCATGGTGCCGCGCATGATGGGGCCCATCGCTGGCGGCATGATTCGTGACTGGTGCGAGGCCAAAGGGGTGGCGGTGTTTACCGGCACCAAGGTCGAGGCGATTGAGCCGGGCACGCCCTTGAAAGTGCACCTGTCCAGTGGCCAGACGGTTGAGGCCGATCTGGTGATCAGTGCCACCGGTGTGCGGCCCGCCATTGGCTTTCTGGAGGGCAGCGGCATCACCTGCTTGCAGGGCGTGTTGACCGATGCCCGCATGCAAACCAGTGTGCCGGGCATTTACGCCGCCGGTGACTGCGCCGAAGCGTTTGACAAGGTCAGCGGCAAAACCATCGTCAGCGCCATTCAGCCCAACGCGGCAGAGCAGGCGCGGGTAGCTGCTTTGAACATGGTGGGCCAAAGCGCTTCCCTTAAAGGCGTCACGCAAATCAACGTGCTGGACACGCTGGGCATGATCTCCACGAGTTTTGGCAACTGGGAAGGCGTGCCGGGAGGCGAGCACGCCGAGCTGACCGACAAAGCCGCAGGCCGCCATTTAAGCCTGCAGTTTGACGGCGATGTGCTGGTGGGTTGCAACAGCGTGGGCTGGACCCACCACGTCGGCGTGATGCGCGGGCTGGTGGAAGGGCAGATCAGGCTGGGCGATTGGAAAGAACACCTCAAGCGTGACCCCACCCAATTGATGCAGGCCTATCTGGCCACGGCGCAGGCGCAAAGCGGCTGGACAGGTGCAGACGATGCG
>JBBRMH010000217.1:0-5455 GCA_038230935.1 Burkholderiales bacterium | reverse complement strand
TTTCAGCGCGGCTTTATGGATCGCGCAGTCGCAAGAACCAAAAATTACTCAATGGCGTAAAGAAGGCCGTTGAAGATTCTGCATCATGCTGATCGCCCACAAGATCGCGCTCGATCTCAACAACGCACAGGCAACCTGCATGGCCCGTGCTGCCGGGGTAGCACGCTTTGCATACAACTGGGCGTTGGTCGAGTGGCAGCGGCAGTACGCGGCATGCAAGCTCGATGCATCTTTACCCAAACCGTCCGAGATGAATCTACGCCGTCAGTTGAACGCCTTGAAGGGTGAGCAGTTCCCTTGGATGTTGGAGGTCACGAAATGCGCTCCACAGATGGCGATCAAACAGCTTGGGGCAGCGTTCAAGAACTTCTTTGCGATGCGAGCGAAACATCCTGCCTTTCGCCGCAAAGGTGTTCATGACCGCTTCAGTCTTTCAAACGACCAATTCAGTATCGATGCCTCACGCATACGCATCCCCCATCTGGGCTGGGTGCGCATGCGTGAGTCGTTGAGGTTCACTGGCAAAGTCATGTCAGCCACAGTCTCACGTGTGGCCGATAGATGGTTTGTCAGTATCACCGTAGAAACTGAGTCCGCACCAATGACCCAAGCCGAAAACCAAGGCGCAGTCGGTGTGGATTTAGGTGTCTCGGCACTGGCAACACTCAGCACGGGAGAAGTCATCACAGGCCCCAAGGCGCACAAAGCACTGCTGAAACGACTGCAAAGGCTCTCGCGCAGTCTGAGCAGGAAGGTCAAAGGCAGTGCCAACCGGAGGCGGGCCAGGGCAAAACTGGCGAGGCTGCACAGCCGCATCAGCAATGTCCGAAAAGATGCTCTGCATCAACTGACCACTGATCTGACATGCCGATTCCATACCATTGGCGTTGAGAATCTGAACGTGCGCGGCATGGTGAAGAATCGTCACTTGTCACGTGCCGTTTCTGATATGGGTTTCTTTGAGTTTCGGCGCCAGCTTGAATACAAGGCAGCACAGCGCGGTGGAGTCGTTGTAGTAGCTGACCAGTGGTATCCGAGCAGCAAGACTTGCAGCGCCTGTGGGTATAAGTTGGAAGTCCTGCCTCTTGCCGTGAGAGGGTGGACATGTGCGGCATGTGACGCCAATCACGACCGTGACGTGAATGCTGCTATCAATTTGATGAATTTGGCCGTGAGTTCCACGGTGTCAGTCTGTGGAGAGGAAGGCGCTGACTCAGCTCGCAAGAGCAGAGTGAAACCGTCCTCTGTGAAACAGAAAGTCAGCTTTGAATCTGTTTAGATAGATTTGAGTAGGTATGACAGAACGGATAGGCAAGATTTCAGCAAGGCTGTCAAGGCCAATCACCACACATACACGATTGCGTTTTCACTGATTCAAAAAACGAGCGCGACTTTGTCCACGAGCCGCATACCAGCCCCTAACAGGCTGCTGAAATACCGCCCGAATCTCCTGATATCAGAATGCAAAAAGAAATTCAGAAAAATCAAATTCTCAGAGAGGGGCGTTGCGCCCTTGCAGGGAGTATTTCAGCAGCACTGCTAAGCCCAGTGCTTACAGGGCTTTTTTTCAGCGATTTACCGGATGGCATTGGGTGCTTTGTAGCAGTACTTCAATCGCAAAATACACGCTTATGAAAGTATTCGTCATTGGTGCCAGTGGCACGATAGGTCGCGCTACAGTCCGCGCACTGCTCCGGTGTGGCCATGAGGTGGTTTGCTTTTTGCGTCAGTCGTCAGTTCAGGCTGGGGCAGCGCTCTGGCCCGGTGCTGTGGTGCGTACTGGCGACGTGACCGACCCGGCTTCACTGGCGCGCGATGGCTTTTGTGGTGAACCGTTCGATGCGCTGGTGTCGTGCATGGCATCGCGTACCGGCACACCCCGCGATGCCTGGGCGATTGACCACCTTGCGCATGTCAATGCGCTTGAAGCGGCCAGGGCAGCTGGTGTGACGCAGGTCGTGCTGCTGTCGGCTATTTGTGTACAAAAACCGTTGCTCGCCTTTCAGCATGCCAAGCTGGCGTTTGAAAAGGTGCTGACAGAGTCCGGGCTGACCTATTCGATTGTTCGCGCAACGGCTTTCTTCAAGTCTCTCTCGGGGCAGGTTGAACGGGTGAAAAAGGGCAAACCTTTTTTAGTGTTTGCCGATGGCGAATTGACAGCCTGCAAGCCGATCAGTGACGACGACTTGGGCGACTACCTGGCGGGCTGCCTGAACGACACCAGCCGCCACAACCGCACCTTGCCGATTGGCGGCCCCGGCCCTGCAATTACCCCGCGCCAGCAAGGTGAGCACCTGTTTGCACTGCTGGGCCAGACACCACGCTTCAAACAGGTGCCGGTGGGCTTGCTGGATGTGATTATTCGGGTGCTGGATGTTGCGGGCCGTGTCGTGCCGCCGCTGAAAGACAAGGCCCAACTGGCGCGGATTGGCCGGTACTATGCAACCGAATCGATGCTGGTCATGGACCCGGTTACGGGCCGTTATGATGCAGATGCGACGCCTTCCACCGGCACGCAGACGCTGTTTGATTATTACGACGGTCTGGTAGCAGGCAGCGCTGTCGCCGAGCTTGGTGACCACGCGGTGTTTTGAGCTTGTCTGGCTTTGTGATGGGGCGCTATCAAGCTGCAGCGTCTGTCCACTGCTGCAGTGCAGTGGCAATGTCTTCAGGCGTGACGCCCTCAACAGCCTGCAATTGACTTGCCAATGCTGGCAAGGCTTGCGCACCGCTTTGCTGCAAGGACGTGATGGCAAGTGCGGCCTCTTTCGGAACTGCAAAACCCGCGCTTTGCAGCAGCAGTTTGCCGTCACTGCCGAGCAGCTTGAAATAAAACCGGCCATCGGCTTCGCGGTATTGCTTGAAGCTGGGCAGTGCCGCCTTTGTGATTTTTTGTTGGGTCGGCGCTGTTGCAGGTGCCGCCAGTTTGCGAAGCCCGACAGCAAAACGCAACTCACGCATCAGCGGTGTAGCCAGGGCTCTGGCTTTTTCAGCACCTGCCTGCAAAATAGCTTCTATCTTTACAGGGTCGCTGACAAGTTCTTTGTAATGTGCCCGCATCGGCGCAATGTCCTGCTCGATGCGCTCGAACAGCAGGGCTTTCGCATCGCCCCAACTGATGCCTTCAGCATAGGCCTGGCACAGTGCAGCAGTCTCTGATTCTGTGGCGAAAGCCTGGTACATCTGGAACAGTGCCGAGCCTTCAACTTCTTTAACTTGCCCCGGCGCACGCGAATCGGTCACGATGCCTGCAATGAGTTTCTGGAGTTCGGTACGTGATGAAAAAAGCGGTATGGTGTTGTCGTAGCTTTTACTCATCTTGCGCCCGTCCAGACCTGGCAGCAGGGCTACCGACGCTTCAATCAGGGCCTCGGGCAGCACCAGGTGGTTGCCATACAGGTGGTTAAAGCGTTGCGCCATGTCGCGCGCCATTTCAATGTGTTGAATCTGGTCCCGGCCCACGGGAACCTTGTGGGCCTTGAACATCAAAATATCGGCACCCATCAGCACAGGGTACATGAACAGCCCTGCGGTCACGTCAGCATCGGGGTCATTGCCGGAGGCTTCGTTTTTATCGACCGAGGCCTTGTAGGCGTGGGCGCGGTTGAGCACGCCTTTGCCTGTCACGCAAGTCAGCAGCCACGTCAATTCCGGAATTTCAGGGATGTCTGACTGACGGTAAAACGTGACACGTTCCGGCTCCAGCCCGGCGGCCAGCCAGCTGGCGGCGATCTCCAGGGTAGAGCGCTGGATGCGATCCGGCTCGCCGCATTTGATCAGCGCGTGGTAGTCGGCCAGAAAGTAAAAGCTTTCTGCGCCCACGCCTTTGCTGGCTGCAACAGATGGGCGGATGGAGCCGACGTAATTGCCCAGGTGCGGCGTGCCAGTGGTGGTGATGCCGGTTAAAAAGCGTTGCGGTGTAGTCGTCATATCAGTCACCTCACCAGCATCGCCAGCGGGGTCAACAAGGTTTGGATAAAGGTATAGGTCACAGACATCAGGGGCTGCATCCAGAGTTTGCTGATCACACCCGTAATCACCAGCGCCATCACCACAAAAAAGCCCCACGGCTCAATGCGTGACACGAGCATGGCCTGTTTATAGGGCAGCAGACCCACCAGAACACGGCCACCGTCCAGGGGTGGCAGCGGAAACAGATTGAACACAAACATCACCACATTGACCAGCAACCCGGCCTGGCACATTTTGATGAAAAAGGGCTCACTCACGCCCGCGCCCTGCAGCAGATAAAACGCAATGCCCCACAGCAGGGCCTGTATCAGGTTGGAGGCCGGGCCCGCCAGCGCGACCCAGACCATGTCGCGCTTGGGGTTGCGCAGCCGCCCGAACTCTACTGGCACCGGTTTGGCGTAACCAAACAAAAAGGCGCCCGAGGTGGCGATGTACAGCACCAGCGGCATCACGATGGTGCCCACCGGGTCAATGTGTTTGAGCGGGTTTAAAGTCACGCGGCCCAGTGACCACGCGGTGTTGTCACCAAAATATCTGGCCACATAGCCGTGGGCGGCCTCGTGAATCGTGATGGCAAACAGCACGGGCAAGGCATAAATGGCGACGGTTTGAATAATGTTGGCAAAGTCCATCGGGTGATTATCTCAGCCAGCCAGCGGCTCAGTGCTGGCCATCTGCTCTATAAACCCAATATCGCCAGGTCACCACGGCCCTGACGTATCACCACTGGCTCACCGCCATCACCCATGGCTGTCAGGTCGATCACCGTGGTGGCCTGTTTGGGGCAGGCACCCGCGTCAACAACAGCGGCCAGTTCATGCTCCATGCGGTCACGAATCTCGCTCGCATCGTTCAGCGGTTCGGTTTCACCGCGCGGAATCAGCGTGGTGGCTAGCAGCGGTGCGCCCAGCAACTCCAGCAGGCACTGCAGGGTTTTATGCTCCGGCACACGCAGGCCGATGGTTTTGCGGGAAGGGTGGCTCAGGCGGCGGGGCACTTCCTTGCTGGCGTCCAGGATAAAGGTGTACGGCCCAGGCGTAGCGGCCTTGAGCAGGCGGTATTGCGCGTTATCTACCCGCGCATAGCTGGCCAGCTCGCTCAGGTCGCGGCACAGCAGCGTCAGGTGGTGTTTGTCATCGACTCCGCGAATACGCCGCAAGGCATCGGCGGCGGCCTTGTCGTCGAGGCGGCAGACGAGTGCATAACTGGAGTCTGTGGGCACCGCCGCAATGCCGCCTTTTTCAATCAGGCTCACCGCCTGTTTGAGCAGACGGGGCTGGGGGTTGTCGGGGTGAACTTCAAAAAACTGCGCCATTTGCGACTTTTCAGGATTCTGCAGGCTCAATGGGAACCCGGCTTTCACGCACGGCAAGCCAGGCACCGGCTGCGCCGCAGACCGCAATCATGACCATGCCAGCCAGTGACCACCGGTCAGGCACGTGGCTGAACACCAGCCACCCTGCAAACATGGCAAAGCCAATCT
>JBBRMH010000216.1:0-5478 GCA_038230935.1 Burkholderiales bacterium | reverse complement strand
TCAACTGCGCCATTCTGGCCCCAGACGTGTCACCAGACGATGAAGAGTTCGAGTTGTTCATCAAGGAAGTCGCACGCGAAATGACGACCAAAGCCGGCCAGAAATGCACCGCCATTCGCCGCGCCATCGTGCCGCGCCAGCGCCTTGACGCGGTGGCCAGCAGGCTGCGTGCGCGACTGTCAAAAGTAGTCGTCGGTGACCCGTCGCGTGACGATGTGCGCATGGGCGCGCTGGCCTCACATGCGCAACTGGCCGATGTGTCTGAACGTGTGGCCCTGCTGCTGCAAAGCACCGAGCAGGTTTATGGTGCCAGCGACGGCTTTGCGCCTGTGGGCGACGGTGTGGCTGACGGCGCGTTTTTTGCACCCACGCTGCTGCTGTGCCGCCAGCCACTGCAGCACGACGCCGTACACGACATTGAAGCGTTTGGCCCGGTCAGCACACTCATGGCCTATGACGATATGGACGAAGCCATCGCGCTGGCCGCACGCGGTCGCGGCAGCCTGGTGGGCACACTGGTCACGCGTGATGTAAAAATCGCCGCCCGCGTGATTCCAAAAGTCGCCACATTGCACGGCCGCCTGCTGGTACTGGACCGTGAAGCCGCCGTCGAGTCCACCGGCCACGGCTCACCGCTGCCGCAACTCAAGCACGGCGGCCCGGGCCGGGCCGGTGGTGGTGAAGAGCTGGGCGGTATCCGCGCCGTCAAACACTATTTGCAGCGCACCGCCTTGCAAGGCTCGCCCCGCATGATCGCAGCGATTACCGGCGAATACATGCGCGGGGCCACGCTCAGGGAAAGCGCGCTGCACCCGTTTCGTAAATACTTTGAAGAACTCGACATTGGCGACTCATTGCTCACGCACCGCCGCACTGTCACAGAAGCCGACATCGTGGCGTTTGGCGGTATTTCAGGCGACTATTTCTACATGCACTTTGACGAGATTGCAGCCAAAGAGTCCGCCTTTGGCAAACGTATCGCGCACGGCTACTTTGTGCTGTCTGCTGCTGCTGGCCTGTTTGTCTCGCCCGCGCCCGGCCCGGTGCTGGCCAACTATGGACTCGACACGCTGCGCTTTATCAAACCCGTGGGCATAGGCGACACGATTCGCGCACGGCTGACCTGCAAGCGCAAAATCGACAAAAACAAAAAAGACGCCAACGGCGCAGGCCAGGGCGTGGTGGCCTGGGATGTGGAAGTCACCAACCAGCATGAAGAGCTGGTGGCCAGCTATGACATTTTGACGCTGGTGCTCAAGCGTCCAGGCTGAAAAACAAGGGTGGTCAGGCCGAATAAGGCTGCCACTGACCCACCCGCTGCCCCAGCCGGTCAGCCACCACCTTCATGACCGCCGGGTTCCAGCCCATGCCGATGTGGCTGCCGGGCACCTCTATGTCTTCAACACTGCCACGCCCGGACGCATGGCGGCAGGTTTGCCAGGCCACCACGCCGTCCGATTTGCTGTAAATCGCCGTGGTTGGCACTGGTGGTGGCGTACGCAGGCGCTCACTCAGGCCTGCGTCCAGTTTGGGTGACGAACCACTGAGCAATTTGAACAGCCAGCCGACGTTGGTATGGTCTTGCACGGCATTGAAAGGCGTGCCAATCGTGATGACCTGTTTGACATCAGGCGCCAGCAGCTTGCCCAGCTCACGCGCGTAAATGCCGCCCAGGCTCCAGCCAATCAGCGTGGCCGGCTGCGTGTGCCCAGCCAGCATGCGCGAGACATGGGCAGCCAGCCCGGCCAGCCACACGTCCGGGTCACCCTGCGGGCCGGTGTTAAAGCCTTGGCCCCAGTCAAACGCCGTGTAGCCCAGCGACTGGCAATACGCCCGCAGGGGTGCCACCGCATGGCCATCGGTCGCCATGCCGGGGAAAATCACCACCGGATGGCCATCGCCCGTCTTCACGCGCGGCTTGCGCTGCAGCTTGAAAGCAATAAACTCAGCCGCCGCACGCCAGGGCTCGGTACCCAGCAGCGCCATGGAGGGACGGGAAATATCAGTACGAGATATGGACGGAGACAGTGCGGTTGAAGTCATGGCAGCATCAGCAAAAAAAGATGATGCAATCATTGCCGCTGCGCCGCCAGGTGCCTGCATGTAACCGCCGACTGTGGCCGTAGGACAGCACCACCGTGACTCTGCAGAATTTTTGCCAAGCGCTCCTGAATAGATAGCGTACAGCCCTTGTACTACCTGCCTGAGCAGCCTATTTTGTTCTTTAAATGAAACTATCAAGCTCAGGCGAAGAGGAAACCCTCAACGCAGAGGCGCAGAGGCGCAGAGTACGCAGAGGGCCGCAGAGGCAAGAAAAATAATTTGATTGATCTTCTCTGCGCAACTCTGCGTCCTCTGCGTTGAATGACCCATCTTCTCACCCCCGCGCCAGGCAAGCCACCGCCTGCTCCACACCGCCCCGGCCAAACGGTATGCCGCACACCGTCATGGCCGCTTCCACGCCCCCCAGGCAACCCAGAATCATCGCCGCGTTCATGTCCCCCAGATGGCCAATGCGAAAGGCGCGGCCCGTCAGCGGCCCCAGGCCCCCGGCAATCGCCACCTGAAACTGCTCCCGTGCCACCGTGCGCATCGCTTCGGGGTTGATGCCCGGTGCCACTGCTATGGTGGTGACCGACACCGACCGGCTGGCTGGCTCGCGGCCAAAAAACTGCAGTGCACCGCCTTCGCTCCAGCGCGCCACGGCAGCGTGTACCGCGCTGGCGTTCAGCCGGTGGCGTGCAAGCACCTGCTCGACCCCTTCAGAAAAAATCAGGGCCAGTGACGCTTCCAGCCCCATCACCAGCCCTTGCGGTGGCGTGCCGCAAAACTTGCGGTAAGACAGCGGGCTGTCGCGCAGCCGCCAGTCCCAGTAAAAGCGCGGCGTGGTGTTGCGCGCTGCCGCTGCCATGGCCACTGCATCAACTGCTACAAAACACAGGCCCGGATGCACCATCAAGCCCTTTTGCGATGCGCCCAGCACCACATTGGCCCCGCTGGCATCCATTGAAAATGGTGCGGCCCCGAGTGACGCCACCACATCAATCACCAGCAGCGCCGGGTGACCCGCAGCGTCCATGGCAGCGCGAAGGGCCACCAGATCACTGGTCAGGCTGCTGGCGGTATCGGTATGAACCGCAAACACCGCCACTATTTTCTGCTCCGTATCAGCACGCAGCGCGCGCTCGACGGCATCCACATCCAGCGCATAGCCCTCTACACACGCCGTGCGCACCACCACGCCGCCCAGCGCTTCCGTTTGCACCGCCCATGACTCTGAAAAATGCCCTGTTCCCGGCACCAGCACGGTCTGGCCCGGCGCGATCAGGTTGGCAATCACCGCTTCCCACGCGCCGTGGCCGTTGGCTGCGTACATGAACACTTTGGCGCTGCTGGTTTGCAGCAGGCGTTTGAGGCCCGCCTCACAGGCAGCAATACCCTGGTCAACCCGTGGGTCGGCCAGGTCCATCGGCTGGCGGCTCATGGCGTGCAGTACCTCGTCAGGCACACGGGTCGGGCCAGGGGAATGGAGTGAGCGGTGGCCGGGAATGCGTTGTGTGGGGGTCATGACGTGCTTGGTAGAACTTTGTAGAACTTGGTAAAAAAGGAGTGCGTTCAATGGTACACAAGCTGCGCCCTGTTCGCAGCATCTGCCCAGCTGTCAGCAGACCCCAACGCTATCATCCAGAGCATGCAACCCACCCCAGGCCAGACGGCTACACAGGCACCCACTCAAGCAGACGCGCAGGTGCAGGATTTTATCGCCCGCTGGCAGGGCGTGGCTTTAACAGCCGCCACCGAGCTGTCGTCTTCCCAGACCTTCGTGCTGGAGCTGTGTACCCTGCTGGGCGTGCCCACACCGCTGCCCACCGAGGCGCACGACTACATGTTCGAGCGGCCCATCACCTTCGCCCACGGTGACGGCAGCACCAGCGCGGGCCGTATTGACTGCTACCGGCGCGGCTGCTTTGTGTGGGAGAGCAAGAAGTTTCGCAACGTCAAGGCGGGCAGCAGCACCTTCAACACCGCCATGCTCATGGCCCGCACCCAGGCTGAAAACTACGCCCGTGCCCTGCCGCCTGAAGAACTTGCCACCGGCCGCCCGCCGTTTGTGCTGGTGGCTGATGTGGGCCATGTGATCGAGGTGTATGCCGAGTTCACCCGCAGTGGTGCCAGCTACACCCCATTCCCCGACCCGCGCAGCCACCGCATTGCGCTCAAAGACCTGGCAAGGCCCGAGATTCGCGAACGCCTGCGCCTGGTCTGGGCCGACCCGCTGGCGCTGGACCCGGCCCGCCTGAGCGCCCGCATCACACGGGAAGTCGCCGCCCAGCTGGCTGACCTGGCCCGCTCGCTGGAACAATCCGGCCACCGCGCAGACCATGTGGCCGCTTTTTTAACCCGCAGCCTGTTCAGCATGTTTGCCGAAGACGTGGCGCTGTTGCCCAAGGGCAGTTTTTTAAAACTGCTGCAAACCCACCAGGCCGACCCGCGTGTGCTGCAAGGCATGTTGCAGGCATTGTGGACCGACATGGACCACGGCGGCTTTTCAGTCGCGCTGGCCACGCACATCCTGCGGTTCAACGGCAAATTGTTCAAGCAGCCCATGCAGGACGGCTATTCTTTGCTATTGAATCATGAGCAGACAGCACAACTGATCCGCGCCGCCCAGGCCAACTGGCGCGAGGTAGAGCCCGCCATTTTTGGCACGCTGCTCGAACGCGCTTTAAGCCCCACCGAGCGCCATGCGCTGGGCGCGCACTACACGCCGCGCGCTTACGTCGAGCGCTTGGTGCTGCCCACGGTGGTCGAGCCCCTGCGCGCCGACTGGGCCAATGCGCAGGCCGCAGCGCTGGTGCTGGCCATCGATGCCGCCAGCCTGCCAGGCAAAGCGCATGACGACAAAATGGGCGAAGCGCGTGCCGAGGTGCGCCGCTTTCACCACCAGCTGTGCATCACCCGCGTGCTTGACCCAGCCTGTGGCAGCGGCAACTTTTTATACGTCACGCTGGAGCATTTGAAACGCCTGGAAGGCGAGGTGCTGAACCAGCTGGCGGACCTGGGCGAAACGCAAGACGCGTTGGGCTTTGAGAGTGAGACCGTCACGCCGCAGCAGCTGCTGGGCATCGAGATCAACGAGCGCGCCGCTGCCTTAGCCGAGCTGGTGCTGTGGATTGGCTACCTGCAGTGGCACATTCGCACCCGTGGCAACAAGGCCGTGGCCGAGCCGGTGGTGCATGACTACGGCAACATTGAGCACCGGGACGCGGTGCTGGCCTGGGACGACACCGACCTGGCTTATGACGCCCACGGGCAATTGCTCAGCCGCTGGGACGGCCAGACTTTCAAGACGCACCCTGTCACGGGCGCACGGGTGCCCGATGAAGCCGCGCTGGTGCCGCAGTGGACGTACCTGCGGCCCCGGCAGGCGCTGTGGCCGCAAGCGGATTTCATTGTGGGCAACCCGCCGTTTATCGG
>JBBRMH010000215.1:0-5521 GCA_038230935.1 Burkholderiales bacterium | reverse complement strand
TGAGTCAAACTTCTCGAGTCTTTGAAGCTTGTCTTTTTCTTCGGCTGTGAGGGCTACTATTTTTAAGGGAACTGGCAATTTCTTCAACCTGAAAAGTGGAGATTCTTCTTTTAGTGTATCTAATTTAGGTTTGGCGACTTATGTCAGCACCGGAATGGTCTGGGTGGTCAGTTTGTACATGCCGGGGCCAAATACGTCAGCGACTTTGCCTTCATTGACGAAAACGGCGATTTGCGACTCCCGCACCGTCAGTGACGCGCCATACTGAATCTCCATATCAGCCACCGGAAAGCGCCAGGCCAGCGTGCCGTCGTCATCTTCAGTCCACTGGATGATGTCTATGAACTGTTTCTTGATGAAGTCCATGAAAGCCATGATGGGTTTACTTTCAGATGTGTTTGGTGATCGCCAACGTCTGTATTGTGCCGCTGGCCGGGCGGCCGTCAACCTTCATTTCAAACAGCCGGGCTGCGTAAAACATACTTGGGCTTGCCGGTCAATAAGGACCAGACGTCTGCGTCAACCAAGCCGGGCGCTGATATCCGTTGCCATGACCAGCGCAGCCTTTGCCCCTTTGAAAGTCAAAAGCAGAATGTCCTTTTTGCACAGCTTCACCAAATGGGAATACCCCTCTAAACGACCTACAATCCTTACAACAAATTGACGGTCATTCGACCGCACCTCTGGAGACCTTTTTAATGCTGACACCCTCTTCCACAACGCCCGACCAAGCCCAAGAAAAACGCGCTGAATTACGCCGGGCTGCGCTTGAATACCACGAGTTCCCAACCCCCGGAAAACTCGCTATCGCGGCGACCAAACAGCTGACCAACCAGCGCGACCTGGCACTGGCTTATTCCCCAGGCGTGGCAGCACCCTGCGAAGAAATCGTCAAAGACCCGAATGCTGCCTTCAAGTACACCGCGCGTGGCAACCTGGTGGCCGTGGTAACCAATGGCACAGCGGTTCTGGGGCTGGGCGATATTGGCCCGCTGGCGTCCAAGCCGGTGATGGAAGGCAAGGCGGTACTGTTCAAAAAATTTGCGGGTGTGGATGTTTTTGACCTTGAGATCGACGAAAAAGACCCGGCCAGACTGGTCGAGATCATTGCCTCGCTAGAGCCGACGTTTGGTGCCATCAACCTCGAAGACATCAAGGCACCTGACTGCTTTTATGTGGAGCGCGAACTGCGCAAGCGCATGAAAATCCCGGTGTTTCATGACGACCAGCATGGCACCGCGATCACGGTAGGGGCAGCGATTTTGAATGCGCTCAAGGTGGTGGGCAAGCACCCGGGGCAAGTCAAGCTGGTGACGTCCGGTGCAGGCGCTGCAGCGCTGGCCTGTCTGGGCCTGCTGCTGAAACTGGGCATCCGGCGTGAAAATGTTTATGTGACGGACCTGGCCGGTGTGGTTTATGAAGGCCGCACCGAGCTGATGGACGAAGACAAAATCCAGTTTGCACAAAACACCACGGCCCGCTCCTTAAGCGAGATCATTGAAGGGGCTGACATTTTTTTAGGCTTGTCTGCAGGCGGCGTGCTCAAGCAGGAGATGGTCAAAAAGATGGCCGCCAAACCGATTATTTTTGCTCTGGCCAACCCCAACCCCGAGATCAACCCCGACGACGTCAAAGCCGTGCGGGATGACGCCATCATTGCAACGGGCCGCACCGATTACCCGAATCAGGTCAACAACGTCCTGTGTTTTCCGTATATCTTTCGCGGCGCACTTGATGCGGGCGCGTCCACCATCACCATCGAGATGGAGATTGCTGCCGTACACGCCATTGCCGAGCTGGCCCAGGCTGAACAAAGTGAAGTCGTCGCTGCTGCCTATGTGGGTGAAAAACTGAGCTTTGGTCCTGAATACCTGATTCCAAAACCGTTCGACCCCCGCCTGATGATGAAAATCGCACCCGCTGTGGCGCAAGCAGCGGCAGACAGCGGCGTGGCCCTGCGCCCGATCCAGGACATGGACGCCTACCGCGACAAACTGCAAAGCTTTGTCTATGCCTCTGGCACCATGATGAAGCCTATTTTTGCAGCCGCCAAAGGCGCCAGCCGCAAACGTGTGGCCTACGCTGAAGGTGAAGAAGAGCGCGTTCTGCGTGCCTGCCAGATCGTGGTGGATGAAGGCCTGGCCCGCCCCACGCTGATTGGTCGCCCGGCCATCATTGCGCAGCGTATCGAGCAGTTTGGCCTGCGTCTGAAGGAAGAGCTGGACTATGACGTTGTCAATGTCGAGCAAGACCACCGCTACCGTGATTTCTGGCAAACCTACCACCGCATGATGGAGCGCCGCGGCGTGACGGTGCAGATGGCCAAAATTGAGATGCGTCGCCGCTTGACGCTGATTGCCGGCATGCTGCTGCAAAAAGGCGATGTGGATGGCCTGATCTGCGGTACCTGGGGCACCACGGCGCATCACCTGGACTACCTTGACCAGGTGATTGGCAAGCGCGAGGGCGTTCATACCTATGCCTGCATGAACGGCCTGCTGCTGCCGGGCCGTCAGGTGTTTTTGCTCGATACGCACGTCAATTACGACCCGACGGCCGAGCAACTGGCTGAAATTACCGCCATGGCTGCCGCTGAAATGATGCGCTTTGGCATCAAGCCCAAGGCGGCGCTGCTGTCGCACTCCAATTTTGGCTCGTCCAACCACCCCAGCGCCATCAAGATGCGCCGCACACTTGAATTGCTGCGCGACAAGGCACCCTGGCTGGAAGTTGATGGAGAAATGCACGGAGATATCGCTCTGGATGCCGATGCCCGCACATTCATCATGCCCAACAGCACCTTGACGGGCGAGGCCAACTTGCTGGTACTGCCCAACATTGATGCAGCCAATATTTCCTACAACCTGCTCAAAACGGCGGCTGGCGGCAACATCGCCATTGGCCCTGTGCTGCTGGGTGCGAACAAGCCGATGCACATTCTGACTGCGACCGCTACAGTACGGCGAATTGTCAATATGACGGCGCTGACCGTTGCTGATGCAAATGCCGCCCGTTAGATAAAAATCAGACAGTCAGCACTGACTCACCACCCTCTTTGCAACATGGGTTAGTGCCTGAATATTCAGCACAACCCCTTGTGTTTTCTGCGCGCATACGGCAAACTACGCTTCTTGAAATTTAAGGGTTAACCCGAAATTTCGGGTCAAGCGCCTTGGGTTTACCCAAAGCAGCACTTTTAAAGTCCGAGAAAGGTATTTCATGTTGCGCAATCTGTGGCGCTCTGGGTTGGCGCGATGGCGTCAAACTGGCGTGGTGGCATTGCTGGTCTTGTCGGCGGGGGCAAATCCCGGCTTGGTGCAAGCCAAAGGCCCTTTGGGTGAAGCTGCTGTCACGCCGCAGATGAACACCATGGCAGTGTCGCAGCTGCCTCCACAGGGGCAGGCCATGATGGCTCTGATCTACCAGGGTGGGCCTTTTCGGTATGACAAGGACGGTACCGTTTTTGGCAATCGGGAGAGAATTCTTCCCCGCCAAAACCGCGGTTATTACCGTGAATACACCGTCAAGACGCCCAGCGAGCGCAGCCGGGGTGCCAGACGTATTGTTTGTGGTGGTTTAAAACCCGTCGCACCTGAAGCTTGCTATTACACCGACGATCACTATGCGAGTTTTCGCAAAATTGTTCAGTAAATTGAACGGTGATGGTTATTTTAAATTTTGATTTTTGACTTTATAGAAAGAAACACGGAGATGGACACACCACTTCGTCTGGACAACGAAACGCCTGTCAAAGGCAACGACATCCCCCTCAAAGGGGTGCGTCCCAATATCGTTCAATCCATACGCGCTTTTCGCGTGCAGGAGTTACAGGATGCCGCAACGCACTTGAACCAGCATTTTCTGTATGCCAATCTGGGCAATGCCCAGAACAAACAGGACATTCTGGACATGATTGCTGCGCAGTACACGTTTCCAGCACATTTCGGCAAAAATTTTGACGCACTGTACGACTGCATGACAGACCTGGTTCACAAATCAGGTCCACAGCCCGGCTTTATTGTGGTGCTGGAGCAAATCCCGGCGCATGCCAAATTTGACAAGGAAGCACGCGAGCAATTGCTGGACATCTTCAGGGATGCAGCGGACTACTGGGCGGATCGAAAAATTCCGTTCCGGTGCTTCTATTCTTTTCTGTAGCCCGCTCCCCAGACATTGGCCAAGGGGATCGGGCTAACGAGGCCCTCCAGGTGATTGCAGACGGCGCAGAAGCCATGCCGACTGACAAACTGATCGATATTTCACCGCTGGCACTGCGCATGAGCAGTCCTTTCAACGCTGGTTACTGGCTGGCTGCTGCCTGATCAAGCAGCCGGTGCACGGTTCAACCCAAAAGCTGAAAGCCTGACGCACACAACATGTGCGTCAGGCTTTTTTACGCTTGTTGCGCCAAGGCGATGTATTCGTTCACCGGGACTTCCTCTGCCCGGCGTTGCAGGTTGAAGACGCCGCCAAACTGGCGTTGCTCCAGCCACTTGCCCAGCGAGTGGCGCAACAGTTTTCGGCGCTGGCTGAAGGCTACCCTGACAAGTTCGCTGAAAAGCTTTACATCAACGACCTCGGGTGCTGCCCTTGGCAGCATGCGGACAATGGCGCTGTCCACCCGGGGTGGCGGATCAAAGCTTGCCGGGGGCACAAACAGTACATTCTCCATCGCATAACGCCATTGCAGCATCACGCTCAGGCGGCCGTAATCCGACGTCGAGGGCTTGGCGACCATACGGTCAATGACTTCTTTTTGAAGCATGAAGTGCTGGTCCTGCACCACGTCTGCAACGTCGAGCAGCTGAAACAGAATCGGGGTTGAAATGTTGTAAGGCAGGTTGCCGACCACACGCAGCTTGCACCCGGCGCTGCCAGCCAACTGCCGGAAATCAACCCTGAGCACGTCAGACTCCACCACAGTCAACTGCGGATGCGTGCGCAATTGCGCGGCCAGATCGCGGTCCAGTTCAATCACTGTCAAATGGCCCAGACGCTCTACCAGCGGTTGCGTCAGCGCCGCCAGGCCAGGTCCAATTTCCACCATGGCCTGACCGGCTTGCGGCGCAATCGCCTCAACGATGTCGGCAATGATGCTTTTGTCGGTCAGGAAATGCTGGCCAAACCGTTTGCGGGGAATGTGTTTCATCCTATTGGGGTGGCTCGCGGTACTCGACATAGGCCCGGCCCCGCACTTCCTGTGCCCACAGCGCGTAGGCCTCTTCCTGCTTGATTTCGCGAAGGGCATTGCGTGCTGTCTCACGTTGTTCGCGCTTGGACAGCTCGATGTCGCGGCGCTCTACCACCTGAATCAGATGCACGCCGAAGCGTGAGGTCAAAGGCTCAGAGATCTGGCCCGGTGCCAGGCTGTTCATCACCTGTTCAAACTCGGGATCAAAGGTGCCCGGGCTGACCCAGCCCAGGTCGCCGCCCTCCTTGGCCGAGGCGTCTTCGCTGATGGCACGGGCCTGCGCTGCAAAGTCAGACTGGCCACCCGCAATGCGTTGCTTGATAACCGCGA
>JBBRMH010000214.1:0-5600 GCA_038230935.1 Burkholderiales bacterium | reverse complement strand
TGATCCAGCGCTTTCAGGCCAATCACGCACCAGGGGCATGAAACGTCGGAAACAAAGTCAATTCTTAATTCAGTGGTCATGGGCAGGCTTTCGGGAAACGCATGGGTTGCAGGTTAAAGATTATCTAAGGCGCTTCCTCGACATTTCAATAACCCTCAAACCGGAGCCTTTGCGACTGTTTTGGCAATGCTGTACCCAGCTGGCGGCGTCTGGGCGCCTGTAGCCAGCCTCACTTGATCATTTCAATCAAATTGATCGGCCTGGCCAATACCTCCATGCCCTGGGGTGTTCGTCCTGTTTCAAAAACAGTCTTCCAGAAACCATTGTTTTGCTTGCCGCCAAAAATCGTCTCTGACATATCGAGATTCACCCAGAGCGGCATGGCCGTCAGGCTAAGCAGAAATTTGCGGATGTTGTCCCACACCTGATCAGGAAAAGGCACCTGAAACAAACGCTCCTTGGGGTCTGGTTTGCCCAGCGTGATGAAATACGTCCGTGCGACCTGGCCCACCAGTTGCAGCCAGTTGTAGATGATTTCTTCCTTGCTCATCCGGAATGCGCGCAGGTGGTCCAGCTTGGGAACCTCGCCTTTTTGCAGTTTGCTTTCAATCTTGTCGGTGCCAACGTCGGGGTCGAATTTATCGACATACAGTACTTCAGCGATCAGGTTCATCAAGCGCAATATCTGGTTGCATTCAACGATGCGCGGGTTCTCGCCTTCTTCGGCGCGGTAGTTGATTGGAGTCTCAAGCACTTCCTGAAAAACAAAAAATGAATAAAAAGTCTTTTCTATCGTGCTGTAGGAGAGCGGAGACTCCTTCCCACGTCCTCCAAAGTCGATGTAGTCGCGCAGTTTGTTGCTGGGGTCCGACGTCACGCCGTTGCGAACTGCATCGAGAATATAGCGCTTGACTTCTTTCGATTGCCCCTTGAAGTGAGTCACCAGGTCGCGCTCTGAAAAGCTCAGGTCATCTGCAGCCCGTCCGGTCTCTTTCAGGAACCGCTCAATGCGATCCTGATAAAGCGAGCTGCCGAGGTGCCGCTGAACAGATTTATCGAAGGCCACCTGCTTGAGCGTCGTTCCTGCGTTGGTGTTGGCCGTGATCAGGATATTTGGGTCGGGATCAATAAAGACGCGGACGGGCAGTATTTTTACGCCCAGCATGATTTGAGCCGCAGCCTTGTGCTGCCCGTCAAAAACATGAATGGCACACTTGCCACCCTCGCTTTTCATCCATGCCAGCGGCACGTGAAGCTGTGGCCGCTTCTTGTAGAACTCCTCTACCAGCTTGGAGATATTCGGGCCAATGGAGCGTGGATTGATGTGATCATCGTGTGCCAGGTACTGAATCGGGAAATTGGCAAAAAAGAACCGGAACCCGCTCAGCTCGTCTTTGTAAACAGGCACAGAACGCAGCGTGTTGTCATCAATGGCCGGCAGACTGTAAGTCATCTGATCGCTCGACAATTTAAAGCTGAGCATGTGGTTGCCGCCACCGGCTTTTTTCAGTAAATCGCCCAGATTGGGGCTGCGATTCTCGGCTGCCAGGTGGTCTTTGAGAAGCTTGAAACGATGCAACACCCGCGCAACCTCCAGGTTGGAGGCCTGCTTTGACCGATTGCAGCTGGCATGTGTGAGCGCGAAATTGACGGGATCATCCTTGCCGCGATCATTCAGGGGTACAACATGATCCACGTCCAGCGTGTTTTTATGCACTACCAGGTCGATAGCCTGCTCACAAATAAAGCAGTGGCCATGTTGCACCGCATGCAGCCTGGCAATCAGCGTCTGGCGGTCATCCGGCTTGAGACGTGTGAGATAAAGGGACGACACAGTTTTTACGCTCCGGTGTGTTGATTGATAAAGAGTTTTTCAGGCCAGTCAGTGACAAATGAGCCTGGAAGGAAAGTTAATCCATTGAGTTTAAGTGTGGCGTGCAAACGGTTGAAATAGAGATAATTCACGCCATGACTTCCCTGCCCACAGAAAAGCGCCCGCAACCTGAATCGCTAACCGACCTGTTTGTATCCTTCACCCTGCTGGCGCTACAGGGTTTTGGCGGTGTACTGGCCGTCGTGCAACGGGAAATAGTGGAGAAAAAGCGCTGGATGACGCGTGAAGAATTCATTGAGGACTGGGCCGTGGCGCAGATCATGCCAGGCCCGAATGTCGTGAACCTGTCCCTGATGATTGGCGGGCGCTACTTTGGCCTGAAGGGCGCGATGGCCGCGCTGGCGGGCATGCTGACCGTGCCGCTGTTCATTGTGCTGATACTGGCCCTGGTGTATTCGCAATTTTCCGGCAATCCCCAGGTTGCAGGTGCCTTGCGCGGCATGGGAGTTGTTGCTGCCGGCCTGATTGTGGCCACCGGGCTGCGACTGGCGGGCGCACTGCAAAAAAACGTGCTGGGCATGCGCTTGTGCGCACTGATGGGCGCTCTTTGTTTTATGGGCATCGCGTGGTTACGGCTACCCCTGGTAGTTGTGTTGCTGGGCCTCGGAGGCGCCGCCTGCACGCTGGCTTATAAAAGGCTCAAACCATGACTGAACCCCTGCACCTTGCGTTTGGAGCGCACGAGTGGTTCGAGCTGTTTTTTCACTATATGTCGCTCTCGCTGTTGTCGGTGGGCGGGGCCATCACCACGGCACCCGACATGCATCGCTTTCTGGTGGACCAGCAGCACTGGCTCACCGACGCCCAATTCAGCGCGTCCATCGCGATTGCGCAGGCAGCACCTGGCCCCAACGTGCTGTTTGTTGCCCTGCTCGGATGGAATGTGGGACTGAATGCGGGCGGCATGCTGACCGGGTTGTTGGGGATGTTGATGACCATGCTGGGCATTTTGCTCCCCAGCACCACGCTGACCTACGTCGCAGCCCAGTGGGGCCACCGAAACCGGGAGCTGCGGGCGGTACGGGCTTTCAAACAGGGGTTGTCCCCCATCGTGGTGGCCTTGCTGGTGGCTACGGGCTGGATTCTGGCCGAGACCAACAGCACCCAGCCAGGCGATATGCTGAACAACTGGCCCGTCTGGCTGCTGACCGCAGCGACTGCCGTGATTGTCTGGCGCACCAAAATCCACCTGCTCTGGTTGCTCGGTGCGGGCGCCCTGCTCGGCTGGTTCGGGTTGATTTAACTCTGGCTTTCAAGCTGGCGGCGCTGGCGCAATGCCTCGTACAGACACACGCCGCTGGCCACCGACACGTTCAGACTCTCCACCGCGCCGTGCATGGGAATGCTGACCAGCTCGTCACAGGTTTTGCGGGTGAGCTGGCGCATGCCCTCGCCTTCTGCACCAAGCACCAGCGCCACGGGCCGGGTAAGGTCCACGTCATAAATGGTTTTTTCTGCATCATCACTCGTGCCGATGCACCAGATGTTGCGTTCCTTCAACTCACCCAGGGTACGGGCCAGGTTGGTGACCATGAAATAGGGCATGGTCTCCGCCGCGCCACTGGCTACTTTTGACACCGTGGCGTTGATGCCAGCCGCATGGTCTTTTGGGGCGATCACCGCTTGCGCGCCCGCGCCGTCAGCCACGCGCAGGCAGGCACCCAGGTTGTGCGGGTCGGTCACGCTGTCGAGTACCAGCAGCAGTGGTTGCGTGGTACCGGCTTCTTCAAGCTGCTCCAGCAATTCATCCAGTGATGTGACCTGCGCCAGCACGTTCACGCGGGCCACCACGCCCTGATGGCCATGGCTGCCGCACATTTTGGCCAGCCGCAGGCCATCGGATTCGATCAGCCGGATACCGGCATCCCGCGCACGGTCTGTGAACTGGCGCATGCGGGCATCACGCCGGGCGACGTCATAAAACACCTCCAGCACCGATTTGGGGGCGGTTTTGATGCGCACGCCGACAGCGTGGAAACCGAAAAGCACTTTGGGGGTAGAAGACATGGCAGGATTATCACTGCACCGCAACAGCACCACAGGCTCAAAACCTGGCGCTTGCGGCCCCGTTGTGACCAGCGAGGGCGCAAACAAGCCTGCTGGTGATTGCAACAGATCAATGTTCAGTCACTACCAAATAGCTACTAAAAGAATAGCGCCTGACCCATGTATTTCATGCCGTAGAAGCCTTTTTGAGGATCAATTTGCAGCCGTTCAGCAAGACGACCCCATTGGGCTTCCAACGCAAAGACGCAAAAGCGCAAAGAACGCAAAGAAAAAAATTCAATGGACTGACTTTGCGGGCTTTGCATCTTAGCGACTTTGCATTGGAAACTTCTCCCCCGGCATCTGGGCTAATCACATCAACCGGGCACGATCTGCCCGGCTTCAATCACAATCCGCCGCTGGCATCTGGCCGCAATGGCCTTGTCATGCGTGACCAGCACCAGCGTGGTGCCCAGTTCCTTGTTCAGCTCGAACATCAGCGCCATCACGGTCTCGCCTGTGGCAAAGTCCAGGCTGCCGGTCGGCTCGTCGGCCAGCAGCACGGCGGGCTGCACCACAAACGCCCTGGCCAGCGCTACCCGCTGCTGCTCACCGCCCGAGAGCACTTTGGGGTACTGGGCCAGCCGCTGACTCAGACCCACCCGCTTGAGCATGTCGGTGGCCATGGCCCGGGCACCTTTGGTGGCAGACAGCTCCAGCGGCAGCATGACATTTTCAAGGGCAGTCAAATTACCCATCAACTGAAAGCTCTGAAACACAAAACCGACTTTTTGAGCCCGCAAGGCGGCGCGGTCATCCTCGTTCATGGCGAAAATATCTTGCCCGGCCAGGCGCACTGTGCCTTGGGTTGGCGTGTCAAGCCCGGCAATGATGGACAACAACGTGCTTTTGCCGGAACCGGACGCACCGACAATGGCGGCGGTCTCGCGTGCGGCGAGTGCAAAGTCAATGTCACGCAAAATGGTCAATGTGCCGGTAGAGTCGGTCACGGACTTGAAAACGTGCTCAACGGAAATAATTGAAGAGGTGTTGCCCGCACCCGCGCGGCTATCGGAAATATTGACGGAAACCACAGGTTTGGACATGTCAGCCTTATCAAACAACTTGAAAATGAATACTTTGAACTTTAACAAGCTTGTCTTCACGCCCTTTCTGGCGCGGCTAAAACCACTCGGGGCCGTGCTTTTGGCCCTGCTCGCGCTGACCACTTTGACGGCCTCCCCGTCCGCGAACGCACAAACTGGAGCCAAATCGAAAACCGCGACCATCCTGATCGTCGGTGACTCGCTAAGCGCTGAATATGGCCTCAAGCGGGGCACTGGCTGGGTACCCCTGCTGGAGCAACAACTGGGCGCTGAAAAAAACACAGCAAAAGTCATCAATGCCAGTATCAGTGGCGACACCACCTCGGGCGGACGCTCACGCCTCGCAGCACTGCTGGCCCGCCACAAACCCACCGTGATGGTACTGGAGCTGGGCGGCAACGACGCCCTGCGCGGCCTGCCTCTCAACATGACCGAGCAAAACCTGAGTGCCATGACACAAGCGGCCAAAAAAGCCGGTGCCAAAGTGCTGCTGGTGGGCATGCAGGTACCGCCCAATTACGGCAGCGCGTACGCGGCCAGTTTTACGGGCCTGTTTCCCAAAATTGCCAAGGCTGAAAAAGTGGCGCTGGTGCCCTTTTTTCTTGCAGGCATCG
>JBBRMH010000213.1:0-5629 GCA_038230935.1 Burkholderiales bacterium | reverse complement strand
GGGCAGGTCCCATTTGGTCTGGGCAAAACCCGAGCCAAACTAGTTTAACGCCGTCAAGCCAGACCGTCCGATTATCCAGTTTTTCTTGATGTCGTCCATTTATTTGGGGGGGGTGGGGTTTGGGATTGGGGGGGCTTGATAAAAAGTGAAACTCAGAAAATCGCCATCTGGTGGTTGAGCAAATCGGTGATCAGCATCTTTCCAGGGGCGTGGGTGATGCAAAACGGCGGCCTGGCCTGGCTGACGGCGGCTTGCGGTGTGACACCACAGGCCCAGAACACTGCAATCTCGTCAGCCATCACGTCCACTGCATCGCCGTAGTCCGGTGTGGCCAGGTCGCTGATACCGATCTGTGCCGGATCACCCAGATGCACAGGCGCACCGTGTACATTGGGAAAGCGTGAGGTGATCTGCACCGCCCGAATCGCATCTGCCGGCTTCATGGGCCGCATCGACACCACCATGGGTCCGTGAAACACACCGGCGCTTGTCGTCGCGATATTGCTGCGGTACATGGCCACATTGCGGTTTTGCGCGATGTGGCGCAGTGGCAGCCCGGCCTGCAGCAAGGCTTCTTCAAACGAGAACGAGCAGCCAATGACAAACGTCACCAGATCGCTGCGCCACAGCGCACGAATGTCGCCAGGCGCATCGGTCAGCACGCCATCGCGCCACACGCGGTACTGCGGCACATCGGTGCGGATGTCGATGTCAGCGCCCAGTGTGGGCAACAGCGCCTGGCCGGGCTCGCTGACAGCCAGCAGCGGGCAGGGTTTGGGGTTGCGCTGGCAATACAGCAAAAAGTCGCCCGCCATGGCTTGCGGCAGGATGACGACATTGCCCTGCACATAGCCTTCTGCCAGGCCGCTGGTGTGGCCGGTATGCTCACCCCGGCGTATGCGGCTGCGGGCCTGTGCGGGGCTGGAAAGTGCAGCCTTGATCTGTAGCAGATCGTGGTCCGGGGCTTGAAGATCGTGTTGGAGTCTGGCACGCACCGTGAAATCCTTTTTTTATGTCATCTGCATGACGATGGGTGGATTGTGGAAGCGCCTCCAGACTGCTGCAAATTCAAAATTTATTACTTGGTGCATCGATTTTTTCGATGTCAGGGTTTACCTTTAGCCCTCTTTTTCGGTGCTTCAAGGGGTACTTTTTTGCCCTTTTTTGGTGAATCGGCAGACTGGCTTCTGGCAAAGGCTATGGCTGACTCCACGACTGTTTCAACGCTGCGCGTGCTCGGGTCAGTGCGATAACTGGCATGAATCGGCAGGGCCTGCAGCCGCGCCTCGCAGGCCAGTTCCCGCAGGCGGGTAAAGCTGCTCAGACGCGTGACGGCAGCACGCGGCAGCAGCGCCACACCAAAGCCACTTTGCACCAGTTGAACCATGGCTGAAATCGATGAAATGGCATGCACCTTTTTGGGTTCCAGTTTCTGTTTTCTGAACAGGTCAAGCAGCGTGACATGCGGCTGCGAGCCCTTTTGAAAGGTCAAAAGCTCCAGTTCAGCCAGCTCTGACAAACGGTAAATATCTTTTTGATGCAGGTCGGGGTGGCCTACAAACACCATTTCCATGGTCGGCAAGGCTTCGTTGCGCACACCATCGGCGGCTGATGGCAGCACTGCAAACACCAGATCGAGCGTGCCGCGCTGCACCAAATCCACCAGAATCGGCGTGGTTTCAACCGTCAGCTCCAGTTCCAGGCCGGGATAACTGGTGCGAAGCTGTTCCAGCCACGGAATCAGCCAGGAATGCAGCACCGACTCGATCGCACCGATGCGCATCGACACGGCCATGGTTGTGCCCGAGCCCATTTCAGCCTTGACATCGCGCTGCAGCGCCAGCAGCTTTTCGGCGTAGGTCAAAAACCGTGTGCCTGCTGCTGTCAGTTTGAACTGCTTGCCCGCCCGGTCTAGAAGCTGCACACCCAGTTCATCTTCCAGGGTCGAAATACGGCTGGACATGGCTGACTGCGTCAGAAACAGCTTGTCAGCCGCCCGCGAAATACTCCTGAGCGAAGCGACCCAGTAAAAGGCTTCAACAAAACGCAGGTTCATGGTGGACTCGGGTTATCTGGTTTGCGGGCGATAGAGGTCTTTTTGGGGCATACCCGAGGACGCCGGCGCAGGATTTGCGTCTACTATTCCAGCACGCCTATTCAAACCATTGTCCTGGAGTCACCATGAAATTCAAGCTCACCCCCGCCCTGCTTGCAGCGGCACTGACCGTCAGCACCACCGCATTTGCCCAAACCAAATGGGACTTGCCCGCAGCTTACCCGGCCAGTAACTTTCACACTGAAAACCTGACGCAGTTCGCAAACGACATTGACAAGGCGACTGCAGGCAAACTCAAAATCATCGTGCATGCCAATGCATCGCTGTTCAAGGCCAATGAAATCAAGCGTGCTGTGCAAGGCGGCCAGGCCCAGATTGGCGAGATTTTGCTGGTCAACTTTGAAAACGAGAACCCGATTTTTGGGGCCGATGGCCTGCCGTTTCTGGCATCGTCTTACGCCGACTCCAAAAGGCTGTACGACGCCCAAAAACCAGCGCTGGAAAAGGTACTGGGTGCCCAGGGCATGAAGCTGCTCTACACCGTGGCCTGGCCACCGCAGGGCGTGTATGTGAACAAGGAAATCACCTCGGTTGCAGACATGAAGGGCCTGAAATGGCGCGCCTACAGCCCCGCCACCAGCAAAATTGCCGAACTGGTGGGCGCGCAGCCCGTCACGGTGCAAGCTGCTGAACTGAGCCAGGCGCTGGCCACGGGCGTGGTCAACAGCTACATGAGTTCAGGCTCCACCGGCTACGACAGCAAAACCTACGAGAGCCTGAAATACTGGTACGACGTGCAGGCCTGGCTACCAAAAAACGCCATCATCGTGAACAAGAAGTCGTTTGATGCGCTGGACGCCCCCACCCAGGCAGCGGTGCTCAAAGCGGCAGCCGATGCAGAAGTGCGCGGCTGGAAAGTCAGCGCCGAAAAGAACGAATACTATAAAAAAGCACTGGCTGAAAAAGGCATGAAAATTCTCGCTCCATCACCGAAGCTGGCAGCTGACCTGCGCCAGGTGGGCGGCATCATGAAGGCTGACTGGACCAAGCGCGCAGGCGCTGACGGTGAAGCCATGCTGTCAGCCTATGAAAAAACTGCTCCTAAAAAATAATGATGATCCGCAAACTGCTGGATGGGCTGTATGACGGTGCCGCCTGGCTCGGTGCCATTTTTATGGTGGGCACACTGGTGTCGGTGCTCGCTGGCGTGCTGGACAGGCAGTTTGCCTGGTCACTGCGCGGCACCGACATGTATGCCGGTTACTGCATGGCGGCCAGCGGCTTTCTGGCACTGGCGCATACGCTGAAAAAGGGTGAGCATATTCGTGTCACGCTGATCCTCAACGCGCTTCGGGGCAAAGCCAGGCGTGGCCTTGAGATTTGGGCACTGGCTGCGGCCACGGCACTGGCCATGCTGTTTGCGTACTACAGCGTCAAGCTGTCCATCAACTCGTACCAGTTCAACGACATCTCCACCGGAAACGACGCCACACCCCTGTGGATTCCGCAAATCAGCATGGGCGTGGGGTCTGTGGTCTTGATGATTGCATTTATCGACGAGCTGGTGCTGGAGCTGATGGGCAAGCGCGTGCAGGCCAGCAGCGACGAGATGCTGCACAACGAATAAGAAAAATAAAAATGTCCGACATCGCCATTACCTCACTGCTGATACTTTCACTGTTTGCCATTCTGGGTTCGGGCGTCTGGATTGGCCTCACGCTCTCGGGCGTGGCCTGGATCGGCATGCAGCTTTTTTCATCCCGCGCGGCGGGAGATGCCATGGCGGTGACGATCTGGGGTTCGTCCTCCAGCTGGACACTCACGGCCCTGCCGCTGTTTGTCTGGATGGGCGAGATTTTGTTTCGCACCAAGCTCAGCGAGAGCATGTTCAAGGGTTTAGCCCCCTGGGTCAGCCGCCTGCCCGGTGGCCTGTTGCACACCAACGTGATTGGCTGCACCATTTTTGCAGCGGTGTCGGGCTCGTCAGCTGCCACCTGCGCCACGATTGGCAAGATGACCCTGCCGGAGCTTAAAAAGCGTGGCTACCCCGAAGACATCACGATTGGCTCGCTGGCCGGTGCAGGCACGCTGGGCTTGTTGATCCCGCCCTCGATCATCATGATTGTGTATGGGGTGAGTGCCGATGTGTCGATTGCCAGGCTGTTCATCGCCGGGGTCTTTCCGGGCCTGTTGCTGGCCTCGCTGTTCTCGGGTTACCTGGTCGTCTGGGCCTTGATGAACAAAGGCAGAATTCCGCCGCCTGACGCAGCCATGAGCTTCAGCGCCAAAGTGTACGAATCACGTCACCTGATACCGGTGGTGCTGCTGATTGGTGCGGTGCTGGGCTCAATTTATACCGGTATCGCCACCGCTACAGAGGCTGCAGCCATCGGCGTGGTGGGCTCGCTGGTGCTGTCGGTGGTGCAACGCTCGATGTCGTGGCACACCTTCAAGGAAGCGCTGCTGGGTGCTACGCGCCTGTACTGCATGATTGCGCTGATCCTGGCAGGCGCCGCGTTTTTAACCCTCAGCATGGGCTACATCGGGCTGCCGCGCCATCTGGCCGAATTTGTCTCCGGCCTGGGCCTGAGCCCTTTTCTGCTGATACTGGTTTTGACGGTGTTTTACGTCGTGCTCGGCTGTTTTCTGGACGGCATTTCCATGGTCGTGCTGACGATGGGCGTGATCTTGCCAACGGTGCAAGCCGCCGGGCTGGACCTGATCTGGTTCGGTATCTTTATCGTCATCGTGGTCGAGATGGCGCAGATCACACCCCCCGTGGGTTTTAATTTGTTTGTACTGCAAGCCATGACCAAAAAAGAAATCACCTACATCGCGCGCGTGACGATGCCGTTTTTCTTTTTGATGTGCGGGATGGTGTTGCTGCTGTGGTTTTTTCCGGGGATTGCGACCTGGTTGCCGGGGAAGATGTAGGGGGTTGAATCACAATGCGGGACCGGAATTGCATTAGCCGACGATGTCGCCGGTTCTTGCGTGGCACCGGGTTTGACGCTATTTTTATTGAAGCAACATATCTAAGCGGGACCAAGGCAAATGCTACCTTTTCTGGTTGGTATCACCACTTTATCCCGCAGGATGTTGCGGTCTACATTACGTTAGCCACTTCATGCGCATCCATTCGCTGATCCTAGCAGCCTGTCGGACTTTAGCCATGCGAAATTCACTTCACATTTGCTCCTGATTTAATAGCAATTCTGGTAAAATACAACCCTATCCAAGCAAGCCATTCACGCCATGTCCCACTTCATCGTTGCAGACCGCAAGACCGACTTCCTTCTACCCCCGTCCGTAGAGGATTGGCTCAATGAAGATCACCTGGCGCGTTTTGTGGTGGAAGTCATCGACCAGCTCGACCTCTCCAGGCTCACTCGCCAATATGCGGGTCGCGGCTCCAAGGCCCATCATCCCGCGACTTTGTTAGCTATTTTGGTCTATGGCTACGCCACAGGCGTGTTCTCCAGCCGCAAGCTCGAGAGGGCCACCTACGACTCGGTCGCCTTTCGTTTTATTGCAGCCAACACCCACCCCGATCACGACACCCTGGCCACCTTT
>JBBRMH010000212.1:0-5672 GCA_038230935.1 Burkholderiales bacterium | reverse complement strand
GTGGTGGTTTTTGAATCCCCCGCTTTACGAATCCCAGCTGACGATTGAAGTCGTCCGAGAAACCAGCGGCAATACGGTCACGGAGACGAAGTCGATCAACGAGCGTTTGGTGACGCTTTTCAGCCAGTCGGTCATCAAACCCTTTGGTCTCCACAATCACATACCGCTGCGTTTGCCCGGCCAGTTTCACCACAAAGTCAGGCAGATAGTCATGCCCCTGACCACCGTGCAGGTAGGGAATGGCAAAACCGAGGCCACTGTTTTTTACAAAGCTTTCCACGCACGGGTGTTGGTCCAATGCGTAGGCCGCTACACGCTCCCACTGCGAATCCGGCACCACGTAGTTGACATGGCTTTTAAGCACCGCATAAGGCTCTTTGCGCGTCATGTATTCCACGTCTGCAGTACTGCCTGGACCGCGATGGCGCTCGACCCGGATCCCCTCATGCCCGCCCTGCGCGGGCTGAATACTGGCCAGCAAGCGCTCAAACATCAGTCCGTAATACGGCGCTAAAAACACGTCATCAACCGTCGCGGGTAAATGCGCTGTGACCTTTTGAGCCAAAAACTGACCGATCAGACGCACAAACTGCGGGTACAGGCGTGACGGGTGAACCAGTGAGGCCGCTGGATCAGTCTGCGCCATGTACACCCGCACCAACTCGCGGGCCGCCTGGGCCATTTGCGTTTGCTGTCGATGCCCCGCACGGTAAGCGGCCAGTGTGGCCAGGTCCAGCTTGCCGGGGCCGTACAGCGTGGGCCGCCCTGCCAGCGTCGGCATGCCCGCCTTCATTTGTACTTCAGGCGGAATATGGGTCGGGTCAATCACCAGCGCGGGCACCGTGCCCCAGTCCAGTGCAATGTCGCTGGCGGGCTCAAACACATAACCCTCCACACGCGGGAATCTAATCTCTAGCGCCGCACGCTCTGGCAGCGCACGCACTCGCCAGGTTTTAACCGGTGGGCGGGGTGCGCCGCCTTGTGTCGCCTTGAAAGGCACCACCTGAAACGGCACGCCAAACACTTGGGCCACCTCTTCGCCCAGGCGCTCGCCATCACCCTCGCCGTCGGTCTCGTAACTGGCCCGGCGCAAGCCGCGGCCCACCACCTGTTCGCAGAGCAGTTGCGACATAAAAGGACGCAGGCCAACAATATGCGTGACCGTATTGCAGTCCCAGCCCTCGGTCAACATGCCCACACTGACGATGGCGCGCACATCGCGGCCCGGTGGATGCAGCGGTTTTTGCAGTTTGTCAGCCAGCACCACAAAGCCTTCGGGGTAGGCTGGGCTGCCTTGGGTGTCTGTCGGCCAGGCCAGCCGCCCCACGGTGTCCAGCGTGTGGCGCATCCAGGCATTCAAATCAGACTTTGCTTCGCCTGAATCGGTCTCAGAGACGACGTTCGAGTCCACCCGAATCGTGTTGATTGCAGTGCCGGTATTCAAAAAATCCTTCAGCCCCGCAGAGGGGATGCCTGGCGGCGGCTTGTCCTCGGCCAGCCAGTCAAACACCACCTTGGCAAGCCTGGTGTTTTTGCACACCAAAATAAACACCGGAGGGCGTGGGTCAACACCCGCTTCTTTCCAGTCGCGTGCTACCTGTTGCCACAGCCCTCCCAGCATCACAATGGGCGTGTAGGCATAACGCAAAATCGCTTCGGGCTTGGCAACGCTTTTTTTCCCGCCACGCTCAGATGCCTTGAGCTGCGGCAATATCCAGCGCCAGATATTGAAGTAGCCCGGAATCGACTGACCCGACATGTCCCGCACCGCAAATTGCGGAATCTTGGTCAGGCCCGACTCAATCGCCTCCATCAAGTCAAAGCTTGACACCACCCAAGGGAAAGGCCGGTTCGCCTGCTCCCCGACACGGCCTAAAAAATACGGTGTCGCCGAAAAATCCAGGCAATGGTTGATGCCGACCTGCTTGTGCAGACGGTCCAGGCCCTCCACCCAAACGGTGGCCTCTTTGTAGTATTCCTCAAAGCCTTCGTCGTCTGCCTCCTCAAACTCGTCAGGCTCCTCGCTGCGGATTCGGTAAGCGTGGTGCGCCTCGTCGTTGAGCACCAGTACGCCAGGGCCACTTTTGGCACCTTTGCCCGAGCCTCGCCGCCCGGCCTTCAGGCCCAGCACCCGCTCCAGCCAGGCTGCATCAGACTCCACAAAGCGCGTACTAGCCACTTGCGCCTTGAGCAGTGCGCCGCTGTCGTCTAGCTCTTCCTTGCGCACCTCCAGCAAGCCACCAGCTACCTGGGTGCGGTAGTCAGCCAAAGACAGGTAGCGGGTACCACGCGCGGTGGTGGTTTTGTCGCCAATGCGAATGGTCTCCACCATGTTCACCTCACGCCCGGTGCGTACCACACGGGCGGCAGTACCGCCCACCTTGTTGGCATCATGCAGTGCAAACACATGCCAGTTCATGATCAGCACGCGCCCCTGCGACAGCGGCCCCATGAGGTGTGCTGGCACCAGGTCACGGCTGCGGTACAGGCTCGCGTCACCTCTGGCCGGGTCGAGTTCTGCCAGCCGGCTGCGAATCGTCACGTTGGGGCACACGACCACCACCGTTTCGGCAAACCTGGCCCGGCGGCTGCGGTCATGCCCACCGGCTTGCCGGTTCAGGATATTCCAGGCGGCCAACATGCCCATGACGGTGGTTTTGCCACTGCCGGTGGCCATCTTGCAGGCGTAGCGTTGAAAGGCCTGGATACCATCGGCCTTTTGCTTGTCTGAAGGCTCGTCAGTGGGCACCGCAATACCCTGCAAAAAATCAGAGCGCGCCTCGGTTAAAAAAATCACCGTTTGTGCAGCTTCCTTCTGGGCGAAAAACAAACGCTTTTCTCGCCCGTCACGTTCCCAATAGGCGAGCAGTTCCAGCGTGATTTTTGAGGCACCCGGAAACCCGGCAGTTCGCCACTCCCCCAAGCGCGTGCGGATACGCGAGACCAGCAGCAGCTCAATCTGGTAGCCCACGTCTTCATCCATGCCCTCCTTGCTGGTGTCGTAATTGGGCGGACGATAAAAGTAAACCGGTTTGCGCCGTCCTTCTGCCAGCAGTGGCGGCGTGCCTTCTTCAATCTGCCAATGGCGCTGCGGTGCCAGAAAAGGCGAGTTGGCAATCGGGCTTTCAACCTGGAAGTCAAACATTGGCCACTCCAAATGCAGCACACAGGCCATCCAGTTTTTCCTTGACCTCAGGGTGTATTTCGCCTGGAAGCATCAACGCTGCAATCTCCGTGTACCGCGTATACGGCAGTTGCACCCCGGCAGCTTGGAGCACCGGGGGAATCAAATCTGTCCGCGCCTTGGTGCGCTTGATGTAGTCAGGGTCACTGAACAAGTTGCCCAAAAACGCGGGTAAATGGTTTTCAGCGATGTACCTGTGCATGGCTTGCACGTTTTCATCGCTGCCAGACACTTTGCGTACATAGCGCGCCAACGCCTCTGGGTGAAACAGGTAGCTTTCAATCTCATAGCGACGCCAGCGAAGCCGCTGCAGCCCTTGGCCGGTGATGGGCGTATCGGGAATATTGGGGTTGTCATCACCGTCAAGCAACACCAGCCCTGGCAAGCCTGGCCGCAGCAGTTGCAATGCTTCAAAATGGTCTCTCGCCTTGATGCCGCTGGCACCATTGCGCGGCTCCCAAACCGTAGGCCGCCAGAACAGAAGTGGCTCCAGCAATTGCATGGCCACTTTATGACTCAAAATACGTGCCCATTCGCGCAGGAGTGCCAGGTCTGTATGGCCTTCTACATAAAGCACGCCCGGCGCGACCATGGCACGCATCAAATCAGCGTTGTCAAGCACCTTTAACGAACGTATCAACGCGCGGCGCTCATCGGTCGTAGCCATTTGCCGGGGCTCGCCAAGCATCACAAACAATTCTGTGGGCTCAACCGCGTCAATGATCACCTCGGAATGCGTGGCAGCAATCAGTTGTGAGCCGTCGCGCTCAGCCACCGATTTCAGTTCGTGATAAATCGCGTCCTGCAAGATAACGTGTAAGTGCGCGTCAGGCTCATCGAGCAGCAACACGGTGCCTGGCTTCGCATGCAAAAACGTCATCAGTAGCAACACTTGCTGAAAACCACTGCCCGCGCTGGCAATGTCCAGGCGTGGCGTCGCAACGCCGGGTTCGTAAACGCGCTGGTACTCTGCCACGATCTCGGCACCCGACCCATCCGGGGGCAGCAGATCAAAGCTGAACAGCCGCCGAATCACGTCGGTCAGCCGCTCCCAGGCGGGCGTATCCTGAAACGTTTGCAGCAGCAGGTTACGAATCACTTCGCCTGGCCTTCCCTGACCCAGAAGCTGGTCAATCTTTGGTCGCTGGTACACCGGCTCGTCAACTGACAGACCCGTCATCGGCGGCACATAGGCCATGCGCGGTGGTGCCAGCCGCAGATGCTCGGGATTCACGTCGTTGCGCGGCTTCACGTAAATCTGCTCCGCGCTGTCAGACTCCAGCTCCATCACGATGTGGCGGCCATCGTCCAGCCGCACGCCGATTTCCACCCGTCCAGCGTATTTGCGCTCGTTCCACAGCAACTCAAAATTGCGCAGTGGAACCGCTGAGAACATGGAGCGCGTCATGGGCACGCGCACATAACCCTTGCGCGGGTTGAAGTCGTTGGCGGTGCGCCAGCGCTCCAAGGCCAACGACCAGGTCGCCAAAGCCTGCAGCAGCGTGGTTTTGCCCGTGTTGTTTGGCCCAGCCAGCACCACGTGCCCCGGGATATTGAAAGTCAAATCACCAAACCGCTTGAAGTTGTGCAAAGTCAACTCGGTAATCATTGGCCTCGCTCCCGACCACTGGGCATGTCCAGCTTCTTCACCACCATCAGCTCATTGCCCCGGTCGTCAATCACCTTCACCGCGATTTGCCGATGCTGGCCGATGGCGAAGGGGGTTGACGTGTCGCCTGCCAGATGTGCCCAGACGGACTCGTCAAAGTCGGCCTTGAGGGCGCGTTTGAGGTTGTCCCAGGCCTGGGTGCGCGGAAAAAAGGCTTGGCACACGCGAAACACCAGGCCGTTGTAGTCGGTGTCTAAAAACCAGGCGGGCACGTCCATGCCGCTGCGGGTGTCCAGGTCCATCGTCACCGGGTCAAACACATCCAGGCCGCGCAATTGCACCTCGTAGTAGCTTTGGCTGGCCACAGCGCCCGGTGGCGTGGGCACAGTGCGCAGTGCCACGTCGGGCTGGCCGCAGACCGAGAAGATTTGCGACGAGCGCATGTTTTTAAGCAGGTCGCCCATCAAAATATCGGGCGTGGCCTGCACATAGGTGGTGGGCATGCCCATGGCTGAATACTCGCCAATCGACTGGCGCGCCTTGGGCTCTATCGCAAAACCAATCACATACAGGTGGCTGAAGTTTTTGGCAGTCGCCTCTTGCCAGGCCTGCAACACCGCCACCTCGGCCACCGGGCCATGCTCGGGGCCAAACATCAGCGCCACTGACTCGCCGGTGTGCAGGGCCAGGCCGCCGTTGGCCGCGTCGGCGGCTTCCAGTGCACCGGCCATGCCAGCGGCTGAGTTGGCAATGGCCTCGGCGGACAAAAACAGCGTTTTAGCCGGGCGGCGAATACCTGACAGCTCCACGGTTTTGCCGCCTGCCAGGTGCAGCACCGGCGAGGCGCGCAGCACCTCGACCATGCGGTCCACAAAATCG
>JBBRMH010000211.1:0-5762 GCA_038230935.1 Burkholderiales bacterium | reverse complement strand
TTTTTTCATTTAGAAAGCCGCAGGGCGCAGCAGTCCATGACCGCAGAGGCGCAGAGAACGCAGAGGACCGCAGAGGTGAAGAAAACAGGCTACTTATTTTCTCTGCGCAACTCTGCGTTCTCTGCGCCTCTGCGTTGAAGGCTTCCTGAGGTTTATAGTGACCATTTTTATATCAAATAGGCCTGCAGCCCTCTAAAAGCCTGCACGACCAGCTATCAATAAATGAGCAACCAGACAACATCTGCCCTCCACGCCGCCCTGCGGCCCCCCGGCCTGAAAGCAAACGCCAAGCCGCGCCTGGTGGTCGCTGGTGCCACGGGCGCGCTGGGCAGCGAGGTGCTGCACCGCCTCGCAGGCCACGGCCACTATGCGCATACCGAGGTGCTGGCACAGGAACCGATGACGACCGGGCTGGCTTCGCTCAGTATGGCGCTGGTAGGGCAGGCAGAACCCGATACCATTGAAAACTGGCCGCCTCTACCGCTGGCCGCACAGGTCGCCGTGGTGATGTTTGAGCCGCCGCGCCTCTACCACGACCGTGAGCGCGCCCTCTGGACGCCTGAACTGCATCAACTGCTGCCACTGGCGCAGTGGCTCAGGCGTTGCGGCGTGCACACGCTGGCCGTGGTGATGCCGCATGCGCAGGGCAGCCTGCCAGACGCACTCAAGTACGGCCTGGCCAGCCTGGACGAGCAGGCGGTGACGGCGCTGGGGTTCGAGCGCGTGCTGCTGGTGCGCTCGGCGCACAAAATGACCCCACCCGTGCAGGCCGGTTTCTTCAACAAAACCGCCGCCTGGATGCTCTCTACCGTAAGCTACATGATTCCGCAGACGGTGCAAGCCATCCGGCCCAGCCGTCTGGCCGAGTTCATTGAGGCCGCGCTGCGTGTGCTGCCGCTCGGCACGCATGTGGCATCGCCCGAGCTGCTCTGGCAGGCGGCCAACCCGCAAACGGCTCATTTGAAAACGGGTGCTGCCCCCAGCCATGTTCAAACCGTCGTGGAGGCCTGGCTCCATGACAAAACCGCAACGGTCCTGCACCCCGAAGGCCTGTGAGTCGATACAAAATGGATATGCACCGATGAAAAAACCCAAAGCTCCGCCCGCAGATACCGCCAGTGCGGACGACATTGAAGCGGCTTTTTATGAAGCGCTTCAAACCGGCGATATCGACAAGCTGATGGACTGCTGGGCCGATGAAGACGAGATTGTGTGCATCCACCCGGGCGGTCCGCGCCTGCTGGGCGCTGGCACCATACGCGCCAGTTTTGACGGCATGTTTGCCCACGGCACGATTCGGGCCAGCGCTGAAAAAGTCCATCGGGTCGAGGCTTTGGGCTGCAGCGTTCACAGCGTTCTGGAGCGCATTGAAGTGCTGACTGAAGAAGGCCCCCGGCACGCGTATGTCATTGCCACCAATGTCTATCAAAAAACCCCGCAAGGCTGGCGCATGGTCGCCCACCACGCCAGCCCCGGCACGCCGCAGGAACTGCATGAGGTGTCCAGCACCCCCACCGTGCTGCATTGACGGCGCACATGTTCAAGACAAACTACCGCCCACCCGCATGGCTGCCCGGCGGCAACCTGCAAACCATCTGGGCAGCACTGCGCGCCAGGCGTTTTTTCGGGCCAGCGCCTGTGTTCAACCGCGAGCGCTGGACCACGCCCGACAACGATTTTGTGGATGTTGACTTTTTGCAGTCCGCCAGCGCGGCAGGTGCGCCACTGCTGGTTATTTTTCACGGTCTGGAAGGCTCCTCAGGCAGCCACTATGCCGAGGCGCTGGCAGACGTGGCACAGCTGCGCGGCTGGGCCTGTGCCGTGCCACATTTCCGGGGCTGCTCAGGCGAGTTGAACCACGCACCCCGTGCCTACCATTCAGGTGATTTTGAAGAAATCGACTGGATATTGCGGCGCTTCAAGGCGCAGCACAGCGGGCCGGTGCTGGCCGTGGGCATCTCCCTGGGCGGCAACGCGCTGATGCGCTGGGCCGGCGAGATGGGCGGCAGCGCTGCAGTGGTGGTCTCAGGTGTGGCCTCGGTCTGCTCGCCGCTGGACCTGGCTGCCAGCGGCTGGGCCATTGGCCGTGGCTTTAACCGGCAGATTTACACCCGCATGTTTTTGCGCACCATGGTGCCCAAGGCACTGCAAAAGCTCGACCAGCACCCCGGCCTGTTTGACCGCGATGCCCTGCTGGCGGCGCGTGACCTGTACGCGTTTGACAACATCGTCACCGCACCGCTACACGGGTTTAAAGACACCGACGATTACTGGAAACGCGCATCTGCCAAACCACACCTGCAAAGCATTCGTGTGCCAGCGCTGGCACTCAACGCGCTCAATGACCCGTTTATTCCCGCGTGGAGCCTGCCCACCGCAGCTGACGCCAGCAGCAGCCTGAGCCTGTGGCAGCCCGCGCAGGGTGGCCATGTGGGCTTTCCATCAGGGTCTTTTCCAGGTGATGTACGGGCCATGCCAGAGGCCGTCGCCGGTTTTCTGGCCGCCCACCTTTAACCTTTAACCTTCAACCACAACTTCAGACAAACACCATGGATGATATCGTCAAGGCAGCCCTCCTCAAATGGCCCAACGTGCCCGACTGCTACGGCTGGCTCGGTCTGGATGCACGCGGCAACTGGTACCTGCGCGACAACCAGGCCCAGGCGGCAGGGTCGTTTTGCGCCCCGTCAAACGAGCCGGGCCGGCAGGTCGCCAGCAAAGGCTCGCTGTTGATGCATGAAAAGCTGATCGATTTTATTCAGCGCAACTACGCGGCCAATGCACAAGGCCAGTGGTTTTTTCAAAACGGCCCGCAGCGCGTGTATGTCGAGCTGGAAGCCACGCCCTACATCTGGCGCATCGGCAGAGCACCCGGCTTTGATGTCACAGCCCACGATGGCCAGGCAGCGATTGCCCAGCGCTGCTTCATCGATGAGCATGGCCGCGTGTACCTGGAGACCGCCCTCGGCTTTGGCCTGGTACACACCCAGGACATGCTGCAGGTGTCTGATGCCATCGAGCGCGGCCTGTGGGTGCCGCAGGAGGTGCTGGCCAAAGACCTGCAGGCCCGGTTTGGGTATGTCAGGAGTCCGCAGGCCGGGAATGACTTGCTATTGAAACAGTAGCTGCTTGCGCATGTGTTCGTTGGGCTGGAGCCTGATATTGATGGTGTCCTGTGCTGCAAGTCGAGCTGTTCCCAACACGGAAAAAAGAGCGGAATGCATTAATGCAAGACCTGACCCAATACTGTTCACTTAAGCCGAAAAACCGTTCGGGCTGAGCTTGGCCTGTCCTGAGCTTGTCGAAGGGTCGAAGCCTTGCCCTGTATTGGCAACCCTTCGACAAGCTCAGGGAGAACGGTCTTAAGTGAACAGTATTGAGACCTGACCCCACGACACGTTTTTATGCCTTTTATCTATTCATAAAACAGACAAATTCTTCAAAATTGCCTACGATATTAATTAAATATATCTATTCATTAAATTATTCATAAATTCATCCATTGGCAAACCCTGTCAATTCCGTCGATCTGGTCATCAAAGCCTTGCGCGCGCACGGCGGCGTAGCTACCAGCCTTGAGCTGCAAACACAACTGGGCTTAAGCCAGCCCACTGTTTCACGCGCTCTTGCACCGCTGATTGGGTCTGGCGAGATACGTAGCCTGGGGGCCGCACGTTCAAGTCGTTACCTGCTGCCGCGTGCGGTTGACGGCGTGGGCCGCGACGTGCCCATCATGCGTGTGGACGAGCGTGGCGTGGTCACGCCGTTTGGTCACATGGTGCCCCTGCCGGGTGGCCGGTTCTGGATAGACGAGGCAGACGGAGTCAGCAAGCCGCATGACGGCCTGCCCTGGTTTTTAAATGACATGCGGCCCCAAGGCTTTATGGGCCGCACCTTTGCCGCCGCCCACCCCGAGCTGCACTTGGCCGCCGACCCGCGCCGCTGGAGCGATGACGATACGCTGAAAGCCATGGTCATGTTCGGCGATGATCTGCCCGGCAACCTGATCGTGGGCGAGCAGGCTTTTGAGCGTTACCACGGTCTGGCCCAACGCGCATCGCGTGCCCAATCGTGGCAAGACTATCCCGCGCTGGCAGATGCCGCCATGCAGGGCGGGCTGCCCGGCTCGTCTGCCGGTGGCGAGCAGCCCAAGTTCTGCACCATCAACAGTGGCCGACATGTCCTGGTCAAATTTTCACCCGCCAGCGACTCAGCTGCCAGCCAACGCGTGCGCGACCTGCTGGTGTGTGAGCACCTGGCGCTGCAGACCCTGGGCCAGGCCGGGCACCCTGCTGCTGCGACGCAGATCTTTCAGGCGGCAGGCCGTGTTTTTCTGGAGTCAGAGCGCTTTGACCGCACGCCCCAAGGCCGCACCGGCATGGTGTCGCTGGAGGTCTATGACTCTGAGTACGTGGGCAAGGCCGACAACTGGGCCGCCACTGCCAACCGCATGGCCCAAAGCCGCCTGCTGACCCCAGGGGACGCCGCACAATTGCGCTTTCTGGAAGCCTATGGCATTTTGATAGCCAATACCGACAGGCATTACGGCAATATCTCACTGCTGCTCAAAGACGATGACTGGTACCTGTCACCCACCTACGACATGCTGCCCATGCTGTACGCCCCTGTCAATGGCGAGCTGGTTGAAAGGCGATTTACGGATCGTCCGCTTTATCCTACAGCTTCGACGCTAACTGAGTGGGCGGCTGCGAAAGAGTTGGCTGCGGTGTTCTGGCGCGCTGCTGCTGCGCATGATTTGATCTCTGGGAGTTTCAAAGTGATTGCGACTGAAAATCTGGAAAGTTTGCTGGTGCTCTAAAGATGAAGGCAGCAAATATGCCAGGCTCAGGTCTTGCAATGCAGCATTTTGACGGTCTGACCACAGCTGTTGATTTCAACTAGGCCTGATTTTTATACATAAATGCTATTTTGCAAGACCTGACTCCAATCTTCGCCCTAAACTGTGCAATGTGACCCCAATGGAGACCTTCTCATGAGCACAAACTATGAATCAGACGTTGTGGCGTGGGCCAATGAGCAGGCTGCGCTTATCCGCGCAGGTTTGTTCACTCAGCTTGATTTCAAGCACATCGCAGAGGAGATCGAAGACGTGGGCAAAAGCGAACAACGAGAACTGGCCAATCGCATGGCCGTGCTGTTGGCACACCTTTTGAAATGGCAGTACCAACCGTCGCGTCGCAGCAAAAGCTGGCAGTTCACGCTGGCCACCCAGCGCAAAGAAATAGCCTATGGTCTGGCCGAAGCCCCCAGCCTGCGGGGAAAATTTAACGATGCCAAGTGGCTGGAAATTTTGTGGGCCAAAGCCAGAGCGCAGGCTGAGGCTGAAACCGGGCTTGACGTGGATACCTTTCCTGACGTCTGCCCCTGGATGATCAGTGACGTGCTGGGTGAGGGTTGGCTGCCGGGTTAGGAGTTGTTTTGCTCTTTTGCAAGACTTGACCCTTGGAATGGAAGTCGCTAATGGCATCCGGGTCATCAGTTTTCGCAAAGCAAACCAGAAAGCAGAAAGCAAGATTGGGGTCAAAGCAAGATTGGGGTCAGGTCTTGCAAAATAGCATTTATTTACTGACGTTACGCAATGCAGCCACAACATCCGTTGGAAGCAAGATTGGGGTCAGGTCTTGCAAAATAGCATTTATTTACTGACGTTACGCAATGCAGCCACAACATCCGTTGGTAAGCGCCAAGACAGAAGTGTCCAACGCAAAGGCGCAAAAGCGCAAAGAACGCGAAGTAAAAGT
>JBBRMH010000210.1:0-5815 GCA_038230935.1 Burkholderiales bacterium | reverse complement strand
GGGGTTCGGCAAGCACGGTGATTCACCGCGATTATGGGCGGGGCGATGAGCCAGCAGTGCAAACAGCGTGTGAGTTTTTCTTCCGTTGGCGGAGGTTTGTGGTTGCCGGGCAGTGCAAAGACACCGCGCCGCTGCATTGAATGCTCCGGGCGTATTTTTGACAATCAAACCCAGAGACAGGCAGCCCGCCCGTCTCTGAAAAAACGTCACCACGACACACAACCCGAGGAGCTTTCCATGAACACACGTCTGAGCCAGTTAGGCAAGCAAGCCAGTGCAAAGTTGACCGCCATCACCACGGCCATCCGCAGCACTTTTACCAGCGTTTTTCAGGACACCAAAGAGGCTGGTGCCAGCACTGGCCTGAGCACGCGCATCGCCAAAAAGCGTGGCCTGCTGGTCTTGACGCTGGCTGCAGGTGCCGTGGGTTATGCGCTGCTGATGCACCCGCCCGTGCAAACCGTCACACGTGGGGACATCGCTATTCGTACCAACCAGGTCACTGGCAGCACCGAGGCTTTTCGCGACGGCACGCTGGTGGTGCTGCCTGGCCTGCACGAGGTACGTACCCTGTCATTGCGCGACCAGACCTTTCAGACCACCGACAGCAGCAAGGCCGATGGCCCCTCGCCGTTCCAGTCGGTTGAAGGCATGTCGCTAGGCGTGGACCTGACAGTGCGCTATGCGCTGGAGCCGAGCGCCGTGGTCGCGCTGTCAAAAAACCTGCCTGACGATATTGCGGGCCAGATCGTGCGCCCGGCGGTGCAAGGCGTGATCTACAAGGTGTTCACGCGCTACACCGTGCGGGAAATTTTCTCCAGCAAGCGCGCTGAAATCCAGCAGCTGATTGAGTCTGAACTCAAGCCAAAACTGGCCGCCGATGGCATCGTGCTCAAAGTGGTGCAGATTGGCAAGGTTGATCTGCCCGCTGACTACCGGCGCGGCATGGACAGCCTGCTGGCAGAAGAGCTGCAGACTGAAAAAATGCGCTACACCCTGGTGCTGAAAGAAAAGCGCGTCAAAGAAACCGAACTGGATGCCGAAGCTGAAAAAGTCCGCCGTGAAACCAATGCCCAGGCCGCCGCCAGTGAGCAGATCATTGCCGCCAAAGCGCAGGAAGAGGCCATGAAGCATGTGCTGCCCTTCAAGCAAAAGCAGATTGAGCAGCGCCAGCTGGAAGCCGAGGCCGACAAACAGTCGCGCATACGCACAGCAGAAGGTAGCGCCCAGGCCAGGCGCATTGAGGCCTCTGGCGAAGCCGATTCACGCCAGAAGCTGGCCGACGCCGAGGCCTACCGCATGGACAAGGTCGGCCGGATCAACAGCGAGCAGATGGCGCGTGAGGGCGTGGTTATCACCCGGCACCCGCTCCTGATTCAAAAAACCATGGCCGACAAGCTCAGCGACAAGATCACCGTGATCATTGCGCCTCCGGCCACCGATGGCGGGTTTCTGGCGGCTGGCTTGCTGGGCGGCGCGCCCCGGGCCACGGCCCAGCGCATGGGCGGGCAGACTGGTCAGAACAACCAGAGTGCTCCGGTGAGTGACGCAGAACAAGCCAGCGAAGACACCAGCAAAGAGGCTAAATAATGATCACCGCCACCTTGCTCACCTTGGCTATCGTCACGCAAGACCAGGCCAGCCTGCGCGCCGCACCCCGCGACGCGGCAGCCCAGCAGGCCGCACTGTGGCAGGGCGACACGCTGGAGATCCGGGGCCAGCGGCTGGATTATTTGCAGGTCTATGACCACCGGCGTGAGCGTGCTGGCTTTGTGCATGTCAGCCAGGTGCGGCAAGTCTCTAGCGCGCCGCAAGACGCGCCTGAGCTGCTGTCGGTGGTGCGGTTTTTAAAGGGCAGTGCCGGGGCTGAGTCACTGGGCATCGGCTACGTGGCGGCTTACCTCAAGGCAGCGCCCGTTGAGGCCATCGACGCTGAAGCGTTTGACGCGCTGGGCACGATGGCCGAGCGCCTGGCGCGCCGCGCATCGTTCAAACACCCCAAGGCCACGGCAGATGTGATTTCTGCGCACATGGAAGTCGCTGCGTTTTACGGCGTGAGCTTCAAGGGGTATGAGCAGGGTTATGCCAAAGAAGGTGCCGTGCAACTTTGCTACAACGGTGAGGCGTTTCGGCGCGTGCTGGCGCTGCCTGCCACCGCCGAGCAGCACGCCAGAGCCGCGCTGGCGATCACCCGCCACGATTGCCTGAGCGCAGACCTGCACCCGAAAGACCGGCTGGCACTCGACCAGTGGCGCGCTGAAGTGCTCGATAAAGTCACCGCCACCGAATTTGCGCAGTTAAGCGAGATGGCTAAAAACCGCCTGCGCCTGCGCCGCGCCGGTGTGGCCAGCACGCTGGCGTTTCAATTGGCTCGTCGGACTGAGCCTGCAGCTTCCGTCGCCGCACAAGCCGAACGCGCCATCAGCGAACTGGCCAGCGTTAATAAGCTGGAGCTGACAGATGACGACCTGCAAGCGTACGGCGATGCCGCTATTCGCGTCGGCGCATCGCGCTGGGGCATCAATGCTGTGCCCGCGACATTGCAAAAACTCACGCTGACCACGGAGGCTGGTCAAGCGGGCGAAACTTGCCTGTTGTTGTTTGAAAACAAGCCAGATGGCAAACCGCAGCCAGTGCCAGTTGCCAGGCGCTGCACCTACGGCGTGGTCTGGACCGCCTCGGCCAGCGCCCACCCTGGTGGCGAAGCCCTGAGCGTGGCGGTGCAGCCCCTGGATACCTGGCGCGAGCTGTGGGTGTTTCGCAAAACTGCTGGCCAGTGGACAGTTGACGTGCTGCCGCCCGCCAGCAGCAGCCCCGAGCTGGGCTATATCGAGTTTGCAGGCTGGAGTGCTGCGGCACCGGGTGCAGGTGCCGTCCCGCAGATGCTGCTCGCACGTGAAACACGCACCGCAGGCCGCAACAAGCGCAGCTTTGAAGTCCTGCGTCTGGACACACTGGCGACTGACAAGCAGGCCAGCGACCCGGCTCTGCTGGCAGCGTTTGGCAAGTGGCAGGACGCCGCCTGGAAACGCCAGACGGTGAGTTTGCGGTGAATGCGTCTTTAATCTTGCATGATGAAAACCGTACCCAGGGCAGCAAATACGTGGGCCAGACGCTATGTTTTCAGGAGCGTATCAGCTGGCAGCTGATCCATTTCAGCCAGCAGCTGCGCCAGGCTGCGGCCCGCAGCACCAAGCACGGCGTGGCCTTTGTCGGCGGTCGCAGCGGCGGCGTTGCCCACCGCGCCGTGGGGGTTGTAGTCCTGCATCTGCCAGGCCAGCTTGGCGCTGCGGCCATCGCCCAAAATAGCGAATTTTTCGGCCCGGTCCTGTGACGTGGAGTGAAAGTGCTGTGCCCTGGACATATCGACCTGATCAGGCTTGAGCGCCAGCATCATGGAAGTTTCAATCTCGCCCGCGTGGATGCCAAAGCGGTGCTCCTGTGCGCTGAACAGGTCGTTGATCGCGTTACCCGCCGGGGTTTTCAAAGGCAGGTTGAACCAGTTCACGCTATAGACCAGCATGCCAAGCCGGGCGCGCAAGTCACGCGCCACCACGTCGAGCAGCCCGACCTGGCCGCCGTGCGAATTGAGCAGCACGAGTTTTTTGACACCCGTACGCGCCACCGACTCCGCCAACTCGGTCCACAGGGCAATGATGGTGTCGGCTTTCAGGGTCAAGGTGCCCGCAAAAGCCGTGTGTTCGGGGCTAAAACCAATCGCCTGTATTGGCAAAAACAGTACGGCCAGAGAAGCGGGCAAATGTGGCAACGTGGCCGAAATGACGCCTTCAACCAGTGTGGTATCTACATTGAGCGGCAGGTGCGGGCCGTGCTGCTCTGTCGCCGCCACCGGCAAGACCGCAATGCAGCGCGCCAGATCCAGTCGGGCGAAGTCCGGGCTTTTCAGGTCAGCCCAGAAGCGGGGCACGGCAGGGGCGTTCAGCGGTGAAGTGGTCATGGGCGTATTTTGGGGCCAATATGGGCTGAGCTGCAGGTTGCCCTTTTTGTTAACTGTTTGCTATTCATTCAATAGCAGGTAGTGGACGTATTTGTTACCGCAGAGGCTTTAAACACTGGTAAAGACCAGGCGCAGACAAGTCATTCAACGCAGAGGAGCAGAGAACGCAGAGGACCGCAGAATTCAAAAATCAGTTGATTGGTCTTCTCTGCGCAACTCTGCGTTCTCTGCGCCTCTGCGTTGAAGGCTTCCTGGTTTCCCGAGCCTGGCAATCACGCAACAATGCCGTCAAAGCATCTCGTCAGGCGCAAACGGTGCAATCAGATTGACCATCAATCGCAGGCCCAGGCTGGCATCTGGCTCGGTCCTGGTGTCTTTCAGGCCGGAGCCCTGCGGCGCACGCCAGACCAGTTGGCCGCCCTCCAGCTCTACTCGGTAAGCACTGCGGGCCAGACCTGGCTCAATCAGGCGCGTGGTCTCAGCCGACAGTTTGGCGCTGCGAATGACAACGGCGACTTCGCTGTTCTGGAGTTTGGAGCGCAGATCGAGGTTCATGGAGCCGATGATCAGCAAGCTGCCATCAATCACCACGGCTTTGGTGTGCAGACTGGCGCGAGATGCCCCGGTAGAACTCCCGGTGGAGCCTGCTGCCGAGCCAAATGCAGAAATAGTGCCCGCCTGCTCGGATCGCATCTCGAAGACTTCAACCCCCATGGTGATCAGCGCCTGGCGGTAGCGGGCATAACCGGCATGCGCAGCGGGTGCATCGTTGGACGCCAGGGAGTTGGTCAGCACGCGCACGCGCACGCCGCGTTGGCGCATGTCGGCAAACTGCTTCATCATTTGTTCGCCAGGCACGAAATAAGCCGAGACGATCAGCACGTCTTTTCTGGCCTTTGTCATGAGGCTCAAGAGGCCGTCCACAACGGTGTCTTCCCCCGCTTCCACGCTGTCGGCGTCCTGCGCAATTTTCGATGCCTTGTCAGCCAGCATCACAGACGGTGCCCAAGTCCACGGCAGCAGGCGCAGGTCGGTGTCGTCAGGCAGTGCGGCGGTCGTGGTGGCGTTGACGGGCGCACTGGCGACTGCGGCTGCTGTCAAGGTGTCGCGGTCAGTGGCGACCCCGACATCAAAAGTGTCAGGTTTGTTTTTGGGCTTGATGGCCTCGATCTCCTGGGCGGTCATGAGTGACTGCACCGGGTAGGCCAGCGGGTTGTTCCAGTACTGGTCGAAACTACGTGATAAATCGCGCGCGATGCGTCCTGCAGCCAGCACGTCAAGGTCCACAAAGTTGGTGCCTTCGCTCTGGCCAAAATAGGTCTCACCGAGGTTTCGCCCTCCCGTGATGGCTACGGCGTTGTCGGCGACAAAAATTTTGTTGTGCATGCGCCGCTGCAGGCGTGCTGCATCACTGAGGCTGCTGATGATGCGAAAAAAGGGCAGTGCGCGCCCACTGGGCAAGGGGTTGAACAGCCGTACCTCGATATTTTTTTCAAATGCCAGTGTCAAGACCTGCGCGTTTTTGCCTGCGGTATTGAAGTCGTCCAGCAGGATGCGCACGCGCACCCCCCGTCTGGCGGCCTCACGCAGGGCTTCAAACAGGCGCTCGGTGCTGTCGTCAAAGTGAACCGCGTAATACTGCAGGTCCAGCGTTTTTTGGGCCGCCTTGACCAGTGTCATGCGGCTGGTAAATGCCAGCTCGGCGCTGCTGACCAGTGCGAAGCCTGAGTCGTTTCGGGTGCCCGCCGTGCGTGCCTGTGCCTCAACGGCCTGGCCCAGCCGGGTGCTTGAAGGGTTGACCAGTGCGGTGGATGTTGGCCGGACCACCTCGTTCGGCAAAGACGCACAAGCGCCAAG
>JBBRMH010000209.1:0-5858 GCA_038230935.1 Burkholderiales bacterium | reverse complement strand
TGGCCTTGAGCCTGCCATTGGCCCTGCACGCAGCTGACGCCAGTGTGGCTGACGATCTGCTGGCGCTGGCCATGGACCTGGCGCGTCAGGTCGTTGGCCAGACTCTGCGCGCTGACCCGCAAGCCATGCTGGCTGTGGTGCATAGCCTGCTGCAGGCTGAGCCGGCACTGGTCGGCGCACCCCTGCTGTTTTTGCACCCGGACGATGCGGTGCTGGTCAAAGAACACCTGTCCGAAGATTTGCAGACCGTGGGCTGGCGCATACGCACCGATGCTGCAATCGAGCGCGGTGGCTGCCGCGTCACAGCCAACAGTGGCGAGCGCGATGCAAGCCTTCAAACCCGTTGGGAACGGGTGGCGGCAGCGCTGGCCCAGCACACCCCTTTAACGACAGGGCACGCCACATGACGCAACCACCTGTTTCTCTTAGAGAAGCTGCGCACCTGCAAGCCTGGAAAAGCGCATTGGCAGAAGCCCGTGCGGCTGCCACACGGGTTGAGCCTGTGCACACTTATGGCCGGCTGACGCGGGCTGTCGGTCTGGTCCTTGAAGCAGTGGGCCTGCGTCTGCCCGTGGGCAGCGACTGCCTGATTGAGCTTCCGCCGGGCTATTCTCAAAAAACGGCAGAAGCGGAAGTGGTCGGTTTTGCTGGCGACCGCATCCTCTTGATGCCCCTGAGTGCCGTGGACGGACTGTTGCCGGGTGCCCGTGTTTATGCGCTGGACTCCCCCAACGGAGCGGCAGGCCCCAGAACCAAGCGCCTGCCGGTAGGCGAGGGCATGCTGGGCCGGGTGGTTGACGCAGCTGGCAGGCCACTCGACGGACTGGGGCCACTCGACTTTTCCCAGGTTGTACCACTGGCTGCAGAACCCATTAATCCGCTGACGCGCGCTCCCATTGAACAGGTGCTGGACGTGGGCGTACGTGCCATCAACGCCATGCTGACAGTAGGGCGTGGCCAGCGCATGGGCCTGTTTGCCGGGTCGGGCGTTGGTAAAAGTGTCTTGCTTGGCATGATGGCCCGCTACACCAGCGCCGATGTGATCGTTGTTGGCCTGATTGGCGAGCGTGGCAGGGAGGTCAAGGACTTTATCGAGAACACTTTGGGCAAAGAAGGCATGGCACGGGCGGTGCTGGTCGCAGCCCCCGCTGATACCTCGCCGCTGCTGCGGCTGCAGGGTGCCGCGTACGCCACTTGCCTGGCAGAGTATTTTCGCGACCGGGGGAAAAATGTCTTGCTGATCATGGACTCGCTCACGCGTTACGCCATGGCCCAGCGTGAAATCGCACTGGCCGTAGGAGAGCCACCCGCGACCAAGGGCTACCCGCCATCGGTGTTCGCAAAATTACCAGCACTGGTCGAGCGCGCTGGCAACGGGGCCTGCGACGCAGACGGCAAGGGTGGCTCCATCACGGCTTTCTACACTGTTTTGACCGAAGGCGATGACCAGCAGGACCCGATTGCGGACGCGGCGCGCGCCATTCTCGACGGGCACGTTGTGCTGTCCCGCAGTCTGGCTGAGTCTGGCCACTACCCGGCGATCGACATTGAGGCATCCATCAGCCGGGCCATGACATCACTGATTGAGCCGGTCCAGTTTGAGGCGGTTCGCAGTGTCAAACAGATGTTGTCACGTTACCAGCGCAACCGCGACCTGATCAGTGTGGGCGCTTATGCGCCTGGCCATGATGCGCAGCTTGACCGGGCCATCAAGGTCTACCCCCGGATAGAAGCCTTTTTGCAGCAAGCCATGCACGAGCGCACCGACTACGCCACAGCGGTCAGCCAGTTGCAAGGCCTGACAACGCTCAGCTGACAAACCCCACCCAACCTCCTGGAGAAACCATGGCTAAAAGGTCACCTCTGACGACCCTGATTGAACTGGCGCAAGGCAAGACTGACGAGGCCACGCGCAAACTTGGTCAACTGCAGACTGCCCATACCAGCGCTTCAGGAAAACTCGACCTGTTGCTGCAGTATCGCCAGGAATACATGGACCGGATGCAGCTGCAGATGCAGGGCGGCATACCCTCAGCCCAGTTGCGCAATTTCCAGAACTTCATCGCGACGCTGGACCGTGCCATTGAGCAGCAGCGCGTGATGACCCAACAGACCGACAGCCGCCTGATGCACGGCCGGACTGACTGGCAGTCCTCCAAGCGCCGCTTGAACTCCTTCGACACGCTTGCTGACCGCGTTCGCCAGAAAGAGCTGTATGTGCTGAACAAAAAGGAACAGCGTGACAGTGACGAGCGAGCCGCCCGTCAGTTCTATGTGCGCTCCACCTTATTAACCGCTGACTTGCCAAAGTAACCCCATGTCCTTAGCCCTGCCCTCATTGATCAGCGCACCACCAGTGCAATCGTCTGCCCGTCCTGCAGAACGCGATAACGACCCGCAGTCGTCAGGCGCTGGCAGTTTTGGAGAAGCCTTGCTGCGTGCCAGCCAGCCTGCAGATGAGCCCATGCCAAAACCTCCAGGCAAAGCCAGCACTGCCACTACAGCAGCTGCCACGCGGCGCTCTGGCAAGTCTGAGCAGGACACGGACAAGCCCGACGGGACCGACCTGGTTGCAGGCCTGGCCCTGATGCTGCTCAACAGCAGAAATTCTCCGCTGGTGGCCCGCAGTACCGATACTGGTGCCGGCGCCGTAAAGGAGTCGGAAATAGCACCACAAGACGAGGCTTTAGCCAAAGCCAGCCCCATCGCACGACGCCCAGCCGCGTTAGCGAAAGACACCAACAAACCCGCCGGAACAGACCTCAATGCCAGTCTGGAGTTGACGGCACCGGGCAGCAGCGTTATAGCCGCATTCCCTGACAGTCGAGTCCCTCCGCCAGCCGCCGAAGGCCCGCTTGCCAAGGCTCTTGGCAATGCTGCACTGACAACGCAAGGTACCCCAACACCAGACGTGCAAACCCTTCAGCAGGTCGCTGCTGACCTGCTTGCCAAAACCCCTGGCAGTGCCCCTTTAATCACGCAAAGTACCGCAACCCTGAACAGTCCTACCCTTCAGCCAGTCGCTGCTGACACGTTTGTCCAGAATCTCGGCAGTGTGTCTTCACCAGCGCAAAATGCTGCAAACATTGACAGCATGGGTGCTGGTTTAGTCGCGAGTACAGATACAGGCTCAAAACCCACGGTTGACCCCGCTTTGCTGGCAACACTTGCCAGCCCCGTAGAGAGGGAGCGCAGCCGTGCTGCAATAACAGCTGAAAAGCAAGCCAGTATCCCGGCGGCAATCTCCGGCACCGCACAACTGGCTGACCCACGCGCAACAACAGACGCTACGACGCTCACCCCACCAGCCCAGAATAACCCCGGACTGCCAGCTGCTGGCACTGCTGGCACTGCTGGCACTGCTGGCATTACGAGCGAGAACGCCGGACAGGAAAAAACTGCGATGACACAGTCTATGGTGAGCGGTTTGACAGCTCAGGCTGGCCGCCAGGCACCGCCACAGTTTGAAGCCTTGAGTTCCTCCCAGTCCACCGCCCGTCTTGCCGGGCCTGATGTGAACGCTGCAACCGACTCAGGCGCTGCCACGTCCATGATGGGTTCTGCAGGTGCCGTGCTGGCCAGATTCGATGTGACTGGCGGCACCAGCACCATGGTCGTCAATACAACCGGTATCGTACCCGTCCTGCCCCAAAACGTAGGAAGTACCGATTGGGGCAAGGCGCTGGGCCAGCATGTGCTGCATATGAGCCGGACCGGGCAGGAAACGGCTGAACTCCAGCTGAACCCGCCCGGACTGGGCCCGTTGAAAATTTCATTAAGCATGAACGAACATCAGATTCAGGCCGCCTTCGTATCCACACATGCCTCGGTACGCGCAGCTGTAGAGGCCGCACTCCCGCAGTTACGCGCTGCCATGGCCGACAGCGGGATCAGCCTGGGGGAAACCTCGGTCGGCTCCCAGAGCCAGCAGGCAGCCGATACCAGACAGGGCCAGGAAGGCCGTCCCGGCCAGCGCAGTCACCCGGACAGCCCTGCCGGAGAGCTTGCAAAAGCCACACAACGTGCCGCAACAGAGCCAAGCAGGCGGGTTAACGGAGCCAGTGTGGACATCTACGCATGACCATTTATGCTTGACAGCCTTGCAAACCAGCAACCTGGACACAACCAGTAGCCGTTGCCAAATACCAGAGTTGAAATGCTTTTCTGCTGTTGATCCAGCGATGCAGAGCAGACCTTCCGCCTAACAATTGATGCTTAACCCCTACACAATACAGCCATGGCAACAACTTCCGCCCCAGCAACCTCTGCGCCAGGCTCGCCCCCCAAGAGCCGGAAACGCCTGATCCTTATCGCTCTGCTGGCACTGGGCACCACTGCCGGTGCAGCAGGCGCAGGCTATTACTACTTCTACATGCGTGGCAGCGCGCACACCACGGCTGCAGTCAAACCGCCCCAGGACCCTATTTTTGTTGCACTGGAGCCTTTTACGGTGAACCTGCAACCCAATGGCCGCAGCCGTTTTCTGCACGCCGCAGTCACGATCAAGGTGGACAGCGCCCCGTCCCAGGCGCAGCTGGTTCAATACCTGCCCGAAGTGCGCAGCCGGGTACTTGCCACGCTGACCAACCGGGCCGCGGAGTCGCTGCTGACAACGCAGGAAAAAGACGCTCTGGCGGCTGAAATCATGGCTGCGCTGAAGCAGCCTTTTGTGGCTAACCTGCCACCTGCCGAAATATCCCGCGTGATGTTCACCACATTCATGCTGCAGTGAGTCTGCATAAAGAGATTCATCCATGGCCTATGAACAACAGCTGTCCCAGGACGAGGTAGATGCCCTGCTGCAGGGCGTGACTGGCGACAGCGATATCGCCAGTGCGCCGCCGCCTGTGCAGGCCGGGTTGCCAGCCTACAGCCTTGGCACGGACGACCATGTCGTGCGCAGCCGCATGCACACGCTGGAAGTCATCAACGAGCGTTTTGCCCGCCACCTGCGCACGTCGCTGTTGACGTTTATGCGCCGCAGTGCCGACATTTCTGTTGGCGCCGTGCAAATTCAAAAGTACGGTGAGTTCATCCGGAATTTGCCTGTGCCAGCCAACATCAACCTGATGCAGATGAAACCACTGCGCGGCACGGCTCTTTTTGTTTTTGACCCGAAGCTGGTATTTCTGGTGGTGGACAACCTGTTTGGCAGTGATGGCCGCTACCACGTCCGCGTCGAGGGCCGGGACTTCACGCAGACCGAGCAACGCATCATCAAGCGGCTGCTGGATCTGACTCTGGACAGTTATGGCCAGGCCTGGAATCCGGTGTATCCCCTCGATTTTGAATATGTCCGTGCAGAGATGCATGCCCGGCTCGCCAATATTGTGGCCCCCAACGAGGTGGTCATCAATACGTCTTTTCAAATTGAGTTCGGCCCGATTGGCGGAACGCTGAACGTCTGCATACCGTATTCGATGATTGAGCCGATTCGCAACCTCCTGACAAACCCACTTCAAGGCGAGGTCGAAGTGGACAAACGCTGGATCAGGCAGCTGTCGCAACAGGTGCAAAGCGCAGATGTAGAACTCCAGGCGCGCTTTCTGAGCATTCCGTCCACCATTGGCCAGCTGCTCAAGCTCCAGGTCGGTGATGTATTGCCTGTCGACATCCCTGAGACGATCGTTGCCGAAGTCAATGGCGTTCCCGTCATGGAATGCAGCTACGGCACCTCCAACAAACACTACGCCCTGAGGGTACAAAAGATGATCAGTTACCAGGACAAAGGCCAAGGCAAGGAGCGCAACCATGAATGAAGGCAACAAGGACGAACCCGTGACAGAAGAACTTGACGATTGGGGCAGCGCGCTGGCCGAGCAGGCCCAGGCAACCACCACAGCCGCTGCACCAGCACC
>JBBRMH010000208.1:0-5889 GCA_038230935.1 Burkholderiales bacterium | reverse complement strand
TCACCTTTTCAAAAATGTTGTCTATGCGACAGCCGGGTAATTATTTGCCAAAAAGGCTCATATAAGTCGGCACTTGCGAACGTACCGAGTAGCGCGAGTCAATGTATTCCCGCGCTGCCCGCTCCATTGTTTCAAGCCGGGATGGATTATCCAGCAACGACGAGAGCGCCTTTACCCAGTCCTCCGTCGTATTGTCGACCACAAGGCCAGTCTGTCCATGCAGCACGACCTCATGGCCCGATCCCGTGGATGACACGACTGGTGCCGCGGCAACGCCGGAGTACTGAATTGCCTTGAAACCGACCTTGCCCTGCTCCCACTCACCTTGCGGAACTGGCATGAGGCCGATATCCATTCCTGCAAGGTCTTCAATTTCAGATGCCAGCGCCCACTTGATAAAACGGTAGTTTTTGAGCTCGGGGAATTTCGGATCAACGTCACAAATAACCCGGAACTCGAAGTCATAACACTTCTGAAGCTCCACCAGCACCTCTCGTACAAGCTCAAGGTAAACCATGGTGGACTGCGTCCCGGTCCAGCCGATAACGGGGCGGCGGGTCGCAAGCGGTGCCTTCGCGATGGGCTTGTGATAACTGAGGTCTATGGTCGTGGGCAACAGCACCGCGTTCGGGTTGTACTGCTTGACCCAATTGACAAGGTAGTTGTTGCACACCGCAACCTTGCTGCTGTGCTTTGAAATAAAGCGAATTTTCGAAGACCATTTGGCGAACGCAACGATGCGGTTAACTTTTGAGGTCTTGCTGATGAAGATCGCGTCGTCAAAGTCAAATATCACAGGTCGACCCAGCAGGAAAAGCATGCCTTCGATAAATGGAGGGCCGATTGGCGTGGCTTCACGGTGGATAAAAATATAGTCGTAGCCGAACACGCTCGGCAACACCAGGATGCGGCGAAGGAAGCCGGTCAACACGCCGACGACCTTCTTCAGCATGTGCCCGGGCTTGTAAAGAATACGCATGGTGTCCATATCCAGAAAAGGCTGGATGTCAATGACAATCCCGTTCGCGCGCAGCGTGTCGAGGTATTGCTCGAAACGAAAGCGCTGCCCGGGGCTTATCCCCAGGGGATACGGGCAAAGGATGAGGACTCGGGGATTCTGGCTCATGGATTCACTGCAGCCGCGCGGTCATTTCTGATGGAAAACACGTTTTCGCCAAGGTAGACAAAGTCGCGATCCAGCCCCGCTATGGTCTTGAGGAAATTGGACGATGTCCGCTGGCCGGGAAACAGCCAGTCATGCATCTCGATGATCAGCACGGGGAAGTCGTTGACCCAATCGGTATTTTCAGCAAACAGGTCTGACTCAAAACCTTCAATGTCAATTTTGACAATGAACGGTCGGTAACCGGCGGAGCTGGGGTAACTGGCGAGAATTTCAGGCACAGTCACTCCCTGCACGCCGCCCTCAGCGCCCGGCTCGATTACCGTGGTCGTGAAGGCGTTCTTCTCAACGCTTGAATCAGTCAGGGCAAGCCTCGAAGATTTGCTGGAAATGCCCGCCAGCATGGCTTCAAGTTTTTCATTCGCACCAAAATTCTCGCGCAGCACTGCAAAGTTATCGTCGCTCGGCTCCACTGCAACTATTTTTGATGCAGGCCAGACATGGTGAAAATACACACTGGACAAACCGATGTTGGCACCCAGATCGAGGATGAGCGGCGTGCCTTCAGCCGAGTATTTGGCGTAGAGCGCCTCAAACTCGGGATAGCGCTTCAATGCCTTGAGGTTGTAGTCCTCGTGAATGAATATCTGGTCAAAAGTAAACCAGTCCGATGTCGCCGACCGCAAGGAAATCGCAGAAGAGCGGTCGTTCAGGCTGTTGGTCACGGTTAGCCGATCTATGCCGTCACGCGCACCGTTCTTACGGTAACGGAAGGTCTCCGGGAAGGCCCTGACAATTTTGGCATTGGCCACAGAAAGCAGGAAACCGTTCGCCAATTGAACCAGTTTTCGTTTTGTCGGGATCCAGTTCTTCATCATTTTCTCGTTGCGAGTCGCGCCGCCGGGCTCAACCTTTTTGTTCGGGTGTAGCGTGATGAGTGATCCAGTCCGAGAACTGGGCAATATTCACAACGCCGGGCAAGGGCTGCAGGCTGCTCCACTGGAGTTCAGCCGTACTTTTTCTTGATGACTGGATTATCTTTGTAAAACGGCTCCAGCTTGCTTTATCGAAGAAGGACAGCAGCAAGCCACCCCAGTCGCGCAGCGACAAAAGCCGAAGGTTGGCCATGAAATCTGCAATGCTCAAAACGCCCAGTTTTTTCTGCATATACCAGGAAAAAACCTGCCGGCGTACGTATGCTCCACGATCCACTTCTACGCCTTTGAGTTTGTCGCCCAGGTTTTTCTTCAGCAGGTTCAGCCACATGTGCATGCCGTTGGTCAGATCACTCCCCGGAAGCATCCCCGGAAACTCAGGATCAATGCCCAGGTAGGCCAGCCCGCTCTTGTGCTTGCTGCTATAAAAATAATGCCCAAACGACTTGGGAGACACGCCAACGACCAGCAGCTTTTCAGGGCTGAAAACCCATTTGTCAGCCGTCAACAACAGCGAGTTGAGCGCGTAATGGTCGGGGAACGGCGGATGAAACTTCGGCAGCTTGTCACGGCGGACCAGTGTGGTCTGCATGTTCAGCGGTATGCGCACCTTGAACCGGAACATGTCATGCACGATTGAGAAGCGTTGATCTAGGGACATGACACCTTCGCGCGTCAGGTCAGGATCAAAGTTGAAGTGCGCCCGGCTGTAAAAACCATGCTCGTTCTGGCCGATGGAATTGGGGGCCACATAGGAATAACCATTGTGCAAAACACAGTCTGGCTGACCATATTGCTCAATGATCTGGGCCATCCTGACAAAGTAGCCCGGCAGCAGCAGGTCGTCATCGCCCATCATCATGATGTAGTCACCCGACGCAGAAAACAATGCGTTATTCCAGTTGTCTGTCACCGAAATCGGCTGTTCGAGCCGCAAGATGGTTACCCGTGGGTCGGCTGCATACTGCGCAATGATTTGAGGTGTCTGGTCGGTGTTGGCGTTGTCGGAAATGATCAACTCAAGATCGTCATAGCCCTGACCGAGGATCGAGTTAATACAGTTTTCTAAATAGGGCCCGCCATTGCGGGTGGGAAGCAGCACCGAGAATTTCATTTTTTAAATCAGCTTTTAGAACTTTTTTGCACCAACATTTGCATCAACATCCACCTTCACCCACCGTCCTGCTTGATGGTCAAACCACTTGACCGGTCTGGCCGGAACGCCGGCAACCACCGTGTAGGCCGCGACCGGACGGGTTACAACACTGTTGGCACCAACAACTGCATGCTCACCCACAGAGACATCGCCAGCCACAAAAGCGCCGTACCCGATCCAGGCGCCTTGGCCTATGGAGATTTTTCCTGGCAGCAAGGGTTGATCGAGAACTCCAAAAACCGGATTGCTGTAGTCGTGGTGGGAGTCAGCGATGTAAACATTGTCCCCGATGGTTACATCGTGTCCAATATCCACTTGGTTGACGCACGACAGTGTGCAGCCAAATCCGACACTGACATTGTCCCCGATGGTGATTTGCGGAGTAAACGACTGAACCCCGTAACCCTTGAGTGCCAGTAAACGGGTGTTGCGGCTGATTCTGGATCGGTTTCCCAGACTCACGCAGTCAAGGCCGACCGATTGTATGAAAGGACTCACAAAAGAGCCTTCGCCGAAATGACGGAATGCCAGCCTGTACATCCACCCATACGGAATGGCCAGCAAAGACTCGAAACGCAGCCGTTGAAGCATGAAGCGGGCAAGTTGCATCATCGTGGAATAACTCGTTTGAGCGCGCCCGTGAGGTCAGAGCGCAGGGACACCGATAACAAAAACCAGGCGGCAGCCGTGTACATAGCAACCCCGAAGGCCAGCGATGCCGCCGTACGCCATCCCGGCTGCATCATCAATGCGATGATTTTCGCACCTCCAAACGCGCCTACCCCAACCAGCGCGAAAGGCAGCAGGTTTTCACGAAACCACACACCGAAACCCTGCCCGATGACCCGGGCCTGAACCAGCGGCACCAGAGAAAAGACGTAATAGGCATTCAGGCCTGCGTAAGCGGCAGCAGCGCCGCTGATACCGTACAGACGAGTCAGCCAGTAAAGAGCCGGAAGATACATCACAAGCGCGAATAAATTGACCTTGAGCGGCAAATTAGGCTGCCCACAGGCAACAGCCGCCATATAGGCATTGGAAACCACCGCATTGAAAAAGAACCCCGCAGCGAGCCAGGCCATCGTGAGCGCAGCTTCGTCAGCCACTTTCGTATTGATCCAGACTGCAAGCACCTCATGCCCGAAGAAAACCAGCGCAAAACACGGCAAGGCCACCACAAGACCCATGAGCTGGCTCACCTTGTTGTAACGCGAGAGCAGGTCGGCATGTTGTCCACTACTGAACGAGTGTGAAAAGGCCGGGAACGAAGCATTGTTGATGGCGCTTTGCACCAGCGATATCACTATCGAGGCGTTGTACGCAATCGAGTAGTAGCCCAGGTATTCAAGGCTCAGTAATTTCGTCACCGCCAGCCGGTCTGCCTGGCTCAACACCAGGGCCGTCAGCGCAATGAGATTCATGGCAACGGAGTATTTCCAGATGTCCTTGAAGGAAGCCAGCGAGAAATACGGCCACAGGCGCAAAGTCGGAAACATTCGGTAAGTCACTGCCGCATAGACCAGCAGCTCAACCGCAGAACTGATCGCAAACCAGACCAGGAAGGCCAGCAGGTTGGGCAGGAAAAAAAGCACTATTACGCCGCCGACAAGGCGCAAGGTATTGACCGAAGCCTTTATGACGTTCAGGATATCCATGCGTTGCAAACCGCTGATCACACCTGAGTAAAACGCAACCGGCCAACGCAGGCCAAGGTACACGGCAATGATCTGTATGCCCAGCGTCACGGTGCCGGGTTCAAGTTGCGTACTGCGCAACCAGAAAGCCGCGACCCGACCGGAGTTAGCCCACAAAAGCACGGCGATTAACAAGGCGATAGCCCAATAAACCGTTGAAGCGGTATTGAGCGCCCCCGCACTTTCACTGCGCTGGCGACTGTGATCCGAAGACACCACTTTGGTAACGGTCGCCGCAATGCCAAGGTCAAGTGACCCGAGCAACACCTGAAGAATCGTGATTAGCCCGACAAATCCAAACGCTTCAACGCCAAGAAAGTGAACCTGAATGGGCGTTACCGCAAGCGTGAGTATGCCCAGCCAGGCGCTTCCCAGAAAGTTAAAAATAATGTTGGACTTGAGCCGGGCCAAAGTTTGCGCCTGCCGTACTCAGGTACCCTGCGCGTCGGGCTGCTGCCGCCACCACGCGATCGTGTCGTCCAGGCCGCCATCAAGGTCAAATTTTCTTTTCCAGCCCGTCGATGCAAGGCGGGTGATATCCGGCAGAAGGAGTGCCGGCTCTCTACTCGGCACGAGTGACGGTCGCCGGAACTTGATGAGGCTGGTGCCGTCAAGCTTCAAGGCGATTTTTTCAACCAGGTCGTGCAGGGTGACGGCATCGCCAGAGCCAATATTGACTGGGCCGACTATGCTGCTTTCGAGGATTGAGACAAAGGCTGCGGCGACATCCTCAGCGTGCGAATAGTCACGCACCAGGCTGCCGTTTCCGCAGGTGGCTACCTCACCGCGCAGCAAGGCACGTATGACCGACGCAACCAGGCGGTCCGGGTACTCCGTGGGTCCATAAAGTGAGAATACCCTGCCCCACGCACCAGACAAGCCATTTTGTACACACCATGATTGTTGCATCAGCTGCAGTGCGTGCTTAAAAGTACCATAAAGGGTTGCCGGAACCAGCGGGGTTTTGTCTTCGACGCATAC
>JBBRMH010000207.1:0-5905 GCA_038230935.1 Burkholderiales bacterium | reverse complement strand
CGTTCAGGTCGCGGTACAAAAAGCGGTATTGCCAGATCAGCTCGAACAGCGTGTGCATGAAAAACCAGGCATCTTCAACATCGCGCACGCCATCGCTGGCGTTGAGCAGCTCGCTCAATGCGCGCTCGTAGCGGTCAAACAGGGAATTGATGAGCTCGTCTTTTGCCGGGTAGTGGTAATAAAGGTTACCGGGGCTGATGCCGAGTTCGGCCGAGATCAACGTGGTCGACACATTGGGTTCGCCAAATCGGTTAAAGAGCTCCAGCGAGACCTCCAGAATCCGCTCTGCGGTGCGCCTGGGCGCTTTTTTCACCATGCTTGTCTACCTCGCGTTTTAGCTTGTGGTTTGCCTTACTCTAACCCAGCTATTGCAGGGAGTGGACTAGGGAAGTCCTGTAGCGGCGCAAACCACCGCCGGGACCTGCGCGATTTGCCTGCTATATTGACTTTACAGACTATAAGATTTCTTCTCCAGCTCAATGAATATGAATCCAAAAAACCTTGGCTTTTCGCGTCGCAGGATGCTTGCAGTCACTACGTTTCGCTCTGTTGGCATGAGCGCAGCCGTGTTGTGGGGTGGCTTCGGTGCATCGCTTGCGCAGTCGGCCGAGCAGCGCGAGAAAAACCGCGCTATCACGCCGCAGGACTTTGGCGCAGTGGGCGATGGTGTTGCCGATGACAGCAATGCTTTCAAATCACTGGCAGCCAAACCGGGTGTTTATATCCGCGTGCCTCAAGGGCGATACCTCATCAAGGACACCATTTCTATTCTGGAGCGGCAGGTCTGGCAGTTCGAAAATGCAGAACTTGTACACGAAGGTAAAGGGGCGATGTTTCAGGCCTTGAATGTGAACGATTGGGCCATGCTCGGGGTGGCGCGCCTGTTGGGGGCAGGCGCGGGTACGGCTGCACAGTCCCCTGCCAACGTGGGGTTGTTGATCGGGACATGCCGACGATACAGGGTCAGCAACTTGCAGTTTTCGAGGTTTACAGGTGTTGGATTGTTGCTGGCGGGAAATACTGTCTACCTCAATCCGCGTGGTGATCGCGGCCAATTCTCTGACCTTGGGTTCACCGAATGCGCAAGGGCCATCGAGGTACAAGCCTCGGCAGCTTCGGAATACAACGTTTTCACGAATACGGCAATAACGGCCTGCAGCGACGGTATTGTGGTGGCGGCTGGAAACTGCCAGTTTGTCGGCGGCAATGTGGTTGATTGCAGGATAGGGGTGACGCTGCTGCCCGGGCTTAATCACGGCCATGGTGGCTTCCACGGCTTTAACCTTAACCATGCGTTCGAATACAACCTGCTTGCTACCGCTATCGAGACCGGCTTCACCTTTAGTGGTTGCCATTTTTATGGTGACGGTGGGCTGAAGGGGGCTATTTTTCTGCGCAACTGCAAAGGTATCCTGATACAAGGCGGTCAGGTGGATTGTGCGGATATCAACGACGGCAAGGCGGGCAAAAACTTTCTGCTGAACAATATAGTGGTAGGGTCAAATTTTAAAATTGTCTCCAACTCCGGTGATATAGCGGGGGGTGATTTGTCGAAACGCGATGCGCCTTGATGGGACTGATGCATGCAAGTAAATTGCTCAACGGGGTGGCTCTATTGGACTGGCGCTTAAGCCGTCTTGCGCGTTGCCGGGTGCTTGCCCGTTACTTTTTTAGCGGCAACTTTTTTGGCAGCAGGTGCAACGGGTTTTTTCGTTGCGGGTGGTTTGGCACCCTTTTGCAGTGCGTCGATACGTGCGTTGAGTGCCGCCACGTCTTTCGCTGACGGCACGCCGAGTTTGTTCAGCGCTTTGGCAACGCGGTCTTCGAAAATGTTTTCCAGCTTGTCCCACTGATGGCCAGCCTTGGACTGGATGTCGGTTGCCATGCTGGCCATCCTGCTGGTGGCGACGGAGATTTTTTCTTCCGCAACGGCCTGGGTCTTGCGCTGGATCGACAAACCTTCTTTTGCCAGTGTTTCAAATACTTTGCCGCCTTCTTCCTGTGCTTTTGAGAAGGCACCCAGACCAGCCAGCCAGATTTGCTGGGCCGACTCTTTGACAGCGCTAGCGAGTTGGGGGCCGGATTTTTTATCAGCGCTCATTTTTTGCAGTTTCTTGACCATGGTGTGCTCCAGACAGGTGTGAGGACGAAAATTTGCGCAGCAGATATGCCATGCAGATGTTGGAATGTAAGCCTTTCACAGGCTGGGGTTTAGGGGCTGGCTTCTAGAAAGCTAGTGATGCGGTCCTGTGAAAACTGACCTTGGCAGTTCAAGCGCGGGTTTTTGCTAAATAGGGAGTGCTGGTCTTTAAGCAAGAATCGGGTTTTGTTTGCCGTTCAGCGGAAAGACCTTATGACAACCACATCACAGTATTTCGTCACCGGAGCCACTGGCTTCATCGGCAAGCGCCTGGTGAAAAAGCTCCTGGAGCGAAAAGGCACGACGGTTCATTTCCTGATCCGTAAAGAGAGTGCAGGCAAAGTCGCTGCATTGCGCGAGTACTGGGGCGTAAGCGCTGCAAGGGCGGTAGCGGTGCATGGTGACTTGACCAGCAAGAAGTTGGGTGTCAGCGCGGAGGACATCAAAAAGCTCAAGGGTCAAGTCGGTAATTTCTACCATCTGGCCGCGGTGTACGACCTGAGCGCTGACGAAGAAAGCCAGACCGCCGTCAACATTGATGGCACGCGCAATACGGTTGAATTTGCCAAGGCGATTGATGCTGGGCACTTCCATCATGTGTCGTCCATCGCTGCAGCGGGCCTGTATGAAGGCGTGTTTCGCGAAGACATGTTTGAAGAGGCTGAAAACTACGAGCACCCATATTTTTTGACCAAGCACGAAAGCGAGAAAATCGTCCGCAAGGAATGCAAGGTGCCGTGGACGGTGTTCCGCCCCGCCATGGTGGTCGGCGACAGCACCACTGGCGAGATGGACAAAATTGATGGCCCGTATTATTTTTTCAAACTGATCCAGCGGATGCGCCAGCTGCTGCCACCCTGGATGCCGGCGGTGGGCCTGGAGGGCGGGCGTGTGAACATCGTGCCGGTTGATTTTGTAGTGGCCGCACTTGATCACATCAGCCACAAACCGGCGATTGCCAAAAAATGCTTTCATCTGGTTGACCCGGTCGGCTATCGCGTCGGTGATGTGCTGGATATTTTCAGCAAGGCCGCGCACGCGCCCAAGATGAACCTGTTTGTGAATGCCGCGTTGCTCGGTTTTATTCCGCGCGGCATTAAAAAGAGCCTGATGGCACTGGCTCCGGTGCGCCGGATTCGCAATGCAGTCCTCACAGACCTCGGTCTGCCCGAAGACATGCTGACCTTCGTCAACTACCCAACCCGTTTTGACAGCCGTGACATGACAGCCGCACTAAAAGGCTCGAACATTGAATGCCCGAACCTCAAAGACTACGCTTGGCGCCTGTGGGACTACTGGGAGCGCCATCTTGATCCTGATCTGCATATCGACCGCTCCCTCAGGGGTACGGTTGGCGGCAAGGTCGTACTGATTACCGGTGGCTCGTCGGGCATTGGCCTGGCGGCAGCGCACAAGTTTGCCGATGCTGGCGCCATCACCATCATCTGCGGCCGTGACCAGGACAAGCTCGACGAAGCCTGCAAGGAGGCGAAAGCCAAAGGCTACAGTTTTATCGCCTACCCGGCAGACATTGCGGACATGGCCGACTGTGACCGATTTATCAAGGAACTAATCGCCAAACACGGTGGCGTTGACTTTTTGATCAACAACGCTGGCCGTTCCATCCGCCGCGCCATCGAAGCCAGCTACGACCGCTTTCACGACTACGAACGCACCATGCAGCTCAACTACTTTGGCTGCCTGCGCGTCACCATGGGGCTGCTGCCTGGCATGGCCGTCAAAAAGAAGGGCCATGTGGTCAACATCAGCTCTATCGGTGTGCTGACCAATGCACCGCGCTTTTCTGCTTATGTGGCCTCCAAGGCGGCGCTCGATGCGTGGACACGCTGCGCATCCAGCGAATTTGCCGATGTCGGCATCAGCTTTACCACCATCAACATGCCGCTGGTCCGCACCCCCATGATTGCGCCGACCAATCTGTACAACAACGTGCCAACGCTGTCGCCTGAAGAAGCCGCCGACATGATTGCGCAGGCCTGCATCTTCAAGCCGGTGAGGGTCGCTACCCGTCTGGGCATTACCGGCCAGGTCATGCACGCTTTGGTGCCGCGCATTGCGCAAATCGCCATGAACACCAGCTTTCGCATGTTCCCGGACTCATCGGCCGCCAAAGGTGCCAAACCCGGCGACAAGGCTGCCAAGCCGCAGTTGTCCGCCGAGGCGGTGGCGATGCAGCAGATGATGCGCGGGATTCATTTCTGACCAAGCCCTGGAGTGGTGCCAGGCACGTGACCAAGCGGGTGTTTTGGCATGGGATAATTTGAGACTGCTCTTAGCGCATTGCCTCATTGCATACAAGGATTCCCATGCTTCTCGTTACCGGCGGCGCCGGTTTTATTGGTGCCAATTTTGTGCTCGACTGGCTCGCACAGTCAGACGAGTCAGTCATCAATCTCGACAAGCTGACCTATGCGGGCAACCTGAAAAACCTGTCGACGCTGCAGGGTGACAGGCGCCATGTTTTTGTTGAAGGCGATATTGGCGATGCCGCGCTCGTGGGGGAACTGCTGGTCAGGCACCGACCACGGGCGGTGGTCAACTTTGCAGCCGAGTCGCATGTAGACCGGTCCATCCACGGGCCAGAAGACTTCATCCAGACCAATATTGTCGGCACCTTTCACCTGCTGGAGGCGGTGCGGGCGCACTGGAACACATTGCCTGCAAGCGAGAAACCGGATTTTCGTTTTCTGCATGTTTCAACCGACGAGGTCTATGGCTCGCTCGGCAAGGACGATGCGGCCTTTACGGAAACCCACCGCTACGAGCCGAACAGTCCTTATTCAGCCAGCAAGGCCGCAAGTGACCACCTGGTTCGCGCCAGCCACCATACCTATGGCCTGCCAGTGCTCACCACCAACTGCAGTAATAACTACGGCCCCTATCACTTCCCCGAAAAGCTGATTCCACTGATGATCGTCAACGCACTGGCTGGCAAGCCCCTGCCGGTGTATGGTGACGGCTTGCAGGTGCGTGACTGGTTGTATGTGAAAGATCACTGTAGTGCCATTCGCCGTGTTCTTGAGGCGGGCAGGCTGGGCGAGGTCTACAACGTTGGCGGCTGGAATGAAAAGCTCAATATCGACATCGTCAACACAGTCTGCGCCCTGCTGGACGAGATGCGAGCCAAGCCTGATGGCACCAGTTACACGACACAAATAACGCACGTCAAGGACCGCCTGGGCCACGACAGGCGCTACGCCATTGATGCCGGAAAAATCCAGCGTGAACTGGGCTGGAAACCAGTAGAAACTTTTGAAACCGGCATCCGCAAGACCGTTAAGTGGTACCTTGAAAACCCCGACTGGGTGGCGCACGTGCAAAGCGGCGCTTACCGGGAGTGGACTGCGTTGCAATACGGGCAAGGAAACGAATTGCGAGAGGCTGCGGTTTGAAGATTCTGTTGTTCGGGGCCAATGGTCAGGTCGGCTGGGAGTTGCGGCGCAGCCTTGCGCCCTTGGGCGAGGTTATCGCCTTGGACCGCCACAGCGCTCCCTTGTGTGGCGATCTGGCTATCCTGGACGGACTGCGAGAAGCAGTCCTTCAGCTCAAGCCCGATGTGATCGTCAACGCGGCGGCTTACACCGGCGTCGACAAAGCCGAGAGCGATGTGGATACGGCACGCCTCATCAATGCGGCAGCCCCCGGCGCTCTGGCACAAGCGGCTACCGCAGTTGGTGCATGGCTGGTTCACTATTCGACGGACTATGTGTTTGATGGCAGCGGCTCAAAAGCCTGGGAAGAGGG
>JBBRMH010000206.1:0-5923 GCA_038230935.1 Burkholderiales bacterium | reverse complement strand
GCGCAGGGTTGCAATGACGTCATAACGGCTGCATTCACGTTGCAAGCAAAGCGTGTAGCCCAGAATGCAGCGGGTGGCGACATCAATGATGGCAAGGAGCCAAACCCGTTCGATCTCGAATATTCGCTCAACACCCAGTGGATCAACATCAATCACTTTGAGTCGCACGTCCATCTTGTGTGCATCGAACTCCACGGTGTCAAATGCCTGGTCTGCGCCTCGCTCGGGCAAATGCCGCAGTGCCGATGAAGGTTTGAAGCGGGCACCGGCCGCATGGGCGGCTTCGTCAAAGTGATCGTACAACCAGGCCCTGAGCGTGCGCGCCAGTGAGCGCACTCCCTTGTCCTTCTGATTGAACGGGTAGTCGGATGGTTTGAGTCCCAGTTCGCGGCAAGCCTGCTGAAAGCGCTGCGGCACGCCCTTGAAGTTGGCCAGGCGTGCTTGCTCCCCAACCCCTTTCAATTGCACCTTGCGGCTGGATAACTCCCGGCGCAGATGGACTTCAAGCGATGGATGGCGTTGCAAGAGCTGGGTGAATACACCGGCGTTTCCAGCTTTGGTGTGAATCAGCGCTATGGGTGAGCAGCTACGCTCGTAAGCCTTGACGCGCGCATGGGGTACCAAAGCCCGGTATCCCCAAACGCTGCCATCGGCGTGTGCGCGTTGCGCACGCTTGACCATGCGGACCAAGGTTGAGCGGTCAACGCCGTGCTCGTTCTCGATGTCGGCAATGCGCTCACCATTGACATAAGCTTGCAGTGCAGCACAACGGGCCTGATAAATGTCGCGATCGGTTTTGGACATTGCGCGCTCATCGAGCTTTGGCCAATCGGCCAGTCGCAGTAGATGGCGGGTGCTGCGCGTCATAACACTGCGTGCGCGCGAACTTCGACGCACTCTGTTTGGTGAAATCGTGTGGAGCCACCAAGCGGTGCGCGAGCCAGGTCTGGGCTGAGCACGCGTCCTGCGGCGAGTAGTGAGAACAACGCAGCCTCAACGGTGGTCGTGTCTCGCTGGGCGAACTGCTTCAGGATGGCGTCAATTGATGCGGGTTGATGCAGAAACGTTTCAATGGACTGGACGAGCAGGCGATCCTGGTACCGGCGGTGACTGACCAGATAAGGGGTAATACGGGCCCAGTTGGCAATCGGGATTGCCCAGGCAAGCAAATCGGCGTGAGTGATGTAGCGGACGTTAAGACCATGCAGCTGCGTCTCTGGTACGGTCGCCGTCTTATTCACTGTGGTCGGTTCAATCATCCAGAACTCTCCCGCCTCGTCGTCACTCAATTGCACCCAGAAGTCGATCACAGCGCCGCGCGGTCCATCGACGTAAGTAGGTCGCTCGCAGAAGGATTTGATGCGTGGATTGGCTTCAATCACCAACCAGGTGCGGTAGGCGTCGTAGCCGCCCAGGCTCAAGCGCCGAGCGAGCTTGGGACTGAAGACTTCTATACGCCGTCGTCCTGCTGGACGGGAGAACACCACTGCGCGGGTGTAGGGTTTTGAAGCGGTCATTGACCTTCCCTCACTACAACAGGCATCGTTGCCATCTTCAGTTTATGAAGAAAGTGGCAATATTAGTACATTAAGTGAGAATGTGGCAACATTACTTCATTAATAATAGAAGTAATGTTGCCCCAATGAATTGGGCCGAGCAGCCAAGACTGTTGATTTACCTCAGGTTTTTGAAGTCGCGCTTGTGGCAACATTACTACTCTTCACGACGGGGGAAGAACCAGACCCCCAGGGCTTCGCCCAACGCCGCTCACTGCGTGTGCTCCCGACCGTGGAAACGGTCAGGTCAGCATGCTTCGGGTACAAGGCTTCGCCTCGCCACAAGGGCTCACCAACATCCTGTTTGGCAATGGGGAGGGCTTGTGGGGGCACGCAAATACCACTGACCAACCATCGCCTTGACATGCGAGCGTTTCCAAACCCATACCGCTTCCCTGCATCCACCCACAAAACCTGCATCGAAGCCATTTGCCGGTCAATGGGGCGGTTTTCCAGCCACGCCTAACCCAGTGCCCTATGCAATCGCCTAAAACGCGCCAAAAGGCCGTTTTTGGGCTTTTGTCCAGCGTAGGTCATCCGTCGCGCCATCCTGGGGTTGTAAGCCGCAACCTGCGGAATTTTCAGATGGCTTCATGCTCACGTTGTTTAACATAACGGCCTAATCGTGTCGATTGACAGACAGTGTTACAGACAGACAGCACCGCCACGCTCCGGTTGAGCGATTGGTTAGGCGTCACCGCATCACTCCTTGAACGCTGTCTCATATATTGACTTAAAGACTGTATCTTGATTATCAGTAATATACTTTGCGAGATCCGGATTGAGCGTTTCTAGCAAGTCGCTCCGATTCCAAAGAATCGCCCATATTGCAACTTCAACTGGCTTGCCACGATGCTTGCCTTTTTGAAGGTCATTTGCGTATGCAGAAAAAGCCTGGGCAACGAGAGCGAATGCCCGAGGGTCTGGCATTTCAGCGGCGAGCAATCGATTCTCCGGCCTTGACAGGTCAAGTGACGCTTCCAGTCGTTTCAGTCCTTTATCGTGCAACCGCGATATTTCGTCTCCGTACTCAATCAAAAACGCCTTTGCGTATTTTTCTCGGAACTGCCAATCATCGACCAAGTACGAAAGAAACTCATCACCATAGTCGATTACTTTGTCAAGGCGATTTCCGTTTAAGTCAAGCGGAATAACCTCTGGCCTGTAAGAGAATCGCGGTGCATTCGGGTCTCCGGGTAGGCGATACAAGTGTCCCCCGCAGTGATGTTGAAAGGTGGGACAGTTTCCTTCGTCATCAAAGGCGAGCCGCAGAACGGAAGTTGATCCGCAGTTTAGACAGCGTTGCGGAGAGCTTCTGTTCTGCGCAACTCGAAGTAGGCCATTCAAACGATCACGGTCTTTGGTCCGGTCATCGGTACCGCCGCCCAAGGCACGGTCCATTGCACTTCTGAGTATTCCGCCAAGCCCACGTTGCGGTGTCAATGCTTGCAACTCGGCTTGAAGAACTTTCTGATCCAACTTCGATTCAATATCGCGAATACCGTCGCAGATGTTGCACCATCCGAACTCTCGATATCCCTGAACTGAGGCCCCATCGGGAAGAGCATACTGCTGCGTAACGGGGCGGTGCTGAACGACACCTTCGTAGTTGCAGCCATGGCAGCGGATTTTTCCACTGGGGACGGACATAGATGTTTCCTCTGGCGTCAAATGTTCGAGCTAAGCTCGTTGAAAGCTATTTGAACCGCTTGGCACAAGTGTCAAAGGCGGATTGCACTGCTTGACGGAAGCCAGCGGTTGGCATCTGGACGCGCTCGCCATCTGGAGTGACGTAAACCAGTGAATCCACTTTTCCCGTGATTGCATCGAACAGTTCGTTCGTGATGCCAAACCCGGCTTCATATCCGTTGTTGTACTTCGTGGTTGCGGCGTTCCAAGTCCAGAACTTTCCGTTGACCACGACACCAATCTTGGTACGGTTGAGTACCGATTGACTGACTGCAGCTCCAAGGCGAGAACCAGTGATCTCTGCGAACGAGAAGATCGGATCGCACTTCCGAGCGTACTCGAATGCAATGAACGACGAGCGACGCTTTATGCCTGAATTGGGAAGTGCGACTTGCGCGACTGGTCCTGCTGCTCCCCGAGCATCCAACGTCCACGTTTCTTGGCCGTGGGTGTCAAATGTGAAGAACAGTATCGCAGAGCAGACTATTGCTTGAAAGTGAGAGCGGTGCACAGAATTCCTTGTCGTGGGAAAGGAGTCCGGGTTGATTGTGACGCCTAACGTTTGAGTTCAGCGGCTGCCGAAGGCAGTCCGCTGGAACGAAGGGTTGAACGAAGGGTTGGCCCCGCTGAGCATATGGTGGACACGCTCAAAGACCTCTCCGACTGCTGTGTTAGCGGCCCCGATAGATTCGTCAGATTCCATCTGGCGCCCTGCGGCGTTCTCGACGCGCTTCAACGTGATGTAGGCCAAGTATCCGATTGGGTCGGCCTGCTCCAGCCTTGCAGCCTCCCAAAGCCCGTCGACCTTCGGCTTGAGGTCATCGTACTCACGCCTGAACATCGTATGGAAACCAGCGTTGAAGAGTGCTTTCTTGATGGGATTGGAAAAGCCGCCGGCATTGGCGACCATCTTGACTACCGATTCGTACTCGTTCACGAAACGTTCACACAGACGGACGGCCATGTCCGCGGGCAGCAATGGGCTCGTGAGAATGGCCTTCTCGACTATGTGAGGCATTATTCCGAGGATTGTCCCAGTTATCTCGCCAGGGTAGTCATCGCGCTTGGTGATTGCTCGAGCCACGTGACCAACTTGATCATTCGCGAGCATCGCAATTCGCTTTGCTGTGAGATTGAACATTTCGGGTGATGCGTGCATTTTGTGGGGCCTAACGTAATGTAGACGGCAAAACCCGGTTGATACATCCGGCGCTCGACGATACATCTTTTCTGGAAAAGTAGCGAAACCCGCTTGTGCATTGACTTTGCGACCCATGAGCTGGACAAATAAACAGGTATAAATTTTCCATGAAACCCGGTGTGCCTCCAAAGCTGTTTGGAGACGCTTTGGATTAAAACCGCGACCAAGTTCAGTGCTTGCACTATAGCTTGAAGAGGTACCGGGCAACACGTGATAGATGCACCTTTGACAGCCAAATGACTGTTACCGAGTGGCTGCACGACCGGCAACTTCCTGCCAGCAGTTGACCGCGACGGCGTTCAAAATACGGTCGTTTGTTGACACTCCAAAAAAGCAGGCTTCGGCCTGTTTTTTTTGGGTTCAAAAGTGGCAACTTTCTCGTCAATCAATCAATGTTCATTAAACAGATGGGTTTAAAGCTGGGTGGGTTCTACCCCTGCCAGCGGGACGTGTCAGACGCGGCCACACACGAAGGCTGCACCAGACACGACTGACGTTATGTTTAGCTGCAGGCACACTTTCTTTAATGTTGTTTGCATATTTCATAAATAAAGTGCACAATTTGTCTTCACTTTAAACAGACAAATACCATGAACACGCACACCATAGACACCTCCATGGCCAAACGGATGGTAGAGGCTTCTGCGATCCGTGGAGCCTCCATCATTGGCCAGCCTGGTGGTTGGTCCGTGGTTCTGAAGATGGGCCTGCAAGAACGCCCCCTTGGAGCGCAGCGCAGTGACAAGCCGCGTACATGGCGCAGCTTGGACCGCGCCGTGGCGTATTTAAAAAGCGAGTTGCAAATCGCCCGTTTTGATCTTCTGGATGCCACCAATTTTTCTGCTGCTGAACCCCTGGCTGGAAAGTCCCGTGCTGATGCTTCTGAGCGTCTGCGAAGCGCTCATGAAGCCGCTGGTCACGACAAATGGTTTCGTGAGCAAGTCGAACTGGCGATCAAGGAAGCTGATGCGTCCGACGCCCAGTGGGTATCGGCGGGGGACGCCAAGTCTTCCTGGAAGGAAAAACGTGCTGAGCTGATCAAGCGCGCAGGAGGTGCTGCTTGATCTTGGTCTGGTTTAAAAGGGCAATCAACGATCGCGACGCACAAATTGATTACATAGCCAAGGACAACCCCCTTGCGGCGGTGAGCCAAGGTGACCGGATTGAAGAGCAAGTGGACATGTTGATCGACCATCCAAAAATGGGCCGACCAGGACGCAAGAAGGAAACGCGTGAGCTGGTTATTAGTCGCACGCCGTTCGTTCTTGTCTACCGGATCAAGGGCCAGCGTATCGAGCTGCTGCGGTTGTTGCATGGCTCTCAGCAGTGGCCATAAGGGGCGTGGTTCAAAAGCGCGGGTTTTCGGGTAACACTGGCGGACCAATCCCTCCTCAAGAATTGGGGATATCGTGTACGGTAGCGGGGTGGCGCAGGCCTACCTGACCTGCGCCGGATCAGGTGCGCAGAGGCTGCAGTT
>JBBRMH010000205.1:0-5927 GCA_038230935.1 Burkholderiales bacterium | reverse complement strand
GTGCATTCGCATCAGCACACTTGGCTGCGTCATGAGCATGAGCACTCCCACCCGGCGCTAGATGGTCACCATGTGCACTCGCACACGCCAACATTTGCTGGCAAGCATACGCATGAGCATCAACACGAGCCGCTGCAACATACGCACTCACATTTCCCTGATGCGCATCACCGACACGAGCATTGAGCTTAAAAAGCTGCTGGCGTGTTAAGCCGCAGAGGGTATGTATGAAGGTTGCGTAACCGGTTTGTCAAACACCAAAGTGAACAAACCGAGCAAACCAAACGGCGCGCCAACCCAGCCCAAATGTGCAAAGCCGACCACGCCCAGCATGGCCCCGCTGACAATGGCGCCCAGTGCTGTGCCGAGGTATAGCATCGATGAATTCAAGCTTAGCAGCAGCGGGGACTGCGCGGGCGACAGCGCTGCCAGGCGGCTTTGCTGCGGCACCATCAGGCCGAACCCTGCGATACCCCACGTTACCAGCGTGGCCAGCGTTAAAGGCAAATGCCCTTCAGTAAACGGCAGCAGAGCCATCATGCTGGTGAGTATGGTGAGCTGGACACGAATGGTATTTAACGAGCCGAATCGGTCATTTGCCCAGCCGCCTACGATGGTGCCCACCACACCCGCAGTGCCGAACACGGCCAGGGTGATCGACAGTAGCGTTGAGCTCATGGGGTTAAGCGCCAGCAGCACCGGGCCCACATACGCAAACACGCTGAAGATAGCGATAAAAAACAGCAGCGTGCGCAGCCATACGCGCAGCACAGCGCCTTGCTTTGCCACGGCACTAAAACCTGAAAAGCCCATACCTGCGCTTACCAGCCTGTCAGGCATCAGCCACGTAGCGGCCAGCAGGGCGAACAAGCTGGCACCTGTGCACAGCCACACGGGCACGCGCCAGCCATATTCAAAGCCCAGCCATGCGCCGATGGGCAGGCCCACGGCGTAGCTGACGCTCATACCTAAAAACGTGATGGACAGTGCCCGGCCCCGCTGTGCGGGCTGCACCATACCGACGGCAAGGCCCGCAACCAGCGCGGTGAACATCGCGCCTGCGCCCATCAGGACCCGACCTGCCAGCAGCACAGACAGCGTGGGTGCAATCGCTGATACGAAGGAGCCGAACGAAAACAATCCCAACGCAAATTGCACCGTGCGTTTGCGCGACCACCTGGCCGTCCAGATCATCAGCACGGGTGCCAGCACAGCGGTGGCAATGGCGTAAGCGGTCATCACCTGGCCCGCAGCGGCAATACTAACTCCCAAGGCAAGGCTTACGGGTTGCAATATACCGCCCAGCACAAAAGCAGAACTACCAATGACGAGATTACAAAGCGCGAAGAAATAGAGGATACGGGGCATCGATGGGTTTGACGTAGTGATGACGAAAGGACGGTCAGGCGTCAAGGGGAAAAATTATTCAAAGATTGTGCCCGGAACTTCGATTTCTGGAGTCGAGCGGCGACAATAACCGCTTTATGTCGGAGCATGTATGTTGAACCCCCGCCCGCTGGCTGCTCTGGTCTGCCTGTGCTTGTGCCTGAGCGGCCTGGGCCTTTTGGTACCGGTGCAGGCGCGAGCCCAGGCCCAAGCCAGCGCCAGCAGTGTGTTTATCGAGCAGTTGACGACACAGGAAGTCAGCGTTGCCCTCAAGGCCGGAAAGACCACCGTGATCATTCCCGTTGGTGGCACGGAGCAAAACGGCCCGCATATGGCCATAGGCAAGCACAACACGCGGGCCAGGGCGCTGGCTGGCCAGATTGCTGCGGCACTTGGCACAGCGCTGGTCGCGCCCGTATTGACCTACACCCCCGAAGGCAATATTGATCCGCCAACCGAGCATATGGGCTTCGCCGGCACGATTTCGATTCCAGACGATGTTTTCAAAGGCGTTTTGCTGGGCGCTGCCCGCAGTTTTAAAAAGCACGGTTTTACCGACATCGTGCTGTTGGGCGACAGCGGAAACTACCAGAAGCTGCTGGCTGCTGTAGCGGCGCAGTTCAATCGCGAGGCCGCTAAAGGTGGATCGGCAGCATCAGCTACACGAATGCATTTTGTTGCAGACTATTACCGCGCCACACAAGGTCCCTATATCGCCGCGCTCAAGGCCAGGGGACTGAGCCCGGCGGAGATAGGCACCCATGCGGGCTCGGCAGACACCTCCCTGCTGATGGCGATTGATGCCAGTATGGTCAGGCCCGAGCGCTTTGCCGAGGCAGCGGCTGCGGGCTGGCGTGGTGGCACGCTGGGTGACCCGCGCGCGTCAAGTGCGGCCAATGGACAGTTGGGGCTTGATGGAGCCGTTAAAATCACTATTGAGGCGATAAAAAAAGCCGTTGCTGCGCCGCGCTGAGTAGGGTTTTTGGGGTCAGAGTCCAAATTCATCGTGCCCTTGGCACGCCATTCGGGTGCGATGCTTTGCATCGTCATGAAATTGGCGTCTGACCCCAATAACCCCTTGAGTCATCCATCAGTCAAAAAGTTAAAAGTTCAAAAGTCAATCAATGCGTAAAAATTATTCAATCATCGCCGCGGTGGCTGCCCTGACCTGCGCTGCAGCCGTGTCCCTGACGTTGGCACAGACCGTTGCAAAACCAGCTGGCAAGCCATTGGCCGCAAGCAGTGCGGCAGTAGATGTGGTGGCGGGCATGCCTGCTGCGTTGGACCCGAACAATCTGTATAGCGAGATTGCTACAGGCCGCATGAGCCCGGCCGTTGCGGGCTCGCTGGAGCGGGTCTATGTACCTAATCGCGGCGCAAACACTGTGTCTGTGATTGACCCCAATACCATGAAAGTAGTTGACACTTTCAAGGTCGGTGTTCACCCGCAGCACATCGTACCCAGCTGGGACTTGCGTACTTTGTGGGTCGCCAACAATGCCGAAGGCCGGACCGACGGCAGCCTGACCCCGATTGACCCCAAAACCGGCAAACCCGGCAAGTCGATACCGGTGGACGACCCCTACAACCTTTACTGGTCGCCCGATGGCCAGTACGCGATTGTTGTGGCAGAGGCCCACAAGCGCCTGGACTTTCGTGACCCGGTGACGATGGCAATGAAGTTTTCAATTCCTACGCCCAAGTGCGCGGGCATCAACCATGCCGATTTTTCAATTGACGGCAGGTTTGTCCTGTTTACCTGCGAGTTCAACGGATCTGTCACCAAGATCGACATGGTCAACCGCAAGGTGATGGGCACCCTCAAACTGAGTCAATATTTTGACCGGCCCGAAGCGCTGCTGCTGATTGCCACGCCCGGCAAAAAACCCAGGTATGTGCCAGACCCGAGCAAGCCCGGTGCTGACATTTGCACCACGCCGGGCATGCCGCAAGACGTGCGCATATCGCCCAACGGCAAACTGTTTTTTGTCGCCGACATGATGGCCGATGGCGTGCATGTGGTTGATGGCGAATCGTTCAAGCAGATTGGCTTTATTGCCACGGGTATCGGTGCTCACGGTTTGTACCCTAGCCGCGATGGTAAAAGCATGTATGTGGCAAATCGCGGCAGTAACAAAATTCGTGGCACGCCAAACGGCAAAGGCAGCGTGTCGGTGATTGACTTCGCCACTCGCGCTGTGACCAAAACCTGGCCAGTTCCGGGTGGCGGAAGCCCGGACATGGGTAACGTCAGCGCGGACGGCAAATTTTTATGGCTCGGTGGGCGCTACGATAACGAGGTATACCGCTTCAACACCGACAGCGGCGCGGTAGACAAGATCAAGGTCGGGCGGGAGCCGCACGGCCTGACGGTATGGCCGCAGCCCGGGCGCTATTCACTGGGGCATACCGGCAATTTGCGTTAGTCGCGGTAGTCTGGTTAGTCCTGAAGTGACGACAAAAACTGTTTGAGTTCCGGCGTTACCCTTGCGGCCAAGGAAATTTTATGACCCCCTCCCATACCGAGCATTTCAAGTTCTGGCCCACACGCCTGCCGCACCGCATCACTGCACCGGCCACATCGTTATGGCATAACCTGGCGGTCAACGCGCTGCGCTTTCCCGACAAGCCGGCGCTGGTGTTTTTTGATGTGGTGCTGACCTATCGTGAGGTCTTGCAGCAGGCCGAGCGCCTGGCCGCAACGCTGGCTGACGCGGGTGTCAAAAAAGGCGACCGAGTGGTGCTCTACATGCAGAACTCGCCGCAATGGGTGATTGCGCATTTTGCCATCCTGCGGGCCAACGCGGTGGTGGTACCCGTCAACCCCATGAACCGGGCAGAAGAGCTTAAACACTACATCGTTGACCCGGACACCAAGGTTGCCATTGCAGCGGCTGACCTTGCCGCAGAGCTTGCCAGGGCTGACGAGCAGCTTGAACCCGAACAAAGACTTTCAACCCTGATTTCTGTGCACTACAGCGATGCCTTTGATGTCAAGAGCAGCCAAGCCAGCGGAACGCTACCCGAGTCCTGGCGCGAGTGGCTGGGTACGCGGCACCCGCTGCCCGCATTGAAAAACGGCGCCGTTATGAGCTGGGCTGATGCACTGCAGGGCGATGTCAAACATCTGCCGGCACACACTGCTGCGCCGCAAGACATGGCCATACTGCCCTACACCAGCGGTACCACAGGCCTGCCCAAGGGCTGCATACATACCCATGCCAGCATCATGCACAACGCAGTGGGCAGTTGCCTGTGGACTGGCAGTACTTTTGAAAACGTGGTGCTGTCGGTGGTGCCCATGTTTCACATCACCGGCATGGTGTCGGTCATGCACGCGGCCATGTATGGCGGTGCAACTCTGGTCATCATGCCGCGCTGGGACCGGGAACTGGCCGGGCACCTCATCTCGCGCTGGCGCGTGACGCACTGGACAAATATCCCCACCATGGTGATTGACCTGCTGGCCAGCCCGAATTTTAAAAGCTTTGACTTGAGCGGTCTGCTCTACATTGGCGGTGGCGGCGCAGCCATGCCGCAGGCCGTGGCGCAGCGTTTGTTTGATGAATATGGTTTGCGTTTTGCCGAAGGCTATGGCCTGACCGAAACCGCCGCGCCATCGCATAGCAACCCGCCCGATGCCAGCAAGCAGCAGTGCCTGGGCGTACCGTTTCTCAATGTTGATGCTCGCGTAATCGACCCTCTGATATTGCTTGAAGTCGAGCAAGGCGAGCAGGGCGAAATCATCATGAGCGGGCCGCAAAATTTCTCCGGTTACTGGAAAAATCCCGAAGCCACTGCGGCCGCATTCATGGAGCTTGATGGCAAGCGGTTTTTTCGCTCGGGCGATTTGGGCCGGGTCGATGAAGATGGCTATTTCTTCATCACCGACAGGCTCAAACGGATGATCAACGCGTCAGGCTTCAAGGTCTGGCCGGCGGAGGTAGAGGCACTGATGTTCAAGCACCCGGCGATTCAGGAGGCGTGCATCATCTCAACCCGCGATGCCTATCGCGGCGAAACCGTCAAGGCCGTGGTGGTATTGCGGGCTGCTGCCAAAGGCAACACCACGGCAGACGACATCATCAGCTGGTGCAAGGACAACATGGCCGCCTACAAATACCCGCGTGTGGTGGAGTTTGTCGACGTGCTGCCCAAAAGCGGCTCAGGCAAGGTGATGTGGCGGGCGTTGCAGGAGGCTGAACTTGCACCGCTTGTTAAAACCTGAGAGCATGCTATTAATTTCGTAGCTGCTCGCGCCCGAATTAATTGGGCTGCAGCCCTAAAAGTGTCGCAAAAACAGATATTTCAGGCACTTAAAAGCAGTTTCAGACCGAAACACCGTAAAACGCCTGCGGCGACAATAACGGCAGTATGAAAAATCAGCCGACATCACCACCACCCGAGACCCTTGACGACTGGCTGGTGCATTGCGAGCGCCTGCACCCTGTGGGCATCGACATGGGGCTGCACCGCGTCAAGGCGGTGGCTGACCGCATGGGGCTTCACTTTGATTGCCCGGTGATCACGGTGGCGGGTAC
>JBBRMH010000204.1:0-5965 GCA_038230935.1 Burkholderiales bacterium | reverse complement strand
ATTGGTCACCTGCCAATGCATCAGCAGGCGCTTGCCTGGGGTGTGAACAAGAAGATTGACCTGGTGCAGCTGGGGGACAACTACATGCCCTTCAAATGGATGAGCATCAAGAAATAACTTTTCTGCAAACTGTGCGGGGGCGATAGTTGCCTCCGCTCCGCTCTCCCCTTACACCTGGACGAACTGATGAAAAACCTCTTCTATGCTTGCACGCTGGCTTGACAGCGACGTTGGCTACAGCTTTCGCACGTCACCGGTTGCCATCGCTGCTGCCATCGTTGCCCTGGTGTGCATCTTTGCTTCTGCATTCGCTGGCTGGGTCACACCGCATAACCCGTTCGATCTGCGCACCCTGGAGCTCAGTGATGCGCGGCTTCCACCGGCCTGGTACGAACTGGGCAGCCGCAAGTACCTGCTTGGCACCGACGATCAGGGCAGAGACATTTTGTCGGCGGTGGTTTACGGTGCCAGGATTTCTCTGGTGGTAGGCTTTGCATCCGTCGTGCTGTCCGTCCTGATTGGTGTGTCGCTCGGTCTTTTGGCTGGCTTCAAGGGCGGCTGGATTGATACCGTGCTGATGCGGCTGTGCGATGTGATGCTGAGTTTTCCGCCTATTTTGGTAGCACTTTTGATTGCCGGGGTGGGCCGGGCGGTGTTTCCGAACGCGCACGACTCATTGGCGTTTGGCGTGCTGATCACCTCCATCACGCTGACCGGATGGGTCCAGTACGCGCGTACAGTGCGCGGCTCCACGCTGGTTGAACGCAACAAAGAGTACGTACAAGCAGCACGGGTGACTGGTGTAGCGCCGCTGCGCATCATGCGCCTGCATGTGCTGCCCAATGTCATGGGCCCGGTGCTGGTGCTGGCGACCATTCAGGTGGCGACCGCCATCATCACCGAAGCGACGCTTTCCTTTTTGGGTGTGGGCGCACCGCCGACCTCACCATCATTGGGCACGCTGATCCGGGTGGGCAACGACTATCTGTTTTCAGGCGAGTGGTGGATCACCGTGTTTCCCGGCCTGATGCTGGTGTTGATCGCCCTGAGCGTGAACCTGCTGGGCGACTGGCTGCGCGACGCGCTGAACCCGCGCCTGCGCTAGACATCAGACAAACCAGCCAAGCATCCAAAAATGAGTCTTCTGCAAGTAAAAAATCTGGTGGTGGAATTTCCGGGTCGGCGCGGCACGCTGCGGGCGCTGGACGACATCTCATTTGACATTGCACCCGGTGAAATCCTGGGTGTGGTTGGTGAGTCGGGCGCGGGCAAATCGCTCACGGGCGCTGCCATCATTGGCCTGCTGGAGCCACCCGGACGGATAGCCAGCGGGCAGATTTTGCTTGAAGGCCAGCGCATAGACAACCTCGGCTACGAGCAGATGCGCCCGATCCGGGGCCGCAAAATTGGTGCGATTTTTCAAGACCCGCTGACCTCGCTGAACCCGCTGTACAGCATCGGGCGGCAACTGGTCGAGACCATTCTGGCGCATTTGCCCATGACAGCCAGGCAAGCTCGACATCGGGCTATTTCATTGCTTGAAGACACCGGCATACCCGCTGCTGCAGAGCGCATTGACCACTACCCGCACCAGTTCTCCGGTGGCATGCGCCAGCGCGTGGTGATCGCCCTGGCACTGGCTGCAGAGCCCAAACTGATTGTGGCGGATGAGCCCACCACGGCGCTGGATGTCTCGATTCAGGCACAGATCATCACGCTGCTGAAAGATATATGCGCAAAGCGCGGTGCGGCCGTGATGCTGATTACCCATGACATGGGCGTGATCGCTGAGACCTGTGACCGCGTGGCTGTGATGTATGCCGGGCGCATTGCCGAGATCGGCCCCGTGCACGAGGTCATCAACCACCCCGCACATCCCTACACCTCAGGCCTGATGGCCGCCATTCCCGATATCACGATGGACCGTGAACGCCTGCACCAGATTGACGGCGCCATGCCGCGCCTGAACGCGATTCCGCGTGGGTGTGCCTTCAACCCACGCTGCCCCGAGCGCTTTGACCGCTGCACGCAAGACCGGCCAGACCTGCTGGTGGCCGGGGCAACACGCGCCGCCTGCTGGCTGCACGCTCAGGCAGGTGCAACAGCATGAGCGGCACAAACATCGGTACAGCGCCTCTGGTCAAGGCGCATGACCTGGCCAAAACATTTGACGTGTCACCGCCCTGGCTCAACCGGGTACTGGAGCGCAAGCCCCAGCAGCTGCTCAAGGCCGTTGACGGGGTCAGTTTCGAGATTGAAAAAGGCACGACGCTGGCGCTGGTCGGTGAATCAGGTTGCGGCAAAAGCACCGTGGCCCGCCTGCTGGTGGGCCTGTATGAGCCAACGCGGGGCGGCTTGAGTTTTGACGGTCAGGATGCCCATGCCGCGTTCAAGACACCGCAAGGCCGGCAACTGCGCAGGCGCATCCAGATGATTTTTCAGGACCCCTACGCCAGCCTGAACCCGCGCTGGATTGTGGAAGACATCGTGGGTGAACCGCTGCGGGAGCACGCCCTGGTCGCCAGCAAGTCAGAGCTCAAAACAAAGGTTGAAGCATTGCTCCTGTCCGTAGGCCTGTCACCGCTGGACATGGTGAAGTACCCGCACCAGTTTTCGGGCGGGCAGCGCCAGCGCATCTCCATTGCCCGCGCACTGGCCTCCGAGCCTGAATTTCTGGTGTGCGACGAGCCCACCTCGGCGCTTGACGTGAGCGTGCAGGCGCAGGTGCTCAACATCATGAAAGACCTGCAGCGCAAACGCGGCCTGACGTATCTGTTTATCTCGCACAATCTGGCGGTGGTGCGCCACGTCAGCGACAACGTCGGCGTCATGTACCTGGGCCGCCTGGTCGAGCTGGCCGACAAGCGCACCCTGTTTGCCACCCCGCGCCACCCCTACACGCGCATGCTGCTCGATGCCATACCGAAAATGCACGACACCGGTCGCGCCCGGACGCCGGTGCAGGGTGAAGTGCCCAACCCACTTAATCCACCCACGGGTTGCACCTTTCATCCGCGCTGCCCGCTGGCCAATGACCGCTGCCGGGCCGAACGCCCGCTGCTGCTGGCTTTGAACGGCATCCAGGTCGCCTGCCACGCCGTGGAAGAAAACCGCATCTAGCCAGCCATAAACCAGCCGCACATCAGCCGTACATGGCAGCAATGTCTTGCAGCGCTGAGCGGCTACTGACATTTGCAAGACCGTTGAGGGGTCGCCCTTATAATGCATGTCTGCTGAACGCCCCGTGTCAGCACACCCCATGCACCCTTTCTGATGTGCCCCAACCTTTAGTTTTTTTGAGGACGCCATGAGCGCTAACGACCACACCTCGGCTCACGAAGAAGCCCACACTGGCCCGATCAAGACCCCCAAGCAGTTGCTGGCAGCCGTCTTTTTTTCTTTTGTGGTTCCTATTTTCGCCATTATTGGCCTGGTTTATTACGTCACCTCGGCCAACAAACCGGCTGCAGGTGCCGCAAACACCGAGCAAGCCATTGCCATGCGGATTCAAAAAATCGGCTCCGTCGAAATTCGTGATGCCAATCGCGCTCTGAAAACGGGTGAGGAGGTCTATAAAGCCCAATGCACCACCTGCCATGCTGCGGGCTTGGCAGGTGCACCAAAGTTTGGTGATACGGCTGCCTGGGCGCCACGCATCAAAACCGGGTTTGAAGCGCTCTGGAATTCGGCTCTCAAGGGCAAAAACGCCATGGGTGCGCAGGGTGGCGGTGATTACAATGACACCGAAATCGGCCGTGCTGTGGTTTATATGACGGCCGCTGCAGGAGGCAAGTTTGCAGAACCTGCTGCACCCGCTGCAGCGCCTGGTGCTGCGGCCCCAGCTACAGTGCCCGCGCCAGCAGCTTCCTCAGCAACAGCGCCCGCAGCACCTGTTGCAGCCGCTGCAGCGCCTGCCGCCGCAGTCAAGGTAGCCGCTGGTGCTGCTGGTGAAGGGCTGTACAAGCAAGTGTGCGCTGCCTGCCACGCCGCAGGTGTTGCTGGATCGCCCAAGTTTGGCGACAAGGCCGCCTGGGAGCCACGCATCAAAACCGGGCTGGACATGCTGACGATCAGCGTCATCAAAGGCAAAGGCGCCATGCCCCCAAAAGGTGGCTCGGCTGCATCGGACGCAGATATTCGCTCTGCGGTTGAATACATGGTCAGCGCGGCCAAATAAACACGTTAAAAAGTCACTCATCAAAAAGCCGGTTCTGACCGGCTTTTTGCGTTTTTGACAGTGCATATTGGCCCTGCTGTGCCTTGATCTGCTGTTGTCGCAATCAACGACACTGCGGCCATGCGTCAGTGAAGCCTGGTGCCGACTGCGTCGTTACCGCAAAAACACTCGACCTTTTTCGGGTTGTCAAGGTCAAGGCTCATGCCTGGCGCAGGCTTGAAGAATTCCTTATCCACCCGCGAGGACAGTGGTTTGCAGCTGTTCAGACACATGCGCTCGAAGGAGGTCGAAGCCGCCGCATGCTGGTTGTCCTTATAGACAAGAATACCTATCGCGATGCATGCAGGTGGCAAAAATAGGGGCCAAAGTTTCTTCAACCAGCGGGGACGCCGGATTTTCATAGCGCTCGTGCATCCTCTGGCAACCGGCCACTGATGCAGTCAAAGTGCCGGGCGGTGGAACGAAAGCAGGCATGCAGGCAGCAAAGCTGTAAAAAAATATCGTGGGTGACCATATCTGTGAGTTTATGAGCGGTTGAGCACCATACAGCTGCCAGCTTCAACATATGGCCCCGCCACAGCACAGCACGGCGATGGCAATTGCTGGTCAGAGTCCAGTTGTTTGAAGGAATCAACTTTCAGCATATCAAAACCCGCACAAGCAGCTGTTAAAGCAAGTTCGACGAGCTCAATCCGTGTTCTTCACCCCCTGCCAGACTTGGTCAGCGCCAGCAGCAAGCCCGACGCACAGCAGACCATGGCCACGAGTTGCGTCAGCCCCAGCGGCTCCTGATACACGATGGCACCGCAAACCATGGCAACCACCGGCACCATCACCGACGACAGCGCAGCGACGTTGACTGGCAGCACGCGCACGATTGAAAACCAGACCACATTGCCCAGCGCCATCGGCATCAGCGTGATGTAGGCGATCACGGCGATGCTGGGCCATGAGGGCATGAAAAGAACGCCGTCGCCGAAGTAAAGCGCAGCTGCAGTAATCGGTACGGCGGCAACCAGCAGCTGCCAGCCGGTATGGACCAGCGCCGGTGCCTCAATGGGCCGGCGCTTGAGCAGCAGCGTCCCGAGCGCCCAGCCAAATGCCGCCAGCAGGCCCAGCGCAAATCCGAGCGGTGCATTCGCGTAAGCTGCAGCACTGCGCGCCAGCAGCAAGCCAACGCCCAGACCACCCAGCGCCACCGCCAGGCCCAGACGCAGGCTGGGGCGTTCGCCCCACACCACCCAGCCGATCAGCGTTGCCCAGAGCGGCATCGTAAACCCCAGAATCGCCGCCTGACCAGACGGAATCAGCACCGCCGCAAAAGTGCTGGCAATGTTCCAGACGACCAGAAACACCAGCGCCGCACCTGCCAGCGTGGGCCAGCTCTTGCGTGGGATCGTTAGGCGCATGCCGCGCAGTGCGGCAAAGGCCAGCAGGCCGAGCCCGGCCAACGTGACAGACACCGCCCGAAAAGTCCAGACCGACACCTTCCTGACGGCCAGGGGGAACAGCATCCAGGTCGTACCCCAGACAAGGGTTGCCAACAGCTCAAATATATATAGACATTCATAGACACCGATATTAAAATAGCGATTTATGAAACTAAGCGTTTGGGCAGAACTTCAAGGTGTCAGCTACAAAACCGCATGGCGGATGTGGAAAGCTGGCTCGTTGCCTGTTCCGGCTTACCAGCTACCAACCGGCACTGTTGTCGTCGATGCAAAGCGACCGGCCAATGGTGTGGCTTTGTATGCCCGGGTCTCAGGAGATGATCAAAAGGCTGACCTT
>JBBRMH010000203.1:0-5979 GCA_038230935.1 Burkholderiales bacterium | reverse complement strand
GCACCACAGCCAGCATGGCTTGCGGGTCAGCGCGCAGAGTCTGGCCAACGACCTGACGCGCCAGGTCCATGGCCAGCGCCAGCAGATCGTCAGCCACACTGGCGTCAGCTGCGTGCAGGGCCAATGGCAGGCTCAAGGCCAGTGCTTGCAGCTGCCGGGCTTGCTCGTGTACTGCCGCCATGGCTGCTGCATGCCCTTCGGTTTGCCCTTGCAGGTAGCCTTGCTCATAGCCTTGTGCCTGGCCTTGTTGATAGCCTGCTTTTTCACCAGCCGTCTGGGCTTGCCGCCGCAAGGTGTCCATCTCGTCCTGGCTGATGGGCGCGACTGTTGCGGCCAGTGCTGACGGGGGCCTGGAGGCGAGATTTTTAAGGGCCAGGGCTGGTAGCCCCTCAGTAAAAGAGTTCATTTCCCACCGCTTCCATGCTGCAATCCTGTCGTTGGGGTGCATGACGCACGGTTCCGGATGGCCCATCCTGGCGAATTTTTCGGCGTCAGGCGAGCGCGAGAGGGCAGTGTCGTCAAACATACGAATCATCTCCCTGGCTGCCCAGCACAATTTCTCCCGTCTCTGCAAGACGGCGTACTGTTTGCAAGATAGCTTTTTGCTCAGCCTCAACCTGTGACACACGCACCGGGCCTCGCGACTCCATGTCGTCGCGCAGCGTTTCTGCAGCACGTTGTGACATGTTTTTCAGGAACTTGTCGAGCAGCTCCTTTGGCGCACCCTTGAGTGCAATGATCAAAGACTCCGTTTCGATTTCCTTGAGCAACAGCTGCACTCCCCGGTCCTCAAGCCCGAGCAGGTTCTCGAACAGGAACATTTCGTCAATCATTTTTTGCGCCAGTGCGTCGTCGAATTCGCGGATGTGTTTGATCACGCTTTCTTCGTCAGAGCTGCCCATCATGTTGACGATTTCAGCGGCTACACGGACACCGCCCAGCTTGCTTCGCTTGACGCCTTCGCCCGACAGCATGTCGTTGAGCACCTCAGTCAACTCCTTCAGAGCGGCAGGTTGAATGCCGCCGAAGGTCGCCACCCGCAAAACGGCATCGTGACGCACCCGCTCGGGAAGCAGTGCCAGGACCTCGGCGGCCTTGTTCCGGTCCAGATGAACCAGCATCGTTGCAATGATTTGCGGGTGCTCGTCGCCAATGAGTTCGGTAACCTCGGCAGCCTCCAGCTGATTGAGCCGGCCCATGCCGCTGGCCTCTTTTGATTCCAGCAGGCTTTCAAGCAGATCGGCTGCGCGGTCGTTGCCCAGGGCTTTGTTCAACACCGAGCGCAGGTAGCTTCCGGAGTTGAGGTGCAAAGCTGCGTACTGTTCGGTCTCTGTGCGGAATTCTTCCAGCACTGCGCTGACTTCGTCGCGCTTGACCTGTGTCAGTCCCGCCATGGCTTCACCCATGGCCTCAATCTGGGCAGGCGAGAGGTGCTGCAGCACACTGCCGGCAGATTCCTCACCGAACGACATCAACAAGATGGCGCTCTTGCGCAGGCCTTCATCCATTTTTGCTCTCCATCCATTGTTTGATCAATATGGCCACCATGCGTGGGTCCCGGGCGGCGGTTTCACGTGCATATTCGGCGTTGTCCAGCTGGCGCTTGTCCTGCCGTTCCTGCGCCTGTTCTTCGGCTGTCGGGCCTTTGACTGCTGTTTCGACAGCCAGAACAGGTTCAGGCACCTGGGGCGCAATCTCCGGCTTGAGGTGCTTGCGTAGCAAGGGCCGAAGCACAGCAAACCACACATACAGCAAGAGCAAACCAGCCAGCAGGTATTTGCCAGCACTTGTTGCCATGGCAATGTTGTCTGGCTGGCGCCAGACAGGCAGTACCGCCGTGGGCTCCACGCTGGCAACGGCAAACGGGCTGTTCACCACGTTCAAGGTGTCGCCCCTTTCACGGCTGTAACCCATGGCTTGCTGCACCAGGTTTTGAATCTGTTCGAGCTCTTTGGCTGAAAGCGCCTGCGGCGCGGTTTTTCCTGGTGCGCCCTGGGCATCACGGTAATTGACCACCACAGCGACCGACAGCCGCTTGATCATGCCCGCGCCCTGCTGCACATGGCGGATTGAGCGGTCCAGCTCGAAATTGGTGGTGCTGTCTTTGCGCCCGTTCCCGGAGCCAACGCTGCCCACGCCAGGGCTGGTAAAGCTCGTCGCAGTTGCTGCCTTGGGCTGGCTGGCAGCCGACGCTGGGCCTGCAGGCGCGGTGACAATCGGGGCCGTCGGGCTGACCGAGGGCTGATTTGTCAGCGCGCCCGGCACGCCACCCGGCGGGACTGCGCCGGACTGACTGGACTCGCTGGACTGCAAGCTGCGAATGGCTGCGCTGCCTGCTTCCTGGTTGGGCCGATACTTTTCGTCAGTGTTTTCAACGACTGAAAAATCAATGTCAGCGGCGACTTGCGCTCGCACATTCGCCGTGCCGACGATGGGTTGCAAAATCGCCTCGATGCGGCGGATATAGCCCTGCTCGATTTCCTGCGAGTATTTGAGCTGGCTCACATCCAGCCCGCGCGTGCCCGCATTGGCTGCTGACAGCAGGTTACCCGACTGGTCCACCACCGTGATGCTCTTGGGTGACAGTTCGGGTACGCTGCTGGAAATCAGGTGAACCAGGGCGCTGACCTGGCCCTCGTCAATGCTCCGACCCCGATGCAGCGTGAGAACTACCGAGGCGCTGGGTTTTTTCTGGTCACGCACAAACAGCGAAGGCTTGGGCAACGCGAGGTGAACGCGTGCTGACTCGACTGCAGCAATCGAATTGATGGAGCGTGCCAGCTCGCCTTCCAGTGCGCGCTGGTAGTTGATCTGCTCGGCAAACTGGCTGGTGCCAAACTTCTGGTTGTCCATCAATTCAAAACCGACGGTGCCGCCTTTGGGCAGACCCTGAGCGGCCAGTTTCAGGCGCGCTTCCGGCACCTTGTTGGCTGCCACCAGCAGCGCACCGCCGCCATCGGTGAACTTGTACGGAATGTTCATCTGCTGCAGCGAGGCGATGATGGCCCCGCCATCGCGGTCTGACAGGTTGCTGTAGAGCACACCGTAATCTGGTGCACGGTTCCAGAGCAGCATCGCTGCCACGACGGCCACAAGAGCGGACAGGCCGATGGCAGCTGGCAGCTTGGGGTTGGCGCGCAACTGGTCAAGCAGGGCAGGTGCCTTGGGCACCTCCATGGCAATGTTTGCGGTAGTGCTCATACGTTTAGCCCTCTACTGTCTGGTGATGGCCAGGGTATGGCCAGAGCGGTTATGCAAATTGAAAGCGGTGGCAACTGTTGGCATAAGCTGTTGGCATAGGGCCGTGGTTCGGTAAGGTTTAGGGGGTGGTTGTCTGGCAGGGCAAGCCTGGCCTTGTGGTCGATTGTGGGAGCGATGGTCTGAATTTGATCTGCTGAATAGCTTGGAGTTTTGCCATCTTTTGGCGAGATGCAGACAATTTGCCACTGCTACGCTTGAGGCCTTCCCCATACCAACGGGCACACAGACTGTGCAAAAAACCATGTCCATATCGTCAATTGAATCCGTGCTCCAGCAAATGCGCTCTGTTTCCCAAGCCTTTCAGGCAGGCGAGCGAAGCGATGCCGCAACAGGCACCGAAGCCGCCGGTGGCGGGTTTGCAGGCGAGCTTAAAAAGTCTCTGGACCGTATCAGTGGTGCCCAGCAGCAGGCATCCAGCCAGGCCGAGGCGTTTGAGCTGGGCAAGCCCGGCGTGGCACTCAATGATGTGATGGTGGATATCCAGAAAGCCGGGATCGGCTTTCAGATGGGGCTGCAGGTGCGCAACAAGGTCGTGACGGCCTATCAGGAAGTCATGAACATGCAGGCTTGATACCAAGGCCTGGCTATCTAAATTGATAGCAGCCAGCCTATGTATTGCTTGGGCTGCAGCCATATTTGGTTCATATTTACTCATCTTTACCCAAATTCGGTGCCTATTCAGTCCATAGTGCACCCCTGTTTCAGCGCCCCGGCCGCAATCGCGCCTGCTGCCTTTCCTGGCGTGCGTCAGGCCCCTTGCCCCGTTTGGTGGTACGCCAAACCCGACGCAACCGGGCTGCCGGGCCCACAACAAAAAAAAATAATTTCTCCCCAGCCCTAAAGGTTTTCAGGCACTGGCCGATAACCTGAATAACGGTGGCTTGCAAAGTGTCCGGGCAAGCAAGGCCAGCGTGACGGCAAGTAGCCGGAGTACACCCACTTTGAAACTCAGGAGTTCATCATGTCTTCAGTTATTAACACCAATGCTCTTTCCCTGCTCACGCAGAACAACCTCAACAAGTCCCAGGGTGCGTTGAATTCGGCGATTGAGCGTTTGTCATCTGGCATGCGTATCAACAGCGCCAAAGACGACGCCGCCGGCCAGGCGATTGCCAACCGGTTCACCTCCAATATCAAGGGTTTGACCCAGGCGTCGCGCAATGCCAATGACGGTATCTCGCTGGCGCAAACCACTGAGGGCGCTTTGTCCGAAGTCAATACCAACCTGCAGCGCATCCGTGAGCTGGCTGTGCAATCGACCAATGGCTCCAACTCGACCGCCGACAAAGCATCCATTCAGGCTGAAATTGGCCAGCGGCTCGCTGAAATTGACCGCACCTCAGCGCAAACCGACTTCAACGGTGTCAAGGTCTTGTCAGGTAATACCAAGCTTTCTATTCAGGTTGGTGCTAACGACGGCGAAAAAATTGATATCAACCTCAAACAGATCAATTCAACCAGTCTTTCTCTGAACTCCTTGACCGTGTCGAACAATGCTTTGCCTGTCAGTGGCGCAATTACTGCGGTCAATCAGGCTTCCGGCACCGCTTCCTCAAACGTCGTCCTGACCGCTGCAGCCAACAGTCTGACGACATCTACTGGCAGTACGGTGGCAGCTGCCGATCTGTCGCTGCACGAAGTACAAACCAGCGCTGGCGTTGGGACCGGTAAGTTTGTAGTCAAGTCTGGCGAGGACTACTATGCTGCATCAGTAGATCGCACGAACGGTGCCGTGACTCTAAACACGGCGGTTATCAAGTTTGCCGACGCTGCAAATGGCATCGCCACTGCCTCTGCAGTCAGTTTGACTGCAGCGCCCGTCAAAGTGGGTGTTGATGCTGCCGGGACTGTCACTGCGTTTGCTACCGTTCAAGGTAAAAATTACGCGACGTCAGACATTGCTACTGCAGCTCTAGTCGACGGTGGTGGCACAACTACGGCGATAGCGGCTGGCGTGACCGTTGAGCTTAGTTCTGCAGGCAGTACGACGAAATCTGCCGAGTTTGCAGGAGCTGCTACGGTCAACCCGCTGGCCAAGATTGATGCAGCACTCAAGAAGGTGGACGATTTGCGCGGATCGCTGGGCGCTGTCCAAAACCGCTTTGACTCAATCATCTCCAACCTGGGCACCACCATCAACAACCTGACGTCTTCACGTTCACGCATTGAAGATGCCAACTACGCGACTGAGGTGTCCAACATGAGCCGCGCGCAGATTCTGCAGCAAGCTGGTACCTCGGTGCTGGCCCAGGCCAACCAGACGACACAGGGTGTGATGGCCTTGCTGCGTTAATCGGCCAAAAAGAAAGAGCATGTGCTGCTTCGCATGCTCTTTTCCCGGTTCAGTGTGCAAGTCAGGCGGTTTGCCCGCCTGCGTTAGGCAGTCCCACTTGGAAAGCATCAGGTGGGAGTGCCTAGCGACCACCTTAGGAGACAGAGTCATGACAGTTGCCTTAAGCGCCTTGAGGGCCCAAAGTGCTGGTGCGCAACGTGAAAGCGCAGTGGCTGTGTCGCCTGCACCACAGGCACCTCAGCAAGCCGGGCGGGTGCGTGAGGCTGCAGCCCTTGAGCAAGAGAAAAAAACGGCGCTCGCTACACCCAAGCAGGCAGTTGCGGCGCTCGATGAGATCAACCAGAGCTTGCAAATGGCGTCTATAGGAGTGCGCTTCGAGTTTGACAAAGAGGCCCACACGCTGATTACCAAGGTGGTGGATGTAG
>JBBRMH010000202.1:0-6102 GCA_038230935.1 Burkholderiales bacterium | reverse complement strand
TTTCTTCCAGATGTCTAAAGCTCAATGGGTAAGCGGCGTACCAACGGGCGCACACCAGCATCACTTCCAGCGGGTAGTGCAGCCGCTTGAGCACCTTGCGTAGCTCGCCTATCATCGCCATTGGGGTTGTCTCGGTCATGCTGTCATTGTCAGGCAACGCTTATTGCGACAGAACCTATTTTGTTCTACGCCTGTTAAGCCGCCTTCAGATACATATCGATATGCATGGCCGCGTACGGGCACACCACACCAGCGCTGTCAGTACGTTCAATAAGTCCCAAGTCCGCTAAAACACTGACATCATCATGCACGCGTCTGACATCGCGCCCGACCGCGCGGGCCAACGCACGCAGTGTCATCTCGCCTTTCCCCTGGGCGACGCGCACCAATTCCCAGCGCTTTTCTGTCAACTGGCCAAAGAAGTGCCCGGGGCTCTCAAAATTGAGCGTCTCGCCCTGGTAGGTATCCGCCTTAGCGGCTTGGGCGGCTGCACGCAGCGCGCCTTTCCAGTCGGGCTGCAAAGTAATCGTTAAAAACCGCTCGTTCATGATGGCCTCCGCGCGGCGACCGCCGCAATAAAGTCTTCAACCAACTGCTCAACGCTGAAAAAGCAATAAGGTAGCTCTGCGCCGTCAAGGTGGCAGTGGTCACCCTTGCCGCGCTCGTTGTCAAAGCCTACGATGCGCTTTCCCGCCACGGCGTATACCGCGCGGTACTTGTAACCGTGCTCTGTTGGTGGCACTGGTGTAGGTACCTTCCAAACCACCAACTCCAAAATGCCGCCATCGGGCGTGACATCTTTAAACCGGGTGATGAGGGTGGCTGCGCGCGTCGTCGACATGGGCCAATGATCCCCAAAAACCACAATGTTGTCAAGAAAGACAACGGTTCATCGAACTAATGCATGATTCCGGCTTTTTTCACCGACCGTTTACTAATCGTTTTGTCTGGCTTTTTGGGAGGCAATTTAGCCAAGGAAGGACCTGGTGACTTGGATTTCTCCGGGCTTTTGGCTGTTGTCAGCGTGACTATCGCCACCTTTCGGGCGGATCGCTTTGCCGTGGCACTTGGAGCAGTGGCCAATTTCGCGGTGGCTGTTTTAGTTTTGGCGATGTCTGGGACCGATGCCTTTACCCCCTTCTTGATGGGTTTCACAATTTCGGTAGCTTTAACCGCCTTGGCAGACTGTGTGGAAGGAACTGCATTTTTTGCAAGCGTCGCTACTTTGACTTTTGTGGGCTTACCTTCCAACTTCTTGCTGGCCGCCACCTTTGTTTTTGGTGCCTTGGGCACGGGTGCTGGCAACGCATCATCCATATCGAGCCCAAACACATCTGCCAGAGCCGCATCATTAAGAACTTTGCTTTTTGCGAGCACTTTATTGCCTTTTGGCAATAAAGTGGCAGCCTGAGCCAGTAAGTCCTTGGCATCGACCTGACGCAGCTCAAACAACATGGCCGGCTGCTGATCCAGTCGGGCACCCACACCGTAGAGTACTGCGGCGATGTGTTTGCACATGGAGGCTGAGTCGGGGCAACTGCAACTGAACTCGATGTCTTTAGGTGCCGGAAACAGGCCTGTTTGGTGTTTACAGATACGCTCCATGACCGGCTTGGTCAATTTACCTTGTAGCAACTCCACCATGGAGTCGATAGAACCAGAACAGTCTGCACCGATAGCCTGCCATTGTTTGGCGGCAACTTCCATCACGGTTACCTTGACGGTATACAGACTCGATCCCATCACTTTTGCGTGGATGGCACCACCAACGATATTCAAGTCTATCACCGATCCGTTGCGCACATAGGTACGCCCGCGTGGCAGGCGGTTGGCGTAGTCGCTGTAATGTTCAAGGTTGTCACACCACGCCTTGCCCCAAAATGTCTTTGCGATTGCACCGCGATAGGGTGCAATGGGCGAGAGCTTGGCTCCGGCCTTAAGCGCTTTGGTCGCTGCCTTTTCGGCTTTGGCGCGGCGCTCTGCCACTGGCACATAACGTGCGTATCCCCAATAACTCATGCCCACTCCTTCACATCAATTCAGAACACAGCTCAAAATTCACAGCTGTAGCTACAGTGCATTGATCTCTGTCCTGCAAGTTGCGCGATTATCAAATATCTTGCGCCGCATGAATGTCGAGTTTGACCAGGTCTAGCAACTCGCGGTCGCTCATCTCTGTCAAAAGCAATTCGGCACCTTCTTGCAGCACGTCCTTGACCAGTTTCTCTTTGGACTCGATCAACTGGTCGATGCGGTCTTCTACCGTGCCCCTGCAAACAAACTTGTGCACCAACACGTTCTTTTTCTGACCAATGCGAAACGCCCTGTCGGTGGCCTGATTCTCCACCGCCGGGTTCCACCAGCGGTCAAAGTGCACCACATGCGAAGCAGCAGTCAAATTGAGCCCGGCCCCGCCTGCCTTGAGCGATAGGACGAAGAAAGGCACTTGCTCGTCTTCCTGAAAGCGTTTTACCAACTCCCGGCGTTTGGCTACCGGCGTGCCACCATGTAACACCAGGCCTTCGCGGCCAAAGATGCCTCCCAGAAATGAGGCAAGTGGCGCGGTGGTCTCCCGAAACTGGGTGAACACCAGCATCTTGTCCTGCTTTGCGGCAATCACTTCGGCCAACTCGCGCAGGCGCGCGAACTTGCCGCTGTCGTGCGGACTCCAGGCCGCATCGCCCAACCATTGCGACGGATGATTGCAGATTTGTTTAAAACGCATCAAAAACGCTAAAACTACACCTTTTCGTGCCATGCCGTCGGCATTGTCCAGCGCAGCTTCCAACTCCTTCACCGCACGTTGATACAGGGCTGCCTGGGTTGGACTCAGGTGACACCACGCTTTAAGCTCGGTCTTATCGGGCAGGTCTGAAATCACGCGCTTGTCGGTCTTGAGGCGACGCAAAATATAGGGCTGCACCAATGTTCGCAGCGGACCGAAATGCTGTTGTTCGACCAGCCGTTTGGTGAAGTCAGCAAACACTTTGCCCGTACCCAGCAAGCCCGGATGGGTGAAGTCAAAAATAGACCATAGATCAGACAAGCGGTTTTCCACCGGTGTGCCGGTCAGTGCGATGCGCGACTGGGCTTTGAGACGTTTGACCTGTTGGGTCTGCTTGGAGCCTGGGTTTTTGATGGCCTGGGCCTCGTCCAGTACGGCCAGATGCCATTGCATGTCGGCCAGAGCAGGCACACGCATCAAGGTGCCGTAGCTGGTGATTACCAGGTCTACAGCGCTCAGCCGCTCTGCATTGAGTGAGCGCAGTTCGACTGCGGGCATGCTTGATGGGTGGGCCACTGCCAGACGCAATGAGGGTGCAAAGCGCTCGGCCTCGGCGGCCCAATTGGCCAACAACGAGGCGGGGGCCACCAACAGGCTGGGGCGGCTTGGGCCCTGTTGCTCCCGCTTGAGCACAAGCAACAGTGACAGCACTTGAATGGTCTTGCCCAGGCCCATGTCATCAGCCAGACAAGCGCCCAGTCGGAGTTTGGTCAGCAGGTATAGCCAACGTACACCGGCTTGCTGGTAGGGTCGCAGATGGGCCTTGAGATCGCCCGCAGGGTCGACACTAGCCAATCCCTCCGGTTGGCGCAGGCCTTGCAAAGTTTCGGCCAGCCAAGACCCGGCGCTAATCTGTGACCAGTGTGCATCGATCGGGTCCACGTTGTCACCCAGTGATGCGTTGGACAATAGACGCATCGCCTCACCAAACGGCAAGCCACCTTTTTTGGCGGCTTGCTCCATGGCTTGAAACCGGGCCATCATCCGCGCTAATGTCTTGTGGTCAACTTCCACCCAGCGACCGCGGATCAGTTGCAGTCCATCCACTTGAGAGAGCAAGGTCTTGATCTCCTTGGCATTCAAGGGATCGCCATTCAAGGTCAACGCCATTTCGAAATCCAGCAGCGCGTCCATGCCCAGCATGGAGGGTGGCTTGGCACCTACGCTGGCCTGAACCTTGGGTCGAACGGGGCGTCCTGCTTGCCAATTGCCTGGCGTGCGCAAAACGATTCCTGCCGCTTCAATCTTGGGTGCGTCTTGCAAAAAGGTCCATGCATCCTGAGCACTCCAGCGCAGCGGATGGTAGATCTCACCACGGTCGACCATCTCGCGCAGCCAAGCACATTGTGTAGCTGCGCGCTGCACGGGCAATAGCAATGAGAGCAACTGCGCCTTGCTCTTGCCATCAGAAAACTCTGCCAGTGCCTTGGACAGTGGTAAATGCTGTGCTTTGCCGTGCGCGGAAAGTCGCGAGGTATAGGTCGCCAAAAAGGCGAATGGTGCATCCGGGTCTTTGCGATTTTCTGCCAAATTAAAGTGCACCCGGCCTATCAGATTCCATGCGGGATGGCGCGCCTGAAGAAACTCCTGTAGCGACAGTTTGGACGCGCTCAGTTCAATGCGCAATGCGCAGTCCATATCGCTCCATAGGTGTATCAACGCCTGCGCGCTCAGGTACTCAACCCCGAGCATGGGAGGTGCGTCTGCAATCAGGCTCTCCAAAGCCGCTGTGTCGGGCACCGAAACCTCAATCTCACCATCCGGTGGCGTGGCACACAGCGCTGTCACATAGCGTGCAGCAAAGCGGCGCCACCAAGCCCAACTCGGCGGCAGCACAGTGCCGACCTCGGTGGATCCCAAGCGCAGCAAGCCGAATCCGCTGCCCATGGCAAAGGCCTCTTCCAAGCGCAGATGCAGTTCTGCTCGCAAGGGCGTCGCGTCGCTGTCACTTCTTAGTCGCAGCGCTGCGTGCGGTGTCAGTAGTGGCGCAATGGCGGTGCTATCAAGGCCCACTGTCATGGCACCGTCTTCAGAAACAAGATCGAAAGTGACAATTTTGGCCTACTTCCCTGACGGGTGAATGGCGCACATGAACACGCACAGCATGACAACGTCCTGTCCTGTCGCAGTAAGCCATGCCTGATGTAAAGGAAAGCGGGCCATCAGTTTTCCGGAATGAAATTGCGCGATGCGCACCAGCGGTCAAAGTAGGGCCTCAATTCCTCAGGCAACGCCATCAAAAAGTCCACATCCAACCGATACACGTCAGCGAGGAAGTAGTGCACAGCATCGAGCAAGACGTTGCCCTGACGTTGATCCTTACCTCGTTTTGCAATGTTGCGCTCCGGCTTCTCGGCCAGCCACATCTTGTGCAATGCCATCCACCGCGGATCGGGCACATACAACGGGCATGCGCGCCCTTTTATGGTGGCCACTACGACACTGATAGGCTGCCCCTTCAACAACCACTCTTGCTCAACCAATGATGTCATTGGCTCAAACGCCACTTCCGATGGCAGCGGATGGGTACTAGGCGCCGCAAGCAGTTCCACCTCATAGCCGACTTGGTTGACGGCTTGGTACGGTTTTTTCGGATTAATGGTGTAACTGGCGTCCAGACTTCGAAGACAGGCAAACAAGGACTTGCGGTGGTCTCCTTGCCGGGCACTGGCCAACGAAGCGCCACTGCCACGACACCAGGCCATATCAAAGTCTTCGGTTTCCTCATTGCCGGTGGGAAACCGTGCGCCGCAGGCCAGCTCATAGGCAATGAATGCATTGGTTCCGACCACCATCAAATCGGTTCCGAGCAGCCCTTCAATATCCAGGCGGCGCAGAATCTCCGCCTGGCGGTCCAGAATGGAGGGCATACGCAAGCGCCGATACAAGCCGGCGCGCTCGCTCACCTGGGCGTCCAAGGCACGGATGCGCGCAGTCAGGCGATCTTTTTCTTGGCTGTAGAGCGCCAGGCGCTCTTCACCAGCAGCGTCGCGCCGACCATGGGTCTTGGCATTGGAGTCTGAAACGTCCTTGATGGCCAGGTACTGAACATCACCAACGGTTTTCCAGAACATGGATGCCGGCAAGGCGTCCAGCTCCCGCTTGGCGTCCGCCCATGCGACGTAGGACTGTTCCAGGTTGGCGCGCACGCGCTGGGACTCCGTTGAAAACGCGGTGAACTCATTCTTTTCATATTTCATGGAACATGAATAGTAATACTTTTCCCCATCCACAAGAGTTTTTTCTAGAAGAAGGGGAAAGACCGCCAAACTAATGCATGATAAGTACCATTATCATCCATTACATAGTAAACTAAC
>JBBRMH010000201.1:0-6114 GCA_038230935.1 Burkholderiales bacterium | reverse complement strand
GTTTGCAGTCGCTGACACCATCAAGCCCAGCTCGGTTCTGGCGATTGCCGAACTCAAGGCGCTGGGTGTCACACCGGTTATGCTCACGGGCGACAACAGCGCCACAGCAAAAGCCATTGTAGCGCAGGCAGGCATCCTTGACGCACGCGGTGACCTGCTGCCCGACGCCAAGCTGCAAGCGATCAAAGAGATGCAGCAACGTTACGGCCCCACCGGCATGACGGGTGATGGCATCAACGACGCACCCGCCCTGGCGCAAGCCAACATCGGCTTTGCCATGGGCGGCGCAGGCACCGACACCGCCATGGAAGCCGCCGACGTGGTCATCATGAACGACAACCTGCAGCGCGTGGCTGAAACCGTGCGGCTGTCACGGCGCACCCACGCCATCCTGTGGCAAAACATCACACTGGCTCTGGGCATCAAAAGCGTGTTTTTGCTGCTGGCCGTGTTTGGCAGCGCCAGCATGTGGATGGCCGTGTTTGCAGACATGGGTGCCAGCTTGCTGGTGGTGGCCAACGGGTTGCGTCTGCTGCGCGGGTCAAAATGAGCGGAGGAAAGTTTGCCGGTTGAGATTGCTACAAAATGCGTAGCGCATAGCCGTTGTATTGACTGCCTTCGCAGGCGTTCAGGTGCTGCAAAATGGACGCGTCTGTGCCTGTAGCGTTGGCGTGATGGTTGCAACCATTCAGACCAGCTCCCATGGGTGTGCCACCTGCATCTGAAGGCGCTGTTTTGGTTTCAACGTCCCCTTCATTGGCACAAAATCTGTCACATTTTCATGCGCAGATCACCCGCAGTGACCCGCATGCAAACGCGTTGCTCAGTACACTTGACACGGGTTTTGGCAGCACGAATTTTTGTTGTCATGACTCGCTTACTTGAAAGGTAAATTTTGATGCGTGACTATCTGATTTCAAAGCGTGTTTTGACACTGGGTTTACTGGCCTCTGCATTGACCAGCGGTTTCTGCCAGACCAGCACACCCAGCGCTGGCAAGGCCGCGAACAAGCCGGGCACTGAAGTTGCCTGGCCCACCAAGCCCATTCGCATCCTGATCGGCTTTCCACCCGGCTCGGTGCAGGACATCTCGGCACGCATCATTTCTGAGCCCCTTTCAAAAGCACTCGGCCAGCCCGTCATTGTCGAGAACAAGGCGGGCGCATCGGGCACCATCGCAGCAGACCAGGTCGCCAAATCAACCGATTTGCACACTTTTGGCGTGATGAACAACAGCCAGATGACGATTGCCAAACAGCTCAATCCTTCCATCGCCTATGACCCCGCTACCGACCTGAGCCCGATTGCCCTGATCGCCACGACGCCATTGGTGCTGGTGGTGAGCAACGCCGCCGTCGGAAGCAAGAGCGAAGACTGGCTGACCTGGCTTAGAAACCTCGGAGAAAAGGGCAACTATGGCTCCCCTGGCAACGGCACACCGGGGCATCTGGGCATGGAGTTGATCAAAAGCCGTAGCGGTGGATTAACCACCCAGCATGTTCCTTATCAGGGCAATCCGCAGCTCATCACGGCCATGCTGGGCGGCCAGCTGCAAGCGGCTTTGCTTCCGCCAGGACTGGCGATGCAGCAGGTTCGCGCAGGAAAAATGAAAGCCGTCGGCGTGACGTCGGACAGGCGAAGCGCGCTTGCCATGGAACTGCCCACACTGCGGGAGACCGGCATTCTGGGGGCCGAGGTGGAACTGTTCACAGCGCTGGCCGGCCCCGCGTCGCTTCCCGTACCGATCCGGGACAAGTTGGGCGCTGCGCTCATCGAGATTCTCAAGACGGATGATGTTCGGCAGCGCCTGATCACAGCAGGCTGGCAGCCAACGCCTTCCACCGCCGAAGGCCTGCGAAACCGCTTGCGCACCGAAACCAGAAATTTCGGCGGCATCATCATGCTGCGGGGTATCAAGTCGGACAGTTGAGGTGGGCGTTAATGTGGGCGAGTGGTGCGTAGCTTCAGGTCGTGTGTTGAAGGCCGGTATTGCGGTCGCGGCCCACGTCTCCAAAGTTGCCGTCAAGAAGCAGCATGCTGAAACAAGCGTGCTGCAGGCACTATATTCATCCCCATGACTTCCCCACGCTTTCAGCAATTCATTCCCCTTCTCGCCGTGTTTGGCGCTGTCACTTCTCTGGGCATTGGCACTTCCTGGGCCAAGCAGCTGTTTCCGTTGCTGGGCGCGCAGGGCGTGTCGGCATTGCGGGTCGGGTTTTCTGCGGTGTTGCTGCTGTTGCTGTGGCGGCCCTGGCGCTGGAAGCTGTCTCGAACCGATGCGCTGTCGATTGCCAAATATGGCGCGACGCTGGGTGTCATGAATTTGCTGTTTTACATGTCGCTGCAGACGCTGCCTTTTGGGCTGGCGGTGGCGATCGAGTTTTCAGGGCCGCTGGCCATGGCCATTTTTTACTCGCGCCGGGCAGTGGACTTTGTCTGGGTGGCGTTGGCGTTGCTGGGCCTTGGCATGCTGCTGCCTCTGGGTATCAGTGGCAGCACGCTTGACCCGCTGGGGGTGGTGTACGCGCTGGGTGCTGCGGTGATGTGGGCGATGTACATTGTTTTTGGCAAGCGCATCGGCCATTTGCATGCGGGGCATTCCGTCTCGCTGGGGTTGACGGTGGCGGCCCTGGTGGTGGTGCCTGTGGGCGTGGTGCATGCAGGCGCGGCGCTGCTGTCGCCACAGGTGCTGCTGGTCGGTGTGGGCGTGGCCGCCATATCAAGTGCGATTCCGATTTCGCTGGAGATGATGGCGCTCAAGCGGCTGCCCAAAGAAGCGTTCGGCATCATGATCAGCATGGAGCCCGCAGTGGCGGCGGTGCTGGCGGTTGCCTTGCTGGACGAGCATTTGAGCAACAGCCAGTGGCTGGCGATTGGCTGCATCGTCGCAGCGTCGATGGGCAGTGCGTTGACAGCGCGGCGTCAGACGGCCCATGCGCCAGAAGCGGTGACAACGTGACAACATGACTGAAAGTATTTGCTCACTATTTGATAGCTGCTTGTGCACGCTGTTACTGCGCTAGCGGCCTTTTCAGTTCATTTTTTCTGCACACCCGTGCTTTTGGGCTTGCGGTAATTCCACCACGGCAAGACCTTGCGCAGAGACAACACCTGGCCGCTCTGTGCGCCTTCTCCGCTGTAGCCGGGCAGTTGCTCAAGCGTGGTTTGCCACTCGCCACTTTTGAGTGCTGTGAGCAGGGCTGCAACAGGTGGTGAGTCCAGCGCTGACTTCAGGCACACCAGGTGGTAGCGCTCTTGCACCAGAGGCACAAAACCCAATCCTTTGTCGCGGGCAGCGGCTTCGATACCGAGGCCTGCATCAGCCGCGTTGCTGGCCACGGCTTGCGCCACCGCCGTGTGTGAAGGCTCGCCACTGGCATAGCCTTGCACGCTTGACGCAGCCAGACCGGCCTGGGCCAGCAAGTCGTCCAGCAAGACCCGTGTGCCTGTGCCTTCGGCGCGGTTGACGTAACGCAGGCCATCACGTTTCAAATCAGCCAGACCCGTGATGCGCAAAGGGTTACCGGGTGCCACCATCAGGCCCTGCGTGCGGTGCGCAAAACCGATCAGCTTGTGCAGACCGGGTTTGAGCAGACTGCGGTAAGCCCTGGCCGCCACAGACTGGCTGCCGGGTTGCTCCAGCGTGTGAAAGCCGGCCATCATGCAACGCCCGGCGTTCAGCGCGGCCATCGCGTCCACACTGCCCATGAAGCGGATGTCCAGATGCAGGCCTTGCCTGCTGGTTTGCTCACGCAGGGCTGACAGCGCCGCGTCGTGGCTGGCATAAAGCGTCAGCACATGGGCGCTGTCGTCAAACGCAGTGGAAAACGCCCGCTCAATGTCGCCGCGCAGGGCTTCGATTTGCGGTGCCAGCCGGGCCTGGGCCTGGCGTTCTGCCCAGAGCAGCTTGTCGCCAAACTCGGTCAGCCTGGCGCGCTGGCCTTTGTCCCACACGATGAGCGGGCGGCCCAGGGTGTGCTCCCAGTCTTTGAGTGCGCCCCAGACATGGCGGTAAGAAAAATCCATCGCTTTGGCGGCTTTGGAGATCGAGCCGTGCGCGCGAACCGCCTGCAGCATGTCCATCAGGGGGTTGCGGATCAGCATATCGGTGCTGCGCGATGGGGCCAGCAGGTAAGAAAGTTCTATTTTGTGCATGGCGTGGCCGCAATTATCGGGGTTGAAGGCATCTTGCCAGCCTATGCAAAAAGCTTCATAACTCGTCAATCCCGATGCGCGCGCGGGCCTGGTTGCATAAGCTACAGTCCAGCCCACTTGCCCCATGAACACATTTTCAAACAGCGCCGAAACGGCCTTGTCCCTCATCACCGCGCTCGACCCTTTGCTGGCCGGCATCGTGGCGCGCTCGCTGGCTGTGAGCGCACTGGCCTGCGTGATCGCCTCTGGCCTGGGCCTGCTGCTGGGTGCCTGGCTGGGGGTTGCAAGCTTCAGGGGCCGGGGGGCGGTGCTGGCGCTGCTGAACACGGCGCTGGCCTTGCCTTCGGTGGTGGTCGGGCTGGTGGTGTACCTGCTGCTCTCGCGCAGCGGGCCGCTGGGTTATCTGGGCTGGCTGTTTTCATTCAAGGCCATGGTGCTGGCGCAGAGCGTGCTGGTGTTGCCGGTGGTCACAGCCCTGGTGCGGCAAACGATTGAAGACGCCGAGCACAAGCATGGCGAGCAGTTCCAGTCGCTCGGGGCCGGGCGGTTTGTGCGTGGCCTGATCCTGCTGTGGGACGAGCGTTACGCCCTGCTCACCGTGCTGATCGCCGCTTTTGGCCGCGCCATTTCAGAAGTTGGTGCCGTGATGGTGGTGGGCGGCAACATCGATGGCTACACCCGCGTCATGACGACATCGATTGCGCTGGAGACCAGCAAGGGCGATTTACCGCTGGCGCTGGCCCTGGGCATCGTTCTGCTGGGCGTGGTGCTGCTGCTCAATGTGCTGATTGCGCTCCTCAAGCGCTGGCGCGAGCAGCTCGATGACACCGCGCCAGTGGCGGTGGTGCAGTCGCAGCGGGCGGCTTTGTGATGAGCAGGTTGTTTGATTTGCAGAACGTGGGTGTGCGCTATGGCCGGATTCAGGCGCTGAGCCACTGCACACTGCGCATTCAGGCCGGGGAGCGCGTGGCCCTGGTCGGCTCCAATGGCAGCGGCAAAAGCACGTTGCTGCGCGCACTGCACGGTCTGGTACGCCCCTCATCCGGCCAGATTGAAGTGGATCACCAGGTGCGTCAGGCCATGCTGTTTCAGCGCCCCTACATGCTGCGCGCCAGTGTGCTGCACAACGTGGCCCTGGGCCTGTTGCTGCGCGGCACACCCTGGGCCAAAGCCAAAGCGCAGGCACGGGATGCGCTTGAACGCGTGGGCCTGCAAGACGCATCACTGCGCCACGCCAAAGCCCTGTCCGGTGGCCAGCAGCAGCGGGTGGCGCTGGCACGGGCCTGGGCCTGCAGGCCGCGCGTCTTGTTGCTCGACGAGCCCACCGCCAGCCTGGACCCGACCGCCAAACGCGAGGTCGAGCGTCTGATGGACGAGTTTGCAGCCAGCGGCATGACGCTGGTGTTCAGCAGCCACAACCTCGGTCAGGTCAAACGCCTGGCCAGCCGCGTGATTTACCTGGAGCAGGGCGCGTTGCTGGCGGACCTGCCGGTGCATGATTTTTTCAACGGCCCGCTCCCTGCCGCTGCCGCCCATTTTTTAAAAGGAGAACTTGTATGAAAACCCTGACCCCCAGCGCGCCTGTTTTTAAGTCAATCCGGTCTCTGGCCCTTTTATTTGCTGCAGCAGGCGCTACTTATTCGATAGCGCAAACCGCACCCATCGTGATGGCGTCCACCACCTCGACCGAGCAGTCAGGCCTGTTCCCCTACCTGCTGCCCGAGTTCAAAAAAGCCACCGGCATTGATGTCAAGGTGGTGGCCGTAGGCACCGGCCAGGCCATCGACATGGGCCGCCGGGGCGACGCCGACGTGCTGTTTGTGCATGACCAGGTGGCAGAAGAAAAATTCGTGGCCGAAAGCTACGCCATCAAGCGCTACCCGGTGATGTACAACGACTTTGTGCTGATTGGCCCGGCAGCAGACCCGGCCAGAACCAAAGGAAAAGACATTGTTGAAG
>JBBRMH010000200.1:0-6168 GCA_038230935.1 Burkholderiales bacterium | reverse complement strand
TGAAATCGTGATTGTGGGCGGCGGCATCGTCGGCTGCTCGGTGGCCTACCACCTGGCCAAACTCGGTAAAACCGATGTGCTGCTGCTGGAACAGGGCAAGCTCACCAGCGGCACGACCTGGCACGCCGCCGGGCTGGTCGGCCAGATGCGGCCCAACCGCAACATGACCCAAATGAGCCAGTACGGCATTGGGCTGTACGCTTCGCTGGAACTTGAAACCGGCCTGGCTACTGGCTGGAAGCAATGCGGCAGCGTCAATGTGGCCAGCACGCCCGAGCGCATGAAGGTGCTGCGCAAGCAGGTGGCCATGGCCAACAGCTTTGGCGTTGAATGCCATGAAATATCGCCCAGGGAGGCGGGCGACAAATACCCCATCATGCGTACCGACGACTTGCAGGGCGCGATCTGGCTGCCCGGCGATGGCAAAGCCAACCCGGCCGATTTGTGCATGTCGCTGGCCAAAGGCGCACGCAACCGGGGCGTGAAGATTCAAGAGGGGGTTGAGGTCACTGGCGTGCTGATTGAAAACGGCAAGGCGGTGGGCATCCGTACCGCGCAGGGCGAGGTTCGCTGCGACGTCATTGTCAACTGCGCCGGGCAATGGGCGCGGCAGTTTGGCAAGCTGGCCGGCATCAATGTGCCGCTGTATTCAGCCGAACACTTCTACATCGTCACTGGCAAAATCCCCGGCGTTCACCCCATGCTGCCCGTCATGCGCGACCCCGATGGGTTCATTTACTACAAGGAAGAAGTCGGCGGGCTGGTCATGGGCGGTTTTGAGCCCCAGGCCAAGCCCTGGAAGATGGACCCGATTCCATCGACCTTCCAGTTTGAGCTGCTGGACGAAGACTGGGACCAGTTCGAGCCGCTGATGATGACCGCCATGCACCGCACGCCCTGCCTGGGAACAGCCGACATCAAGATGCTGCTCAATGGCCCCGAGAGCTTCACGCGGGATGGCAACTTTATTCTTGGTGAAGCGCCTGAGCTGCGCAACTACTTTGTTTGTGCCGGGTTTAATTCCGCCGGCATTGCCAACAGCGGCGGTGCGGGGCGGCTCATGGCCGAGTGGATTGTGGGCGGCGAGCCGAGCACAGATTTATGGGACGTGGACATTCGCCGCTTTGGCAGCTTTACCGGCAACCGCAAGGCGCTGGCCGAGCGCACTGGTGAAACCCTGGGTCTGCACTATGCGATGCGCTGGCCGCGCCAGGAGCTGGAAACCGCCAGGCCGCTGCGCACCTCACCGCTGTACGACATCCTCAGCGCAAAAGGCGCTGAGTTTGGCAGCAAGAACGGCTGGGAGCGTGCCAGCTATTTCAAACCTGAAAATGTCGCCCGCCCCGACCAAACTCTGGGCCAACCCGGCTGGCTGCCCTGGGTGCAGGCCGAACAAAAGGCCACCCGCGAAGCCGTTGCCCTGTACGACCAGACCTCGTTTTCAAAATACCTGCTGCAAGGCCGCGATGCGCTGGCCGTACTGCAGCGCCTGTGCGCCAATGAAATGGATGTGCCCGTGGGCAAGATGGTCTATACCGCCCTGCTCAACGAACGCGGCGGTTTTGAGAGCGACCTGACGGTGATTCGCCTGGGCACCGACCGGTTCAAGATCATCACCGGCTCGGCCCAGACCGTGCGCGACTTTGACTGGATCACGCGGCACATCAACGCATCAGAGCACGCGGTGCTGACCGATATTTCAGCCATGTACTCGGTGTTGTCGGTCATGGGACCCAAAGCCCGTGAGCTCCTGGGGCGTGTCAGCCCGGATGACCTGTCGCCCAAGGCCCTGAAGTTTTCGTGGACCAAAGACATTGACGTGGGCTTTGCCCGCGTGCGCGCGGCCTGCATGAGCTACGTGGGCGGGCCGGGCTTTGAGCTGTACACGCCGATTGAAATGGCGCGGCATGTGTATCTGGCGCTAATGGATGCCGGGCGCGACCTGGGCCTGGTCAATGCCGGGTACTACGCGCTGGATGCCTTGCGCATTGAGCAGGGCCGCCGCGCCTGGGGGGCCGAACTGGGGCCGGACGAAACGCCATGGGAGGCTGGTCTGGGTTTTTCCGTCAAGCTGACCAAGCCTTGCGACTTTATCGGCAAAGCCGCGTTGCTGAAGTCGCAAGGCCAGCCGCTGCGCAAAAAACTGGTCACGCTGGTGTTTGACACGCCTGACGCGTATGCCTGGGGTGGAGAAGCCATTTTTCTGGCGGGTGCCCCTGGAGGCGTCTCGGTCGGTGAGATTTCGTCTGTCGGCTGGAGCCCGCTGGTCAGGGCCTGCGTGGCGTTGGGTTATGTGCGTGGCGATGCGGCGCTGCAGCCGCATGTGGCTACGCCCGCACACATCGATTTGTGGGGTGAACGCGTGGCCGTGACCCTGCACGACCGCTGGCCGAAGCCTGCTTGAAGTATCTGATGCGCTATTATATTAATAGCTGTCAGCCCACGTGCTTCCTGCCTGAACGCCCGTTTTACCCTAAATCCGGGCGTTCTATGCCGATAAAGCGTATGGCAATGCGTGTGCCCGGCGAATGCGGGTGGCCGGGCAGTTCGGCATCTTCTATGGTGATGGTGGCGTCGTGCTGGTTGGCGATTTCCAGAACAATCGCCAGGCCCAGGCCCGAGCCATCCACATTGGTGCCGAGAGCGCGGTAAAAAGGCTGGAACACCAGTTCGCGCTCGGATTCTGGAATGCCCGGCCCGGAGTCCTCCACCAGCAGGATCAGCACGCCGCTGAAGCGGTCTGAAAGGAGTCGCAGCGTCACCTGACCGCCCTCGGGGGTGTAGGCAATCGCGTTGTCCAGCAGGTTGCGCACCATCTCCTTAAGCAGGGTGGCGTTGCCTTCAAGTTGTGTGGGTTGCTGCCCGGCTTGCGGGTCGTCGTAGCCCAGATCAATTTTTTTCTCAAGCGCACGCGGAACCGAGTCCGCCATCGCCTCGCGAGCAATATGGACCAGATCGACGCGGTGTTTGGCCAGGCTGCGGCCCGTGGTTTCGGCCCGCGCCAGTGCCAGCAGCTGGTTCACGGTGTGGGTTGCACGGATGCTGGCACGGCCAATGTGTTTGAGTGACTTTTTAAGCTCATCGGCATCGGTTTCGCGTTGCGCCAGGTCCGCCTGCATGCGCAGCCCGGCCAGCGGCGTTTTGAGCTGATGCGCGGCATCGGCCAGAAAGCGTTTTTGCGCTGTCAGCGAGACTTTCAGGCGGCTCAGCAAATCGTTGATCGACGACACCAGCGGGGCAACTTCTTCCGGCACCGCGGTGTCGTCCAGCGGGCTCATGTCGTCGGGTTTGCGGGCACGAATACGTTTTTCGAGTTGCGCCAGCGGTTTGATGCCGCGCACCAGCGCCAGCCAGACCAGCAGCACCGCCAGCGGCAGTGTCACAAACTGCGGCACCATGGTGCCTTTGACGATTTCGGTGGCCAGTGTCTTGCGTTTTTCAAGCGTTTCGGCGACTTGAACCAGCACGGTCTGGGTGGTGGGCTCTCGCGACACGTTTTTGCCCGCAGTTGCTGGCAATTTCACATCGACCTGGATCCAGGTGTAGGCCACACGAACATCTTCGCCCTGAATTTTGTCTTCACGCAGCCGCACCTCGCCGTCATTGCCTTTGTCATCGTCGGTCGGCAGCGGCAAATCATGCTCGCCGCCGAGGTATTCACCCCGCGTGCCCAGCACCTGGTAGTACACCAGGTCGGTGTCGTCGGCCCGCAAGAGGTCGCGCGCCGGGCCGGTCAGGTTGAACTGCACCTGGTTGTTTTTAACCGCCACCAATTTGCTAAGGGCCTGCACGTTGTACTCCAGCGCACGGTCAAAGGGCTTGCCCGCAATGTTTTGTGCCACCAGCCAGGTCAGCGCCAGGCTGATGGGCCACAGCAGCAGCAGCGGCGTGAGCATCCAGTCGAGGATTTCGCCAAACAGGCTGCGGCGTTCGCGCTGGAAAAGTCTCAAAGCCATACGCAGGAAAACACCAAAGCGGGTTCATTCAACGCAGAGGCGCCGAGGACGCAGAGGGCCGCAGAGAAATACATATAAAAGCTATTGATTAATTTTTTCCTCTGACCCGCTTCCTCTGCGTTCTCTGCGCCTCTGCGTTGAGTGACTCCATCCCCCATCTGGCTATCCAGGAATCTTCTCAAGGCAGTAGCCTAAGCCGCGCACCGTCGCAATCCGGATTGGCCCTTTTTCAATCTTCTTGCGCAGGCGGTGGATGTACACCTCAATGGCGTTGTTGCTGACTTCTTCGCCCCACTCGCACAGGCGCTCGACCAGCTGGTCTTTGCTGACCAGACGCCCTGCGCGTTGCAGCAACACTTCAAGCAGACCGAGCTCGCGCGCTGACAGCTCGACCATCACGCCGTCAATCGTGGCCACCCGTCCGGCCTGGTCATACACCAGCGGGCCGTGTTTGATGGTGCTGCTGGCCCCGCCCATACCCCGGCGAATCAGCGCCCGCACCCGGGCTTCAAGTTCCTGCAGTGAAAACGGCTTGGCCATGTAGTCGTCTGCGCCATAATCCAGCCCCTTGACGCGCTCTTCCACGCTGTCAGCCGCCGTCAGAATCAGCACGGGCAGGGACGATCCCCGGGCGCGCAGGCGTTTGAGCACTTCCAGGCCATGCATGCGCGGCAGGCCCAAGTCGAGGATCAACAGGTCAAACTCGGTATTGGTCATAAGCGCCGCATCCGCCTCCGAGCCGCTGGCCACATGGTCAGCAGCAGCGCCCGATGCACGCAGGGTGCGCAGCAGGCCGTCGGCCAGCACCTGGTCGTCTTCGGCAATCAAAATTCGCATGGCGGTCTCCGGGTTTTATATGTTGCTCAAATTTTAGGCTTTTGAGAACTGCCTTCAGCGCAGAGGCGCAGAGAACGCAGAGCAAGCGGGACAGAGCAAGACAAATAAAATTTTTTGCATATTTCTCTGCGGGTCTCTGCGAGTCTCTGCGCCTCTGCGTTGAATGTCTCCGATTTTTCTCAATCCGCTTGCGCGTAAGCCTCCAGCCCGAGCGCCACCACGGTGGCCACATCCTGCCCTACAGCAGCGCGAAATTCTTCTTCTGCTTGCGCCACGGCATGCTCGAACGCGCCCAGCCACATCAGCCCAGCAGCGGTAAACACCACTTTTTTGGCGCGTTTGTCATGCGCATCGGTCTCACGCGTGACCAGCCCCCAGGCTTCGCACTGTGTGACCAGATCGCCCATGGCCTGTTTGCTCATGCCGGCACTGAGCGCCAGGTCAGTCAGGCGTGTGCCACCTACAGCCAGATGCCGCGTGATGTGAATGTGCGCTGCGCCCACCTTGTCACGCGCTGCGAGGTTGGCCAGTGCCAGAGGCACCTCCACATTGCGCGCCATCAGCCACAGCACGCGCTCATCAAAACGGCGCAGCGCATTGCCCATCAGGCGGCCCAGATGCGTGATGCGCCAGCTGCTGTGGGGTGTCTGGGATGCAGAAATTTGAAGCATGGTTGATTTTAGTCTTTTTAGTCAGGGAAACTGACTAAAAACAGGGTTTACTTAATGGTACTCCACCCATAAAGTACTGGTCATGCATCCAGCGCACTGCCAATACCAGCCGCTGGAGACCCTTCTTAAATTTTTTTAGTATTGACTTTCAAGGAGATTTTCATGGAACTGACCAGCAAACTGAACCCAGCCCAAAACCCGGCCCAAACCGCCGCCCTGAACACCGAAAAAGCCAAGGCTCTGGCTGCCGCACTGGCCCAGATCGAAAAGCAGTTCGGCAAAGGCACCATCATGAAGCTCGGTGCTGGCGAAGTGATTGAAGACATCCAGGTGGTTTCCACCGGCTCACTGGGTCTGGACATCGCCCTGGGCGTGGGCGGCCTGCCGCGCGGCCGGGTGGTTGAAATCTACGGCCCTGAGTCATCCGGCAAAACCACGCTGACGCTGCAAGTCATTGCTGAAATGCAAAAGCTTGGTGGCACCTGCGCTTTCGTCGATGCCGAGCATGCGCTGGACATTCAATACGCCCAAAAGCTCGGCGTGAACCTGCAGGATTTGCTGATCAGCCAGCCTGATACGGGCGAGCAGGCGCTGGAAATTGTGGACTCGCTGACCCGCTCCGGCGCGGTCGATTTGATCGTGATTGACTCGGTTGCAGCGCTCACGCCCAAGGCTGAACTCGAAGGCGAAATGGGCGACAGCCT
>JBBRMH010000199.1:0-6222 GCA_038230935.1 Burkholderiales bacterium | reverse complement strand
TCGTGAGTATTGGTATGGCGGGCATTCTTCAGCTCGTCAAAATCCGGCCCCCATGGGTTGAAAACTCAGACTCCAATCGCGACTAAGCGTCAGTGCAAATTCAATGTGTGGATTGGCAGGTTTTCTTTTTGACAATCAGGTTGAGGCTGTTGATGCCCAGCTGAAAGCCATGGCCGACGCGATCAGCCATCGCGGCCCTGATGCGAGCGGTTACTGGCATGACGTATCGAAGGGCATTGGACTGGCTCACCGCCGTCTGTCCATTCTCGAGTTGTCCGAGGCGGGTAGCCAGCCCATGCACTCGCCAAGCCAGCGTTATGTCATCGCGTTCAATGGCGAAATTTACAACCACAATGCCATCCGCAGGCATCTAGAGTCCTTGACTCACGCCGGGCTGGCGTGGCGCGGTCATTCTGACACCGAAACGCTGGTGGCTGGGTTTGACCTCTTGGGGATTGAGGCGACTACGCGCATGGCAGTTGGCATGTTTGCTTTCGCAGTCTGGGACAGGCAGACGGGCACGCTGACCCTTGGCCGTGACCGACTTGGCGAAAAGCCTCTGTACTACAGCTGGCAGGGCGATACCTTTTTGTTCGGCTCTGAGCTGAAGGCTTTGCGAGCGCACTCAGCCTTCAATGCCACGATTGATCGTGGTGCGTTGAGCCTGTTTATGCGGCATGCCTACATTCCGGCACCGTACTCCATTTATGAAGGTATTGCCAAACTGTCTCCAGGGTGCCTGCTGGAAGTTTCGCGCGAGCAGCGGGAACCTGTTATTCGCCACTATTGGTCGGGCGCAGAAGTGGCAGAAGGCGGTGTGGCGAAACCCTTCGACGGATCCACCGAACAGGCTGTCGATGATCTCGAAACCTTGCTGACGGATGCGGTTGGTCAGCAAATGGTGGCTGATGTCCCGCTCGGCGCGTTTTTGTCGGGTGGTATTGATTCGTCAACCGTTGTTGCGCTGATGCAGGCGCAATCAGCCAGACCTGTTAGGACCTTCACCATCGGTTTTCACGAGGCCGGCTATAACGAAGCCGAAGATGCCATGGCTGTCGCCAGGCACCTGGGTACAGAGCATACAGAGCTCTATATATCGGCACAGCAATCTATTGACGTGATCGCGCGGCTACCTGCTTTGTATGACGAACCTTTCGCAGATTCGTCGCAAATACCCACCTTTCTGGTGTCCCAGTTGGCGCGGCAGCATGTCACGGTTTCTCTCTCGGGTGATGCTGGCGATGAACTGTTTTGTGGCTACAACCGCTACCAGCTAACGCGCAAACTCTGGAGCAAGCTTTCCAGAGTACCGTTGTCGGCGCGCAAGCTTATGGCAAAGGCGCTGACGGGTTTGTCTCCAGACACCTGGGACCGGGTGGCCAGTGCAGTCGGGCCATTGTTGCCACGCGCTGCCCGCTTGAGCCAAACCGGTGACAAACTGCACAAGGGAGCAGGAGTTCTGGCGAGTGAATCTGTTGATGCGCTTTACCTTGGGCTTGTCTCACAGTGGCCAGACCCGGCATCGGTTGTTATTGGGGGTACCGAGCCGCCCACGTTGCTGCGCGGCAATGCGCCAGAACTGGCAGGTCTGGACGATGTGGAGCGCATGATGGCGCTCGACCTGTTGACCTATTTGCCAGACGATATTTTGACCAAAGTGGATCGCGCAGCAATGGGCGTTTCCCTTGAAACCCGGGTTCCCTTTCTCGATCATCGGGTGGTCGAATGGGCCTGGCACCTGCCGCTGGCCATGAAGCTTCGCGATGGGCAGAGCAAATGGATCTTGCGACAGGTCTTGTACCGCCATGTTCCGCGGGCGCTCATTGAGCGGCCAAAGCGCGGCTTCGGCGTGCCTATTGATATGTGGCTTCGTGGGCCGCTGCGTAGCTGGGCCGAAGCACTGCTCGATGAGTCGCGCCTCCAAAAAGAGGGATACTTCCACCCGGCACCCATTCGCCAAAAGTGGCAGGAGCACCTGTCGGGCAAGCGGAACTGGCAGTACCAGCTTTGGAACGTGCTGATGTTCCAGATGTGGCTTGAATCGCAAAACCTCCCAACGCACACGCCTCGACCAATCTGAAATGACAGAATACGAATCCCTCAAACTCAGGCTTGCAGAAAGTCCCCGCCGCTGGCTTCTCACTGGCGTGGCCGGTTTCATCGGCTGTAACCTCCTGGAAGCCTTGCTGATGCTCGATCAGCAGGTCGTCGGGCTGGATAATTTTGCCACCGGACGGCATGAAAACCTGAAACAGATAGAAGCGGCGGTGGGACCTGAGCGCTGGAAGAATTTTCGTTTCATTGATGGTGATATCTGTGACATTGCCATCTGCCACGAGGCGGTAAGAGGCGCACAAGCCGTGCTGCACCAAGCCGCGCTGGGTTCGGTTCCACGCTCTCTTGAAGACCCGGCTCGTACCAACCGCGCCAACATTGACGGATTCCTCAATATGCTGATCGCCACGCGCGATGCAGGCATCCGGCATTTCGTCTACGCGGCTTCCAGCTCGACCTATGGCGACCATCCCGACCTCCCGAAGATTGAAGAGCGTATCGGCAAACCGCTGTCGCCCTACGCCGTGACCAAGCTGGTCAATGAGCTTTATGCAGATGTGTTCAGCAGGTGCTATGGGCTCCATACTATTGGCCTGCGTTACTTCAATATCTTCGGTCCGCATCAAAATCCTGATGGTGCGTACGCGGCAGTGATTCCCAAATGGATCGCGTCCATGCACAAGGGCGAGCCTGTCTTCATCAACGGAGATGGTGAGACCAGCCGTGATTTTTGCTTTGTCGCCAACGCCGTACAGGCCAACCTGCTTGCCGCTACGCGTGAAAATGCCGATGCGTTGAACCAGGTTTACAACGTTGCAGTCGGTGATCGCACTACCCTGAACGACCTGCACCGTCTGATTAAAAGCGAGCTCCAGCGGCATTTGCCGGGCCTGCATGTGGATGCTCCACAATACCGTGATTTCCGCGCGGGCGATGTCCGTCATTCGCTGGCTAGCATAGACAAAGCCCGGTCCAGACTGGGGTACGAGCCCACGCACACCATTTCTCTAGGCATGAAAGATGCCATGGACTGGTATGTCCGTGACCTGCCGCCTCTCGCATCCTGATCCCGATCCTGATCCGCCTATTTATGAACGAAAACTCCAAACTAAAACTCGCCATTGTTGGTCTTGGCTATGTCGGCTTGCCTTTGGCCGTGGAATTCGGCAAAAAGCGCCCCGTCATCGGTTTTGATATCAACGCCAGGCGCATTGCCGAACTACAGTCTGGCAAGGACCATACGCTTGAGACCGAGCCACATGAGCTGAAAGAGGCCGCGTACCTGACGTTTTCGACCGACCCTGAAGCGCTGCGCCAATGCAATGTTTTTATCGTCACAGTCCCCACGCCGATTGACGAACACAAACGCCCCGACCTGACCCCGCTTATCAAGGCCAGCGAAACGATTGGCAAGGTGCTCAAGGCCGGTGACATCGTGATCTATGAATCGACCGTCTACCCCGGCGCTACTGAAGAAGACTGCGTGCCAGTGCTGGAAAAATTTTCTGGTTTGAAGTTCAACCGCGATTTTTTTGCGGGCTACAGTCCCGAGCGCATTAATCCGGGCGACAAGGAGCACCGCGTCACCACCATCAAAAAGGTGACATCCGGATCCACCCCCGAAATCGCCGATGTGGTTGACGCGCTTTACAAAGAGATCATCGTCGCCGGTACGCACAAGGCACCGAGCATCAAGGTTGCCGAGGCGGCCAAGGTCATTGAGAACACCCAGCGTGACCTCAACATCGCCCTCATCAACGAGCTGGCCATGATTTTCAACAAGATGGGCATTGACACCGAGGCTGTGCTTAAGGCTGCTGGAACCAAATGGAACTTTCTGCCGTTCCGTCCGGGTCTTGTGGGTGGGCATTGCATTGGTGTCGATCCGTATTACCTGACCCACAAGGCCCAGGCACTCGGCTATCACCCCGAAATCATTTTGGCAGGCAGGCGGCTTAATGATGCGATGGGCGTTTATGCAGTGGCACAGCTTGTCAAGGCCATGACCAAAAAACGCATACAGGTCGATGGTGCCCGGGTGCTGGTGATGGGTCTTGCGTTCAAGGAAAACTGTCCTGACCTGCGCAACACCCGCGTAGTGGATATAGTCGCCGAACTCAGGGAGTACAACTGCAAGGTTGATATTTATGACCCATGGATATCGGCTGAAGAATCAGTCCACGAATACGGCATCACGCCCATCGCGCAACCCGAAGCGACCACCTACGATGCCATCATCCTGGCTGTCGCACACGATCAGTTCCGCGCCATGGGTGCCGATGGCATTCATGCGCTGGGCAAGCCGGTTCATGTTCTGTATGACCTGAAATACGTGCTTGCTGCCGATGCGGTTGACTTGCGTTTGTGACGGTGGCTAGTCTGCATCTTCAATCTGCAGCGAGAGCTGCCAGCCTGCCGTGAGCACGAACACTTTGGTGACCGGCAAGCGCAAAAAGTTGCTGTTTCTGGTAACGGAAGACTGGTATTTTTGTTCTCATCGCCTGCCACCTGCGCGTGCCGCACTGGCTGCCGGGTACGACGTTGTGGTGGCCACCCGGGTTGAACGACGTGGCGAAGAGATTACCTCGGAGGGCTTCAAACTGATACGTCTTGGCCTGCGCCGCCGAAGCCGCAATCCAATTCAAGAGCTTGCCGCGGTCATTGAGATCATCAAGCTCTACTGGCGCGAACGTCCCGATATCGTCCACCATGTCGCCCTCAAACCGGTGCTTTACGGATCGTTTGCCGCGCTGCTTTTGCGCCGGCCCGCGGTGGTTAATGCCATGGCGGGCATGGGCTTTCTTTTTACCTCCAGCAGGCGCTCTGCGGGAGTGCTCCGTGCGATTGTTTCGTGGATTTTTCGCGTCCTCCTTAACGCTGGAAGTAACGTCCTGATCCTGCAAAATCCCGATGACGCGACCATGCTGGTAGCTGGCGGTCTTGTAGAGCCATCAAGAGTGCGCCTGATTCGTGGTTCAGGTGTTGATACGGAGCGTTTTCACCCTGCACCTGAACCAGAAGGCACGCTTGTCGTCATGCTGGCTTCGCGTATGCTTTGGGATAAAGGTGTTGGTGAGTTTGTGGCCGCCGCAAAAGAGTTGCGCGATCAAGGCGTCATCGCGCGCTTCGTGCTCGTTGGTGATGGCGATGCAGATAACCCTGCTTCCATTCCTGATGCGCAACTCAAGGCCTGGCATGACGGCGGCGTGGTGGAGTGCTGGGGCCGCTGCGATGACATGCCCGCGGCTTTTGCGCAGGCCCATATCGTCTGCTTGCCCTCCTATCGCGAGGGCTTGCCCAAAGTGCTGCTTGAAGCCGCCGCCTGTGGCAAGCCTTTGGTTGCCACTGATGCGCCTGGCTGCCGGGAAATCGTACGCCATAACGAGAACGGCTTGCTTGTCCCCTTGCGCGACGCAACGGCCCTGGCGCAAGCCATTGAGCGTCTGCTGGTTGATCCTGCGCTGCGGCTGGGTATGGGTGAAAAGGGCCGGAAAATGGTGGAGGCAGAATTTTCCGAAGAACACGTCGCCCGGCAAACTCTGGCGGTTTACCAGGAAATGTGCACGCCATGAATGATCGTGTACTGATGACTGGCGCATCCGGATTTATCGGAAAGCAGCTAGCCGCTGCACTGATGGCATCTGGCCGCACCATGCGCGCCGCCTTCCGCTCCCCGCAGCAGTCATTGCCGGAGAAGAGCGATGACATGCCTAAAGATTCTGTCGTGGTGGGTGAGCTTGATGCGGCAACTGACTGGACGGCGGCACTCAAGGGCATAGCCACCGTGGTGCATCTGGCCGCGCGCGTCCATGTGATGCAGGATACCGCGCACGACCCGCTCACAGAGTTTCGCCGCGTTAATGTTCAGGGAACTCTGGCGCTGGCACGTCAGGCTGCGGCTGCAGGGGTACGGCGTTTTATTTTTATAAGCTCCATCAAGGTTAATGGTGAAAGTACCAGTCCGGGGCAAGCCTTCTCGGCTGACGACAAGCCCAACCCGCAAGATGCGTATGGAGTTTCCAAGCACGAGGCAGAGGGGCAATTAATGGCGCTTGCCAAAACGACCGGCCTTGAAGTTGTCATCATCCGGCCTGTTCTGGTTTACGGCCCTGGAGTGGGAGCGAATTTTCTGTCCATGATGCGCTGGCTGAAAAAAGGCGTCCCCCT
>JBBRMH010000198.1:0-6254 GCA_038230935.1 Burkholderiales bacterium | reverse complement strand
TCCATCCTGACGCTCAACGGACGGGCGTTGTCTCTCGGTGCCTCGGTGACCATGGTTAACACTGTGATCAACGTCCCTGCGCCTTGACCGTCTTCAAGTTCACCTCTTACTCCTGGAGAAAAAAATGAACCTGATAAAAATCTCATCGACCATCGGTCTGGCTTGTGTTGCCGCCGTGACCAGTACCTGCGCCATAGCCGATGAGTCGGGCTGGTACGGCGGTGCCAACATCGGTCGCTCAAGCGCCACGATCGACGACGCCCGAATTACCAGCGGTCTGGCTGCTACAGGCCTGACAACAACTTCGATTGCCAACCGGGACCGCAGCAACGCCTACAAAATCTATGGCGGCTACCAGTTCAATCCGTACATCAGTCTTGAAGGCGGCTACTTTGACCTCGGGAAATTCGGTTTCAAGGCCAACACGTTGCCACTTGGCACACTTGACGGCAATATCCGCCTGCGGGGTTTCAACCTCGATGCGGTAGGCACACTGCCACTGTCTGAAAAGTTCTCTGCCCTTGGCAGGATTGGCATCAACAACACACAGGCGCGGGACTCCTTTACGGGTACAGGTGCCGTCAATGTGATCAACCCCAACCCAAGCAAGCGGGATACCAACTACAACTTCGGAGTAGGCGTGCAATATGCGTTCAACGACGCGTTGGCCATGCGCGCTGAAATTGAACGCTACCGGATCAATGACGCCATCGGCAACCGGGGTAACGTCGATGTGGTGTCAATTGGCCTTGTTTACCGCTTCGGCGGCAAAACACCAGCGCCCGCGCCGCGCATGGCAGCGGCAGAGCCGGTTTACATAGCAGCGGCCCCCCAGCCGGTGGTGTCACCTCCACCCCCGGCCCCGGTAACGCTGCCTGCACCGGTACCGCCCATGCAGACGATGCCCATGAAGGTCACATTCTCCGCCGACTCACTTTTCGATTTTGATAAATCGGTGATCAAACCAGAAGGCAAACAGGCGTTGGACAAGTTCTCTGCGGATTTGAAAGGCACGCAATACGATACCGTCCGGGTGACGGGACACACTGACCGCATCGGCTCTGCTGCCTATAACCTGAAGCTGTCAGGTCGGCGCGCTGACGCCGTGAGTGCTTATCTGGTGACGTCCGGTGGCGTTGCACCCGGCAAGATCGCTGCCAAAGGTGTGAATGGTGCGGACCCGGTGACCAAGCCCGGCGATTGCAAAGGCAGCAAGCCTACCAAGGCACTGATTGCCTGCCTGCAGCCTGACCGCCGGGTGGACGTTGAAGTGACCGCCACCAAATAAAACCAGCGGTATTTACCTCAGTGGTTTTCCAGGGCCTCTGGTCGTCAGACTTGAGGCCCTTCACATATCAAACACCCGAAAAATCCGGTCGGCGCTTTTCCATAAAGGCCGTGAACGCTTCGCGCGCTGCGGGCTCGCTGAGCATGCGGCCAAAGCTGATACTTTCCTCAAGCATGCGCTCTACTGTCACAGCCGCCTGGCCTTTTTTCATCAGCCGCTTGGTTTCGATCAATGAGGGCAGCGGTTTGCCCGCCAGCTTGCGCGCCTGTTGGTGCGCCAGCGCACTGGCCTCGCTGGGCGGCACAATGCGGTTGATCAGGCCGATGTCGAGTGCTGTTTCAGCCGTGAAAGGCTCGCCCAGCAGCAAGGCCTCGGCGGCACGCGGGTAACCCATGAGCTGCGGCACCAGCAGGCTGGACGCTGCCTCGGGGCACAATCCCAAATTGACAAAAGGCATTGAAAACGCTGCGTTGTCACCCGCATAAATCAGGTCGCAGTGCAGCAGCAGGGTGGTGCCAATACCCACCGCCGGGCCGCATACAGACGCCACGATCGGCTTGGCGAACGTGCTGATACCGGTCAAAAAGCGAAACACCGGCGCGTCTGGTGTGGAGGGCGGCTTGTTTAAAAAGTCGCTGATGTCGTTGCCCGCTGAAAAAATGGTTTCATGCCCCTGAATCACCAGCACGCTCACGCTGGCGTCCTGCTCGGCAGACGCCAGAGCGTCTGCCATCGCCGAATACATGACGGCTGTGATCGAGTTTTTCTTGTGAATGCGGTTGATGGTGAGCGTCATCACGCCCGCGTCGATGTGGGTCAGGATGTCTTGAGAGGCAGTGGTGGTAGTCATGGCGGAAAGAGAGAAAGTGAAAGGGTGGTGAGGTACAGACCGATGTCAGGCGTTTGAGCCAGGTGCAAAGGATACATGGTCAGCAACAGCAAGTTTTTCTATGCTCCAAACCATCTGTCAGAGGTAACTGAAAATCAATCCGCTATTAAATAAATAGCGTATGGACCGCGTATTTCCTGCCCTGGAGCGCTTATACGCGTTCAAAAATCCCGGCTGCCCCCTGGCCCATGCCCACACACATCGTGACCATGCCGTACTTGAGCTGGTGGCGCTGCAGGGCGTGAATCACGGTTGCAGCGCGAATCGCACCGGTGGCACCGAGCGGATGGCCCAGCGCAATCGCGCCACCCATCGGGTTAACCTTGGCAGCGTTCAAACCCAGGGTGTTGATAACGGCCAGCGATTGCGCGGCAAACGCCTCGTTGAGTTCAAACCAGTCGATATCGTCCTGCTGCAGGCCCGCGTAACGCAGCGCTGCAGGAATCGCCTCAATCGGGCCGATACCCATGATGTGCGGTGGCACGCCTTTGGCGGCGTAGCTGACAAAACGCGCCAGCGGCGTCAATCCAAATTCCTTGACTGCCTTTTCACTGGCCAAAATCAGGGCACCTGCACCATCGGAGGTTTGCGAGCTGTTGCCGGCTGTGACCGAACCCCGCGCAGCGAATACGGTTTTGAGTTTTGCCAGGCCCTCGACCGTGGTGTCCGGGCGAGCGCCTTCGTCCATGCTGACGGTACGGGTGGTCGCGATGACTTCACCAGTTTCCAGGTTGGCCGTGCGGTCTGTGACTTCAACGGGTGTGATTTCTGCGGTGAATTCACCCGCTTGCTGCGCCTTGAGCGCTTTCATGTGGGACGCGTAGGCGAATTCGTCCTGCGCCTGGCGAGACACTTTCCACTGCTGCGCCACCTTTTCGGCCGTCAGACCCATGCCGTAGGCGATACCGATGTTTTCATCGTTGGCAAACATCGCAGGCGACAGCGATGGTGAGTTGCCCGACATGGGCACCATGCTCATGGACTCCACACCGGCGGCGATCATGACCTCAGCTTCGCCAACGCGAATGCGGTCAGCCGCCATCTGCACGGCGGACAGGCCCGACGCGCAAAAACGGTTGACGGTGATGCCGCCCACGCTGGTCGGCAAACCGGCAAGCACAGCGCCAATGCGTGCGATGTTCAAACCCTGTGGGCCTTCCGGGATGGCGCAGCCGCAGATGATGTCTTCAATCGCCTTCGGGTCCAGCGTGGGCACTTGCGCCAGCGCGGCCTGCAAGGCCTTGACCAGCAGGTCGTCGGGACGGGTGTTGCGGAAGAAACCGCGGTGTGAGCGGCCAATCGGTGTGCGTGTGGCGGCGACGATATAGGCTTCCTGGATTTGTTTCATGGTGAATTTCCTTTGTATGGTGGGTGTGGGTCAGGGGAGAGCCCTCACCCTAGCCCTCTCCCGAGTACGGGAGAGGGAACTGATACGGATTTTTCTTGTTCCCTCTCCCGCTGGCGGGAGAGGGTCAGGGTGAGGGTCTCTGCGGTTTGCAATATCTTCTCCAGCACGGCCTCAGTTTCAAGCAGCACATCGTTGTTCCAGAATCGCAGGGTTTGAAAACCGAGCGCCTGCATGTCCTGAGCGCGCTTGACGTCATGCGAATTGTCAACATGCTGGCCACCATCGAGCTCAATGACCAGGCCAATCTCCAAACACGCAAAATCGGCAAAATAAGGGCCAATGGGTCGCTGACGGCGAAATTTGAGCCCGCCGATTTGCCGGCTTCGCAGCTTTGACCACAGCAATGCTTCCGCGTCCGTTTGGGCACGTCTTAGCGCTCGTGCACGCACCCTCACCCCTGCCCTCTCCCGCTCGCGGGAGAGGGAGTTTGAGGTAAGCGATTTTTGCGACTGTGTCACGCTGGCTGCTTCCTTGGACCCGCAGGTATCCAGGCCCAGATAAATTCACACTCAATCGGCTGGTTGCCCGACTCGTCCGTGACTGTCACCGCCACGCTGACTTCGCCTTTGGTGGTGCTGCGAATCAGCTCGCGCTGCGCGTCGCTCAGCGTTGCCACCGCACGCATGGCGCCCTGGCCACGTTTTTTGAATTGCACGCGCATGTCTTTGACCACCGGAATGCAGTCATCCCGCACATTCATGCCCATCACCATGCCAGTGACCGTTTCAGCCGCCAGCGTGCTGGCCACGGCGTGCACGCCACCGATGTGGTTGTGTACCCTGTGGTCGTTGGCCACAAAGATCTGCACGCTGCTGGGTGACATCTCTTCATAGCGCAATTTTGCTGTGCCCGTAAAAGGCACGGCACGCCCCAGAACCACACTGCGAAACCACGGACGCGCAAACGCGGGTACTTCCGACAGGCGCTCTAACTGGCGCTCCAGCCGGTTGGGTAAATGCTCGGCAGCCATCAGTTGCGTACCGGCTTGCCTGTATTCATCATGCCCATGATGCGCTCCTGCGTTTTGGCGTTTTCAAGCAATGAGCAAAACGCCTTGCGCTCCAGCGTCATCAAATACTCTTCCGTCACCAGCGTGCCGTTATCGACATCGCCGCCGCACACCACGCCAGCAATCAGGTTGGCGATGTGATAGTCATGGGTGCTGATAAAACCGCCGTCGCGCATATTGACCAGTTGGCCCCTGATGGTGGCCCAGCCGCTGCGGCCCACAACCGGGAACGAGCGTTTCAAAGGCGCACGGTAGCCCGAGTCAAACATGGAACGTGCTTCGTTCAGCGCCACAAACAGCAGCTCGTTGACGTTGGGTACAACCACATCGCCGTCGAGCAGGTAGCCAATCTTGCGACTCTCGATGGCGCTGGTACCTACTTTGGCCATCGCGGCGGCGGTAAAGCCTTCCGTCAAGAACGGCAGCATGTCCTTGCTGGTCGAGGTGGCGGCGTTTTCGGCAGCGCGGCGGGCAATATAAGCCAGGCCACCTGCTCCGGGCACCAGACCCACGCCGACTTCGACCAGACCGATATAACTTTCCATGGTGGCTACGCGTTTGGCAGAGTACACCGCCATTTCGCAGCCGCCACCGAGGGCCAGGCCACGAATCGCCGAGACCACAGGCACAGCGGCATAACGCATTTTGAGCATCACGTTTTGCAATTCCGCTTCAGCGCCTTCAACTGCTGCTGCGCCACCCATCATGAAGGCGGGCAACATCGCCTGCAGGTCGGCACCAGCAGAGAACATCTCGTCATTCGACCAGATGACCATGCCCTTGTAGCTTTTCTCGGCCATGTCAATACCTAGCGCCAGCCCTTCGGCCACATCCGGGCTGATGGCGTGCATCTTGGTTTTGATACTGGCGATGACGATCTCATCATCCAGCGTCCATAAGCGAATGGCGTCGTCTTCATGCAGCGTGGCGCCTGCCGTGGTGAACGATGGTGCGTTGGCGCCCAGCACATCTTCGGGGAAATGCTGACGCGCATAAACGGGCAACTGGCGCTTGGCAATGAATTTTTTGGCGGATGCGCTCCATGAACCTTCAGGCGTGTGTACGCCCCCTGCCGCGGCAACCGGACCGCTGAACACCCAGTCTGGCAGCGGCGCGCTGGAAATCGCCTTGCCAGCGTCGATGTCTTCCTTGATCCAGGTGGCGACTTGTAGCCAGCCGGCTTGCTGCCACAACTCGAACGGGCCCTGTTTGCTACCAAAGCCCCAGCGCATCGCAAAGTCAATGTCGCGGGCGGTTTCGGCAATGGTTTCGAGGTGTACTGCAGCGTAATGAAACTGGTCACGCAGAACAGCCCATAAAAAGCGGGCTTCTGCGCCCTCTGCATGGCGCAGCAGGCCCAGGCGCTCGCCCGCAGGCTTTTTGAGCATGCGGCCCACCACGTCGTTGGCTTTGGCACCACCGGCCACGTACTCCATGCTTTCAGGGTCCAGCCGCAGGATATCGCGGCCCACTTTTTTGTAAAAACCGGCTCCGGTTTTTTGACCCAGGCTTTTGGATTCAAGCAGCTTGGCCAGCACAGGCGGCGTGCCGTACATGTCGGTGAACGGGTCTGGCGTTTTACCAGGGCCTTCACCCAGGTTGTCCTGCAGCGTTTTGATAACGTGCGCCATGGTGTCCAGCCCGACCACGTCAGCCGTGC
>JBBRMH010000197.1:0-6277 GCA_038230935.1 Burkholderiales bacterium | reverse complement strand
GCGGCACGTTGCCTGACAGACAAACCAGTTGTCGGAATAGGGGAAGCTGGTTACCGGATGGCAACGATGCTGTCGAACAAATTTTCTGTCGTGACCACCCTGGCGCGCTCTGTGCCAGCACTTGAGCACAATCTGGTTCGCTATGGACTGGAGCGGCATTGTGTGCGTGTGCGCTCTTCGGAGGTGGCTGTTCTGGAGCTTGAACACGAAAACTCCAACGCCCACAACCTGATTGCCGGAGAAATCGCCCTGGCCATCGCTGAAGACCGTGCCGAAGCTATTGTTCTGGGCTGTGCAGGCATGACCGATCTGGTGGACTCCATGGCCTTGCGATTTGGGCTGCCTGTGCTCGACGGGGTGGCCTGTGCCGTAGCACTTTGCGAAGCGATGGTCCGCCTCGGACTGCGGACCTCGCGCCATGGAGGCTACGCACCACCGCCTTCACACAAGCTTGAACTGTCGGCTCGACACACTGTCTGATTTTTAGTTGGCGCGTCAACAGGAAGGGCGCGTGAATCATTTGAGCGGGCAAGCGTGACGATGGCGTGTTGATCTTTGATGACACGATGCAGGAGCCGCACGAGACTGATGAAAGCGAATTAATGTGCTGGCATTTTGCCGATTGCAGCGGTCGTACAGTCAGGGAAATCAACCTGCCCAACGCGCTGTACTATCGTAACGGGACATCCACCCACACCCTGCGAACCCAAAGCAACCACGTCTTTGGTGGCTATTCATGCCGCCTTCACGCTCGAATGTTTGAGCATCACGAACAAGCGCCCACCCTTCGCGCTTTGTCGCAAGGGGCTCATTAGTTCCGGGGGTCTGCGTAACGTCAGTGAATCACTCCGGATCATGAAAGTTATTTCACGTTAGGCTTGGTGCAATGAGCGCATTGCAAAAATCCCAAGACCTCCAGCTGCTGCAGGGCGGGCAGGCTTACTTTCCCGCCTTGATCGAGGCTATGGATGCCGCTGCCTCGTGGGTGCAATTTGAAACCTATATTTTTGATGTTCACGGTATGGGTGCCGACGTGGCAGAAGCCCTCATTCGTGCGGCGCGGCGTGGCGTGACGGTGCAAGTGCTGGTCGATGGCATTGGCTCGGATGCCCTGCCACTGGCGTGGCAGGAAAAAATGCGCGAGGCGGGTGTGCAATGGTGCGTGTACTCGCCTTTAGGGGCTGGCCTGGGTGGGCTAGGCTTGCTGATGCCTGATCGCTGGCGCCGGCTGCACCGCAAGCTGTGTGTGGTGGACCAGCGCATTGTTTTTTGCGGCGGCATCAACGTGCTCGATGATTTGTATGACCCCAACCATGGCGAACTCAAGGCCCCGCGTTTTGATTTTGCAGTGGCTGTGACCGGCCCGCTGGCAGTCGATGCCGCAGACGCGGTGGCCCTGGTCTGGTGGCGGGTGCAAGCGGGCTACAGTGCGCGCCAGCGCCACCTGAGCGCGGCCTGGGAAAAGTTCAAGGCGGCGGGCTATGGTGGCCGCACGAGTGCCAAAACACTGGCCGCACCGCCTGCGACGACTGCCAATGCAGCACCGGGCGTGACACCGGGTGCCAAAGCGGCGCTGGTGCTGCGCGACAACTTCAGAAACCGCAGCAGTATTGAAAAAGCCTACCTCAAGGCGATTGGCAAAGCCTATGGAGAAATCCTGATTGCCAACGCCTACTTTGTGCCGGGCGGCAAACTGCGGCGCGCACTGACGGGCGCGGCCCGGCGCGGTGTCAAGGTCACGCTGTTGCTGCAAGGCAAGTACGAGTATTTCATGCAGTACCACGCTGCGCGGCCGGTGTATGACGCACTGCTGAAAGCGGGTATCGAAATCCACGAGTACGAGGCCAGCTTTCTGCATGCCAAGGTCGCGGTGATTGATGGGCATTGGGCGACGGTCGGCTCGTCCAATCTGGACCCCCTGAGCCTGCTGCTGGCACGTGAGGCCAATGTCGTGATTGAAGACAAGACTTTTGCCGGGCAGCTGCGCGAACAGTTGTGCGAAGCGATTGCCAACCGTGGCAGTCGCATTGACCCGGCCAGCTACGGCAAGCGGCCACTCGGCCAGCGCCTGCTGGGACACTTCGCGCATACCCTGATGCGGCTGGCCATCTGGATCACCGGCCAGCGTTATTAAACCGGGTTAACCTCTGGGCCATGCAGGATTTGATTGTTCAACGGCCCGAGGGCCTGTATTGCCCGCCGGGTGATTTTTATATTGACCCCTGGCGGCCCGTCGAGCGTGCCGTGATCACGCATGCGCATGCTGACCATGCCCGCACCGGTCACGGTCATTACCTGGCAGCCGCCCCGGCAGAGGGCGTGTTGCGCGCCCGGCTGGGGGCCCACATCGCCCTGCAAAGCGTGCCGTATGGGCAAGAAGTCACGCACAACGGCGTGACGGTGTCGCTGCACCCGGCCGGTCATGTGCTGGGTTCGGCCCAGGTGCGCCTCGCCCATGGCGGGCAAACCTGGGTGGCCAGCGGTGATTACAAGGTGGCACCGGACGCCACCTGCGCGCCGTTCGAGCCGGTGCGCTGTGATGTCTTCATTACCGAGTCCACCTTCGGCCTGCCGATTTACCGCTGGCGACCGGATGCCGAGGTGTTTGCCGAGATCAATGCCTGGTGGGCTGCCAACGCCGCCGCAGGGCGTGCCAGTGTGCTGATGTGCTACAGCTTTGGCAAGGCGCAGCGCATTTTGAGCGGGCTGGATGCCAGTATTGCGCCGATTGTTGTTCACAGCGCCATCCAGACGCTCAACACGGCTTACCGTGAAGCGGGCGTCAACTTGCCGGAAACCAAACTGGTCAGTGAAGTCGCCGACCCGCTGGACTTCAAACGCGCCATGGTGCTGTGCCCGCCCAGCGCTGCTCTAGGGCCATGGATCAAACGCTTTGGTGACTTCAGCGATGCCTTTGCCAGCGGCTGGATGCAGCTGCGCGGTGCGCGCAGGCGCGGCAGCTATGACAAAGGCTTTGTCCTGAGTGACCATGCCGACTGGCCCGGCTTGATGGGGGCCATTGGGGCGACCGGGGCCAGCCGCGTCATCGTCACGCATGGCAGCATTCCGGTGATGGTGCGTTACCTGACCAGTCAAGGTTTGCAGGCTGAAGCTTTCCAGACGGAATACGGCAACGACGCGGCTGAAGAAAAAACAGAGCATGCGCCTGCACCCCCCGCTGGAGCCGCCGCGTGAAGCATTTCGCCAGGCTGTTCACCGAGCTGGACAGCACCACCTCGACCAACGCCAAGCTGGCGGCTCTGCAGCGTTACTTTGAACTGGCCAGCCCCGAAGACGCTGCCTGGGCGGTGTATTTTTTGTCGGGCGGCAAACCCCGGCAGGTGTTGAAAACTGCCAGCTTGCGGGCGCTGGCCTGCGCTGCTGCAGGCATTGAAGACTGGTTGTTTGACGAGTGCTACCAAGCGGTGGGCGATCTGGCTGAGACCATTGCCTACGTGTTGCCGCTTGATTTTGCGCCGTCAGACGTGGGCCTGGCGGTCTGGATTGAAGAGCGCCTGCTGCCGCTGCGCGGCCTGAGCGATGAGGACGTGGCGCAACGGGTCACAGGATTCTGGCGTGAGCTGGATTCGCAGGGTCGGTTTTTGCTGATCAAACTGGTCGGTGGCGGATTTCGGGTCGGGGTCAGCAAGCTGCTGGTGCAGCGTGCGCTGGCCGCGCATTCGGGCGTGGACGCCAAACGCATCGCTCAGCGCATGATGGGCTATCTGGATGCCAAGGTATTGCCATCTGCTTCCAAATTCATAGCGCTTACCGCAGTCAACGCGGGCGCTGGCGACGATATTCTTGATGCAGGCCAGCCTTACCCGTTTTTTCTGGCGCACCAGCTTGACGCACCGCTGGCCGAGTTTGACGCCCGGCTTGGCCCGGTAGAGAGCTGGCAGGTGGAGTGGAAATTCGACGGCATTCGCGGGCAAATCGTCAAACGCGCCGGGCAGGTCTGGCTCTGGTCGCGCGGTGAAGAACTGGTCACCGAGCGCTTTCCTGAAATCGTGGCGCTGGCGCAGAGCTTGCCTGACGGCACAGTGCTCGACGGTGAAATACTGGTCTGGCAGGACAACGCGCCAGCATCGTTTGCACTGCTCCAGCAACGCATAGGCCGCAAAACGCTGGGTAAAAAAATACTGGCAGACGCACCGGTCACCTTCATGGCCTACGACATTCTTGAAGCCGGGGGCGTCGATGTGCGCACGCACACCCAGCAGCAACGCCGCGCGCAACTTCAAGCCATGCTGGCGGGCACGGCGCTCAAACTCTCACCGGTTGAAAAACTGGATTCGTGGGGTGCGTTTGCCACGCTGCGCACGGAGTCTCGCGCCCGGGGTGTCGAGGGCTTCATGCTCAAGCGCCAGGACGCGGCCTACGGCACCGGTCGCACCAAGGCCGACGGGCTGTGGTGGAAGTGGAAGATCGAGCCCATGACCATCGACTGCGTACTGATCTATGCACAGGCCGGGCACGGCCGCCGCGCATTGCTCTACACCGATTACACCTTTGCAGTCTGGAGCCGCCCGCCGGTTGATGCTCTAGAGGCCCAGGCGGTGGTCCAGGCGATTGAAAAGCGCCAGCCCGCCCAGCCCGGTGCCCTGCAACTCGTTGCCTTTGCCAAGGCCTACTCCGGCCTGACGGATGAAGAGTTCAAACAGATCGACAGCGTGATCCGCAAAACCACGCTGGAAAAGTTCGGGCCGGTACGCAGTGTCAAGCCAACGCTGGTGTTTGAGCTGGGGTTTGAGGGCATCAACAAGAGCCTGCGGCATAAAAGCGGTATCGCGGTGCGCTTTCCGCGCATGCTGCGGATTCGCAGTGACAAACCCTTGCACGAGGCTAATACACTGGGTGACCTCGAATTGCTATTGAATTTATAGCGTTTAGCCGCCGTAGTTGCTGCCGTAGCGGCAAAACTTCTGTGGAAACCTTAAAAATCAGGGAAAACCCTGGCTTTGATTCAGGCTGTTAGTATCCTCACATGCTTATGAAAACCGATACTCCTTCACAAGACGTGACACACGAGGGCACCCCGGTCTCCGTCAAAATCCGCGAACGTCTGACTGCTGCGCGCAAACGTTTTAACGCCAATGACAACATTGCGCAGTTCATCGAGCCCGGCGAGCTTGAAAAGCTGCTCGATGAGGTTGAAGTCAAAATGCAGGGCGTGCTGGACAGCATGGTAATTGACACCGAGCGCGACCACAACACCAACAACACCGCGCGCCGCGTTGCCAAGATGTACCTCAACGAGGTCTTCAAGGGCCGCTACGTGGCAGCACCGGCGGTTACAGAATTTCCGAACGCCGAGCACTTGAACGAGCTGATGATTGTCGGGCCGATCACCGTGCGCAGCGCCTGTTCGCACCATTTTTGCCCCGTCATTGGCCGGGTCTGGATTGGTGTGTTGCCCAATGAGCACACCAATGTGATTGGCCTGTCCAAATACGCCCGGCTGGCCGAATGGGTCATGGGCCGCCCGCAAATCCAGGAAGAAGCGGTGGTGCAACTGGCCGACCTGATCATGGAGAAAACCTGTCCCGATGGTCTGGCCATCGTGATGGAAGCGACCCACTTCTGCATGGGCTGGCGCGGTGTCAAAGACCTCGACAGCAAGATGATCAACTCTGTGATGCGTGGCGTGTTTTTGAAAGACCCGAACCTGCGCCGCGAGTTTCTGGCATTGATCCCTAAAAACAGCAGCCAGTAATTTTTCCCCTTTCATTTTTCTTTTCCCGCAACCCGAGCACTCACACCATGTTGGTCCGCCTTCTCTACGCCAGCCGCGTCATTGACCCTGCCTCCTCATCGAATACCGATTCCATCCTGGCGCAGTCACGTGCGCACAATCCAGCCAGCGGTATCACCGGCATCCTTTGCTACGGTGGCGGCATTTTCCTGCAGGCGCTTGAAGGCGGGCGAAACCAGGTCAGCGAGTTGTACGGGCACATTCAACAGGACAAGCGCCACAAAGACGTGGTGTTGCTGCACTATGAGGAAATCTCCGAGCGCCGCTTCGGTGGCTGGACCATGGGGCAGGTCAATGTGTCCAAGCTCAACAACTCGCTGTTGCTCAAGTACTCTGAAAAGCCCGAGCTAGACCCCTACTCGGTCTCGGGCAAGATGTCGCTGGCCCTGCTGGAAGAGCTGATGGCCACAGCCTCCATCATTGGCCGCTCCTGACGTGAGCCGCCTGCTGGGTTGCGACTTTTCAAGCAGCCCGACGCGTACCAAGCCCATCGTTTTAGCCCTTGGCGGCAGCAAAGGCGGG
>JBBRMH010000196.1:0-6288 GCA_038230935.1 Burkholderiales bacterium | reverse complement strand
GCATTACGCGTTGCTGCTGGCCCTGGTTGAGTTGGCGGGCATGCCGGCTGCCACGTCAGCTGTCATCGGTGCACTGTGTGGCGCTGTTGCTGCTTATGCCATCAACCGCTCTGTTACTTTCACATCCAGTACGGCATCCCACCAGCAGGCGCTGCCGCGTTTCATGCTGATTGCAGCTGCCGGTGCAGCCATCAACGGTGCGCTGGTGTGGGCCGGTGTGCGTTGGCTGGGCTGGCATTATCTGGTGGCGCAAGCAGTGGCCACCCTGCTGGTGCTTGGCCTGACCTACCACCTCAACCGCTCATGGACTTTCGCCAGATGAACCAGGACACTGAAACTTCAAACACCCCCAGCACGATGTTATTGCAAAGCCCTGTCTGCGTGCTGTCCGTGTTGGTGCCGTGTTTCAATGAAGAAGAAGTTCTGCCTGCGTTTCACGCCCGGCTCGTGTCCGCCATGGCGGGTGCCAGGGTTGGCTGGGAAGTGATCTACATCAATGACGGCAGCACGGATGGCACGCTGGGTCTTCTCAAATCACTGCAATTGGCAGACCCGGCTGTGGGTTTTGCCGCATTGAGCCGCAATTTTGGCAAGGAGGCCGCCATGAGCGCAGGCCTGCGGCTGGCCCGTGGCCAGGCAGTGGTGATGATTGATGCTGACTTGCAGGACCCGCCCGAATTGATACCCGACATGCTCAAGGCATGGACGCAAGGTGCTGACGTGGTGAACATGAAGCGGCGCAGCCGCCAGGGCGAGACCTGGTTTAAAAAAGCCTCTGCGCACTGGTTTTACCGGGTCATCAACAGCTTGTCTGAAGTGCCGATCCCGGCCGATGTCGGTGATTTCCGGCTGCTCAGCCGCCGGGCAGTGGAAGCCCTGAACCAGCTGCCCGAGCGCAACCGCTTCATGAAAGGCCTGTTTGCCTGGATTGGCTACACCCAGATCACACTCGAATACGACCGCCACGCCCGCGCTGCCGGGCAGACCAAATGGCCGTATCTGAAGCTGCTTGGTTTTGCAGTGGAGGGCATCACCGGCTTTTCGGTGGTGCCATTGCGGCTGGCCAGCTACGCGGGGTTTTTGACAGCGTTTGGCGCTTTTGTTTACGCGATCATGTTCATGGTCAAAACGCTCACGGTTGGCGAGTCTGTCAAGGGCTTTCCGACGCTGATTGTCACGATTTTGCTGATGGGCGGCTTGCAACTGATGGCTATGGGCATCATTGGCGAATACCTGGGTCGCCTGTTCATGGAGAGCAAACGCAGACCGCTCTACCTGCTCGATGAAGTCAGGCCCGCTACAGGTCACCCGGCTGTACCGCCGCAGCCTTTTCTGTCTTCACTGCTTCCTCAAGCATAAAAACATGATCTTTAAAACTGACGCCTCCGGCAGCCAGCTGCTGAAGTGGACGCTGGCCATCGTCGTGCTGTTGCGGCTAGCGACCATGGGCCTGTATCCGCTGACCGACACGACTGAAGCGCGTTATGCAGAAGTTGCCCGCAAAATGGTTGAACTGGGCGACTGGGTCACGCCCTGGTATGAATACGGTGTGCCCTTCTGGGCCAAGCCACCGCTGTCAAACTGGGTCACGGCAGCCAGTATCAAGCTCTTTGGCGTGAATGAGTTTGCAGCGCGCCTGCCGCATTTCCTGCTGGCTGTGGTGATTGCCTGGCTGGTATGGGACTGGGTGGGCCGCGCGTCAAAACGCGAAGCCCTGATATGCATGGCCCTGCTCAGCGGCACCCTGCTGTATTTTGTGGCGGCGGCTGCCGTGATGACAGACATGGCGCTGGCGCTGGGCACGACCCTGGCCATGCGCGGCTTCTGGGCCAGGTTTGAAAGCCCGCAGACCCGGCGTCCCCACGAAGAATGGCTGTTTTTTTTGGGGCTGGGCATCGGCATGCTGGCCAAAGGACCGATTGCCGTTGTTCTGGCGGGTACGCCCGTTGTGCTGTGGGCATTGCTGACAGGCAACGTGATGCAAGCCTGGAAGCGCATGCCCTGGATCAAAGGCACATTGCTGGTACTGGCCATATCGGCACCCTGGTACGTGATGGCAGAAATCCGCACCCCCGGCTTTCTTGAATACTTTTTCATCGGCGAACACTGGATGCGCTTTACGGTGACCGGCTGGACAGGTGACCGCTATGGCTCGGCCCATGCCACCCAGCGCGGCGCGATCTGGCTGCTGGCTCTGGCCGCCTGCATGCCCTGGACCATGATGCTGCCGTTTTTGGCGATGGGTCGCAAAACCGCTCGTCTTCAGGCAGGCTTGCCAGTGCCGACAACTCAACCAGCCCCAGCTGAATCTGCAGAGCGCAGCTTCGGTATTTACCTGCTGATGTGGAGCCTCACGCCGTGTCTGTTTTTCACTGCCTCCGGCAATATTTTGTGGACTTATGTGCTGCCCGCCCTGCCCGCCCTGGCCATGCTCACGGCACACTGGCTGGCAGGCGATGTACGGGCACGCCTGGTCGATGCTGTACTGGCTGCAGGCGTGGTCACGATAGCGTTGCTGGTGTGCAGCTACATGGTCAGGGAGGCGCGCAATGACAGCTGGAAAACTGCCAAAACCGTGGCTGCCCAATACCATGTGCGCAACACTGCAGGCTGGCCCCTGCTGTTTGTCAGCGACAGGCCGTATTCGGCTTCGTTCTACACCGGGGGCAAGGCACTGCGGGTGGCAGAGTTTGATGAGCTGGCCAAACGTCTGGACCAGGGCGGTGCTTTTGTGGCGCTGACCAAACCGCAGGTCAGCATCCTGCCGCCAGACCTCAAGGCCCGCCTGACGCTGCAGATGCAGTCAGGCGCGTTTGACTTGTACCGGGCCAGTCCGTCAACTACTTCGTCAACTGCTTCGTCAACTACTCCGGCAGCTTCACCACCGTCAGCCAGTACCCTGTCAGTTCGGTGATCAGCTTTGTAAAGCTGTCAAAGTCAACGGGTTTGGTAATGAAGGAGCTGCAGCGCAGTTTGTACATTTTCTGGATATCAGAACTTTGGCTGGACGTTGTCAGCACGACCACTGCAAGGTGTTGCAACTTGGGGTCCTTGACGATTTCAGCCAGCACCTCATGCCCGTCCATGATGGGCATGTGCATGTCCAGCAAAATCAGGTCAGGTGCAGGCACATCGCCGTAAATGCCTTCCCGGCGCAGGTACTGGAGACACTTGACGCCGTTGTCAACATGGTGAAGGTTCACACGCAGGTGACCCGCGTCAAACGCGGCACGAGTTAAAAAAACGTCGTCTTCGTTGTCCTCTACCATCAACACGTTGGCAATTCGGCCGTTGCCGCTGTAATCAAGTCTTGTCATACGCTTTTCCAAAATAACCGGTTAACTCTTAAGTGTAAAGCTGAAAGTGCTGCCTGAACCTGGCTCGGAGGCCACCCAAACCCGGCCTCCGTGGGCATCCACAATACGCTTGCAGACCGCAAGCCCGATGCCAGTGCCCGCAAACTCGCTTTGCGAGTGCAGCCGCTTGAAAACCTCAAAAACTTTTTCATGGTGTTTGGCATCTATGCCAATGCCGTTATCCATCACAGAAAAAACCCAGGTGCCGTCCTGCCAGACCGCCCCGAGATGCACCACCGGCGCATGGTCCCTACAGTACTTCAGTCCATTGCCTATCAAATTGAGCAACAGCTGTACAAGTTGGGTTCTGTTTCCCATAACGACAGGTAACTTGTCTACGGTCACGGTGCCTTTCGTTTGCGCAATCGATGCATCCAGCAATGAGATCACTTCATGTGCCACATCAGACATGTCCACAGGTGACGGTGCCAGTGCAACCACGTCAATCTGTGCATAACGCAGCAAGTCTTCTGTCAGGTGTTCGAGACGCTTGACGGCGCTGAGCGTGCGTTCTACCAGGGCGTTGGCGTTGGCGTCAAACACCCCGGCGTGGCTTTTTGCCAGCATTTGCACAAAGCCACCAATGGAGCGAAGTGGCGTTTTCAGATCATGCGACGCGACAAATGCGAATTGCTTCAAATCGTGGTTACTGCGCTCCAGGGCGGTGCGGGCGCGCACCTGGTCGGACACGTCCCGAATAATCAGCGTGAACAACTGCAGGTCTGCTTCCTGCGCCACAGAAATGGTCAGTTCAGCCGGAAAAGACTCCCCACCCAAACGCAAACCCGTGGCTTTTCCCACAGAATCCAGCACGTTATCGGACCAGTCGACCAGCAGCTCCTGCATCGACATGCCCATGGCCTGCTCGGCCTTGTAGCGGAACATGTTCGACGCAGCCCGGTTGAAAAGCACGATCCGGTGCGTTGCATCGACCGTGATGATCGCGTCCATCGCAGACTCCAGAATGCTGCGCATCCGGGCCTCGCTGATCACCAGCGAAGCGTTCGAGTCGGCCAGTGTCTGTGAAGCCTCGACCAGCGCCTGCGCCGCCATTTGCACCTCTGGCACCACCAACGGCTGCACAGGCATCACCAATGGCTCGCCAGCACCCAGCTTGTAAGCCAGGGCGCGCAGCGTTTGTACAGAACCTGCGATTTTTCCGCCCATTACCCACGCAGTTGCCAGGCTGGCCCCGACAATCAGCAGCGAAGCCAGAATCAGGCGCCACAGCGAGCGCCACAAGTCGGCAGTCAGGCTCTGGCGCGCAATCGCAATGGCAACCCCCCAGCGACTGGTCGGGGACCGAATGAATGTATTGAGCTCTTGCTGGCCCTGCGAATTGAGCGTTTCTGCCGTTCCCTCATTCGATCTGGACAGCGCGTTGATCAGACCAGGATTGATTTTCTTTCCTCTCGCCTGGTCAATCGCGACACCCGCACCTACGAGGGCCACCACGGTATCTGTACGGTCGAAAATCCCGACGATCTGCCCCGATGTCAATTTGTATTTTTCGAGTATTTTCTGAAAACGGTCTGCCGGCAACGCGCCAATCAGCACTTTGGACACACCGCGTTCATCAAAAATCGGAATGGCGATCTGGGTGACATAGTTTTTAACCGCAACGCCCATAAACATGCTGGAGACCATGGGTTTCCCGGTTTTCAAAACCTCCTCCAGGTGGGCAAGATTGACAGGCCGTGGCGGTACCTGACCGAAGGGATAAGACGTGTGCATCAACGGATCGAGCCGCGTATCAAACACCGCAATGGCTTCAAACCCTAGAGCGTCGGTGAGCGTTTTGCTCTGCTGGTAAAAACCAGACAAATCGGCGGTGCGCGCCAGCGGTGAGGAGGCCAGTGCAAACATGGCCTGCTCGGCCGCTGTGAACTCGCCGTCCACAATGGCTGACAGGGTCCTGGCATCCACCAGCGCGTCCTGCGTGAGCCGGGCCTCTTTTTGCTGGGCACTGTCCCAAATCAGCCAGGCCATCATCAGCACCACGGGAAACAGGCAGATCACCACAAGCCATGCCAGACTGGTCTGAATGGAGTTGAAGGGTTTGATTGGCAAAGGGCCCTCTGATTTTTATACGATGACAGGCTTTATGTTACACCTGAATACACTTTGAGAATCAGCCCAGAACCTCTTCGACTGCCTCGGTCGTTTGCAGCGCATGCAGGGCGATCTGGCTGGAGGCCAGCGCCAGGGATGCCAGTGGATAGGTGCCACTGATGATGCCTTTGTAGGCAATTTCAGCTGCAACCGCGTCTTGCCCCAGGCCTTCGGTGGCGGCGACGATGCAGGCTTCGATGCTCTCCAGGCCCGAATCGTCGTAGAGGTTTTCGCCCTCGTTGGTGACCCGGTAGTCGTACTGGCCTTGTGCAATCGGCTCAATGCTGAAGCGGACAATCATGGTGAAGTTTCTTTGAAAAATGACAGATTACTGAAAAATTATGCTATTGAATATATAGCATATAGCTTATGTATTTAATGCACTGGAGCCCTTTTTAGCCTCAAATATGGTAACTACTCAGCAGGGCTGACCAAACTGAACTTCCAGCGCAAAGCCGCAAAGATGCAAAGCTCGCCAAGCCAGTCCATTGAATTTTTGACTTCGCGTTCTTTGCGCTTTTGCGTCTTTGCGCTGGAAACTTCGCCCTGGTACCTGAGTAGTTACCAAATATGGCGGCATGAGGCAGTGACTGACCTGAGCGCCTGCCAGGCGGACGGCAAACCCTCAAAACCCAGCTGCTGCTGCCGCCAGTGCAAAAGCCTCCAGCCTGCGCGCCAGCCGGGGCAGCGCCTGCAAAACATGCGCCACGTCGCCAGCCTTGAGCGATTGCTCCATGCTTGAAACCAGCGCGTTGACGCGGCTTGCAGACACGGCCGCAGATGAGCCCAGCAATGAGTGCAGGTGGCGCGCTGCTGAATC
>JBBRMH010000195.1:0-6450 GCA_038230935.1 Burkholderiales bacterium | reverse complement strand
GCCGCTTTCAACATGCGGCAAAAATGCGTCCTGCTGGCTTTTGTTAAAGCGATGCACTTCATCGACAAACACGATCGTGCGTTTTCCGTGCCCGTCGCCCTGCCCCTGCCAGACGCTGGCCTGCTCGACCGCCTCACGAATTTCCTTGATACCGCCCAGCACGGCTGAAATGGTGATGAAATGCGCCTCAAAACTGCTGGCCATCAGCCGGGCAATCGTGGTTTTGCCGACACCGGGCGGTCCCCACAAAATGCAGCTGTGCGGCTGGCCCGACTCAAACGCAATGCGCAGCGGCATGCCTTCGCCCAGCAGATGCTGCTGGCCGATCACCTCGCTCAGGGTTTGCGGGCGCAGACGCTCGGCCAGGGGAATCGACTGGGAAAGGTGGGTTGCTCTGGACTTTGGAGAGGTCACGGCAGGAATGGGGGATTTCAAGCGTCCGGGTATTGACTGGCTGTTGACTGACTATTGACCGGCTATTGACCAGCGGTGGTCTGGCCTATTGCTTAGTTACATCCGCACCCGCAGGCGGCTTGAACTGAAAGCTGGCCGCTGCCAGAGCGGGGTTGGCCTCAAACTGGCTAAAAGTCATCACCGAGCGCTGGCCAAAGCTGTCCAGAATCTCCAGCGCGGCCAGCTCGCTGGCTTTAAAACCCACACTGATGCTTTGCAGTTGCCCGTCTTTTGTTTTGGGAATGGCCTGGACCCACTGCAACCCGGCTTTTTCAGGCAGGGCCGTGAGCTTGAAATCAGCCTCCAGGCCTTTGAGGTCTGCCGCTGCGGCAATCACCGCAGCCGGGGTGCCGTTCAAAGTTTGCGCCAGTGGGCGGGACGTGACCTGGTTCAAGTCCACGTCGTAGAGCCACAGCGTCTGGCCGTCCGAGACGATGCTTTGCTCGAACGGTTTTTTGTACAAGAACCTGAAGCGGTTGGGACGCAAAAACTCAAACGAGCCGCTGGTGGTCTTGGTTTTGGCGATCTGGCCTTCTTTGGCCGGGCTGGTGACCACCTGCGTGAATGTGGCACGGCCACTCCGGGTCTCTTTGACAAAGTTTTCCAGGCTTTGCAAGCCATTTAGCCCGCTGGCGCTTGTATTCTGTGCGCTGGCAGCTATTGAAATCATAGCAATGGCAGCCATTGCCAGCATCTGGCGACATCTGCCCGGCCAGGTTCGCTGAAAGGGTGCCTTGTATTCGGGAAAGGGTAGGGTCATCATGGCTGAAAGTATGGGGGATCACGCTGGCAAGTCTTGTCGTCATTGGGCCCGTGCGGGCACCAGAACATTGCGCTGGCCAACGCTCGACACGGCGCTGATCAGCCCGGCTTTTTCCATGTCTTCAAGCATGCGGGCGGAGCGGTTGTAGCCAATTTTCAGGTGGCGTAACAGCAGTGCGCTGGAGGCCTTGCGATTCTTGAGAACAATTTCAACCGCCTGGTCATACATCGGGTCTTTTTCCTCACCTTTGGCCTTTGAGGTACGCAAGTCGCCCTCGCTGTCATCGGTGTCGTCTTCCAGCACACCATCAATGTAATTGGGCCCACTCTGTGCCTTCAGGTAAGCCACCACGCGGTGGACTTCCTCGTCGCTGACAAAAGCGCCATGCACCCGCACCGGGTAGCCTGTGCCGCTGGGCATGTACAGCATGTCGCCCATGCCCAGCAGTGCTTCGGCACCCATCTGGTCAAGAATGGTACGGCTGTCAATTTTGCTGGAGACCTGAAAGGACAGCCGCGTCGGAATGTTGGCCTTGATCAGACCGGTGATCACGTCCACACTGGGGCGCTGCGTGGCCAGCACCAGGTGAATACCTGCAGCGCGGGCTTTCTGGGCCAGGCGGGCAATCAGCTCTTCAACCTTTGTGCCTGCCATGACCATCAGGTCGGCCAGCTCATCGATCACCACCACGATGTAGGGCAGGCGTTCAAGCGGTTCAGGCTGGTCCGGCGTGAGACTGAACGGGTTGTGGATACGCTCACCTTTGGCCCGGGCCTCGTCAATTTTGACGTTGTAGCCTGCCAGATTGCGCACACCAAGTTTGCTCATGAGCCTGTAGCGTTTTTCCATCTCGGCGACGCACCAACTCAATCCGCATGCAGCCTTGTGCATGTCAGTCACTACCGGGCACAACAGATGCGGAATGCCCTCGTACACGCTCATTTCAAGCATTTTTGGGTCGATCAGCAGCAGGCGCACATCACGCGCATCGGCCTTGTAGAGCAGGCTCAAAATCATGGCGTTGATACCGACCGACTTGCCGGAACCGGTGGTACCGGCTACCAGGCAGTGCGGCATTTTGGCCAGGTCAGCCACCACGGCAATACCGCCGATGTCCTTGCCCAAAGCAATGGTGAGCAGTGACGTCGCCTCGTCGTACACCTGCGAGCCCAAAATCTCGCTCAAGCGGATGGACTGGCGCTTGGCATTGGGCAACTCCAGCGCCATGAAGTTTTTACCAGGAATGGTTTCAATCACACGGATGGACACCAGACTCAGCGCACGCGCGAGGTCTCTGGCCAGACTCACGACCTGGGAGCCTTTGACACCCGTGGCCGGCTCAATCTCGTAGCGTGTAATCACCGGCCCGGGCGCAGCGGCCACCACACGCACGTCCACACCAAAGTCCTTGAGCTTTTTTTCAATCAGGCGGGAAGTCATTTCCAGCGTTTCAGGCTCGACGCTTTCCTGGCGCGGCAAGGCAGGATCGAGCAGATCCAGCGACGGGAGTCTGGAGCCGAATATTTCGGCGAGCATCGGCTTTTGCCGCACTCTGGAAACACGCTCACTTTTGGGAATATCCACCAGCATCGGCTCGATGACGACGGGCACCGGGTGGTGTTCTTCGATCTCGATACGCTCATCGACCAGCGTTTCTTCGCGCTCGCGGGCGGCCCGCTTGCCGGCCGCCTGGTCTTGCGCGATCTCGCGTTTTTCGCGCCTGGAGTCCACCAGATTGGCAATCCACTCGCCCACGCGCTGGGCGGTATGCGCCCAAGAAAACCCGAACACATTGGAGACCGCCATCACGCCGAGCGCGATCAGCACCAGTCCGGAACCCGCAAAACCCAGCCATTTCACGCCCGCAGTGCCTACTGCAAAACCAAGCGCGCCGCCAGCATGGTCAGGCAGACGGGCCTCAAACCGGTACAGACGCGACCATTCCAGGCCACTGCTGGCTGCCAGCAAGACCAACAGACACACCCAGAAGGCGAGTCGGCTCAAATACCATGGTGTGGTGCTTTCAGGCGATTGACCCCGCAGCCAGCGGGTCAGGGACATCAGCCACGCGTGCGCACCTGCGGCCAGCAGCCACCAGACAGAAAAGCCCAGCAGAAAATAACTGGTGTCGGCCAGCCAGGCTCCCAGCCGGCCACCCCAGTTGCGCGCCACGCCAGCCGCATTGAGACCGCCAGAGGTTGACCAGGCCGCATCCTGCTGGGAATAACTGAGCAGTGCGGCCAGCCAGAAGACCAGCCCGATCAGCCCCAGAATCAGAACCAATTCATGGGTAAAACGTTTGACGCCGCCAGGCGCATCGCCTGCCTGGGGATTGCGGGAGTTCAGGGTATCGGGTGAATAAGTCATAAGCCTGCGCGACAGCTTAACGCAGTTGAGGAGCCGCAGCACCCGCAAACCTGCAAAGTGCTGCAGCATATCCAGCGCACCTGTTACGACATGTTCAGATGCGCTTTCACCAGTACAGAGCCATCTGCGCGGGTTTCAATAAAACCGCGATCTTCAAGGTCTTTCATCACGCGGCTGACCATCTCGCGGGAGGCTCCCACCATTTTGGACAGGTCCTGCCGTGATACCTTGTCACGGATGACGGCGTTACCCAGCGTATCTGGCACTGAAAACTCCAGCAAAGACTTGGTCACCCGGCCATAAACATCCATCAATGCCAGCGATTCAATCTTGCTGTCGGCATGACGCAAACGCTTGACCAGCCCTTTCATGACAGCATAGGCCATTGAAGAGTTTTCAGACAGGCACTTTGCAAACTCCGTGCGCCCCAATACAAGCACATCGGTCTGTATTTCTGCGCGCACTGTCGCCGAGTGGGGTTCGTTGTCAATCAGGCTCATCTCGCCAATGTAGTCGCCCGGATGCAGCGTCGCGAGAATCACCTCCCGTCCACGTGAATCAGTGGCCATGACGCGGGCACGACCTGTCAGGATGATAGACAGTGCATTTGATTTTTTCCCCTGCTCGACAATCGACTCACCGCGCTTGAACCTGGACTTGATGACAGACTCGGAGATAGCCTCTGCCTGCCCCACCGACAGCATTGAAAAAAGAGGTACCCGGCGAAGAAGTTCAAGGTTGGAGACTATCGTGGACATGGATTTTTCCTCTGGGCCCGCCTTCGGCAGGGCGACACTGAATATCTACAATCAGGCATTCACTCAGTCAAACAGGTTATTGACCCCAAGCTGGCCGGGCGGTTCAAGTCACTTCGCCAGCAGCAGGGGCTATCAACTTTAACTGAACTCCCTTGCTTTATTCATCAGGTTTTAACAATGAAACACTCGAAAGTTCTTATCCTGGGCTCCGGCCCCGCCGGTTACACCGCCGCTGTGTATGCGGCCCGGGCCAACCTCAACCCGGTGCTGGTGACAGGCATCGCCCAGGGCGGGCAGCTCATGACCACCACTGACGTCGATAACTGGCCAGCCGATGTGCATGGCGTGCAGGGGCCAGAACTGATGCAACGCTTTCTGGAACATGCCGAACGCTTCAACACAGAAATTATTTTCGACCATATCAACCAGGTTGATGTCACGCAGCGCCCCTTCACGCTCACGGGCGACAGCGGCACCTACACCTGCGACACCCTGATCATTGCCACCGGTGCTTCAGCCAAATACCTGGGCCTGGAATCAGAAACCGCCTTCATGGGCCGCGGCGTGTCGGGCTGTGCCACCTGCGATGGTTTTTTCTACCGCGAGCAGGACGTGTGCGTGGTCGGTGGTGGCAACACGGCTGTTGAATAAGCCCTGTACCTGTCCAACATCGCCAGCAAGGTCTATCTGGTTCACCGCCGCGACAAGTTCAAGGCCGAAGCCATTCTGGTGGACAAGCTCAATGAAAAGGTCAAGTCAGGCAAGATCGTCCTGAAGACGTTCAACACACTGGAGCAGGTACTCGGCGACGCAGGCGGTGTAACGGGCGTACGGCTGAAAAGTACCACCGATGACTCGATGCAGGACATCGAACTCAAAGGCTGCTTTATTGCCATTGGCCACCAGCCCAACACCGATATTTTTGCAGGCCAGCTGGACATGAAGGATGGCTACATCATCACCAAAACCGGATTGCAGGGCTTTGCCACCATGACCAGCGTGCCCGGTGTATTTGCGGCGGGTGATGTGCAGGATCACGTTTACCGGCAGGCCATCACGAGTGCGGGAACCGGCTGCATGGCCGCGCTCGATGCGCAACGCTTTCTGGAACAAACCACCTGAGCTTAGCCACAAAGCGCCATGTGCGAAACGTGAGCTTGCATGGTGTCTGGACACCAATAACTTTCAGGTTATAATCTTAGGCTAAGCTTTTCACCTGCAAAGGTATTGGCATCCGATTTCTTATTTTTTACGGAGAGTGCGCATGGCACGCGTCTGTCAGGTAACGGGCAAAGGCCCGATGGTGGGAAACAATGTTTCTCACGCAAACAACAAAACCAAGCGCCGGTTCATGCCTAATCTGCAGTACCGCCGCTTTTGGGTCGAGACCGAAAACCGCTGGGTGCGTCTGCGTCTGACGACAGCTGGTCTGCGTTTGATCGACAAAAAAGGCATCGATGCGATCCTGGTGGATCTCCGTGCCCGTGGTGAAGTTTAAGGAGAACTGACATGGCAAAAGGCGCACGCGAGAAAATCAAGCTGGAATCAACTGCCGGCACAGGTCACTTTTACACGACCACCAAAAACAAGAAAACCACACCTGAAAAAATGCTGATCATGAAGTTTGATCCGAAAGCACGCAAGCATGTGGAATACAAGGAAATCAAGCTGAAGTAATTCAGCTTGTTCTTTGCTGCAGTTGATTGACTGCAGCTGCAAAAAACCCGCAGTACGCCAGTACAAAGCGGGTTTTTTTACGTCCTTTAATTTTCAGATTTTTCAATTGTCAAAATTCTGACCGCTGGGAATAATTCCGTTTTCAGATCGAAAGGAGATCAGGCGCGAAGCTGCAGACAGTGCTTTGGCACGGCAAAGCAAAGCAAAGCAACAACATACCGTATTGATATGAAAATGGAATAACAACGCATCAATCCATAAATTTGGGGCGAATACCGCCACAAAATACCCATCAGGACTTACGCATTGAAGCAGAGCAAAAAAAGTGCTACCAAAGCAATTGTCTGCTGCACAAAGCTGGCACGCTTGTGCAAGATGAGAAAAATATCGCGCCCGGCCACAGCAAAATGCACACTACCGATGTACATAGGG
>JBBRMH010000194.1:0-6627 GCA_038230935.1 Burkholderiales bacterium | reverse complement strand
TTGACACCAACGGAGATCACTGATGGCCGCAGGCAAGGAAATTAGAGGCAAGATCAAGTCGGTGGAAAACACCAAAAAGATCACCAAGGCCATGGAAATGGTGGCGGCTTCCAAAATGCGCAAGGCGCAGGAGCGGATGCGCGCCGCCCGTCCGTACAGCGACAAAATCCGCAACATCACGGCCAACCTGTCGCAGGCCAACCCTGAATACACCCACGCATTCATGGAGTCCAACGACGCCACGGCTGCCGGGTTTATTGTGGTGACGACCGACAAGGGTTTGTGTGGCGGATTGAACACCAACGTGCTGCGTGCAGTGACGCTCAAGCTCAAGGATATGCAGGCCGCAGGCCATGAAGCGCAGGCTGTCGCCATTGGCAACAAAGGCCTGAGTTTTTTCAATCGCGTGGGCGTCAAGGTCGTGGCGCATGCAACGCAGCTGGGTGACAAACCGCACCTGGACAAGCTGATTGGCCCGGTCAAGGTGTTGCTCGATGCGTACAGCGAAGGCAAGCTCAAGACCGTGTACCTGTGCTACACCAAGTTCATCAACACGATGCGCCAGGAGTCTGTGGTGGAGCAACTGCTGCCCCTGACGTCAGACCGTCTGCAGGCTGACAAAGACCATCACGGCTGGGACTACATCTATGAGCCGGATGCTCAAACAGTGATTGACGATTTGCTGGTGCGTTACGTGGAAGCACTGGTCTATCAGGCTGTGGCTGAAAACATGGCATCCGAGCAGTCCGCCCGCATGGTGGCCATGAAGGCTGCGACCGACAACGCTGGCAGTGTGATTGGCGAGCTCAAGCTGGTGTACAACAAAACGCGTCAGGCAGCGATCACGAAAGAACTTTCGGAAATCGTCAGCGGTGCTGCAGCGGTTTAAAAGCCTCAGCCTGCACACCCGAATTAAAGATTAAAGAACCCATAGGATCTCATCATGGCTCAAGAGAATCAAGTAACAAGCAAGCATGCTCAGGGCAAGATTGTGCAGTGTATTGGCGCAGTGGTTGACGTGGAATTTGCGCGTGACCAGATGCCGAAAATTTATGACGCGCTCAAGATGGAAGGCTCAACCCTGACGCTTGAAGTCCAGCAGCAGCTCGGTGACGGCGTGGTGCGTACCATTGCGCTCGGCACGTCGGACGGCATGCGCCGCGGCAACATTGTTTACAACACGGGTGCGAACATCACCGTTCCCGTTGGCAAGGCCACTCTGGGCCGCATCATGGACGTGCTGGGCGCACCGATTGACGAGCGTGGCCCGGTGGACCAGACCCTGACTGCACCGATTCACCGCAAAGCCCCTGCGTATGACGAGCTCAGCCCCTCGCAAGAGCTGCTGGAAACCGGCATCAAGGTGATTGACCTGGTGTGCCCGTTTGCCAAAGGCGGCAAGGTGGGTCTGTTCGGCGGCGCTGGCGTGGGCAAGACCGTGAACATGATGGAACTCATCAACAACATTGCCAAGGCGCATTCGGGTCTGTCCGTGTTTGCCGGTGTGGGTGAGCGTACACGTGAAGGCAATGACTTCTATCACGAGATGGCCGACTCCGGCGTCGTGAACCTGGAGAACCTGGAGCAGTCCAAAGTGGCCATGGTCTATGGCCAGATGAACGAGCCACCCGGCAACCGTCTGCGCGTGGCGCTGACCGGCCTGACGATTGCCGAATCCTTCCGTGACGAAGGCCGTGACGTGCTGTTCTTTGTGGACAACATTTACCGCTACACCCTGGCCGGTACCGAAGTGTCCGCGCTGCTGGGCCGCATGCCATCCGCTGTGGGTTACCAGCCGACGCTGGCTGAAGAAATGGGTCGCCTGCAAGAGCGTATTACCTCGACCAAAGTCGGTTCCATCACCTCGATTCAGGCCGTTTACGTTCCTGCCGATGACTTGACCGACCCGTCACCTGCGACCACGTTTGCTCACCTGGACTCGACTGTGGTGCTGTCCCGTGACATCGCATCGCTGGGTATCTATCCTGCAGTTGACCCGCTGGACTCGACCAGCCGCCAGCTCGACCCGAACGTGGTGGGTGAAGATCACTACGCCACCGCACGCGCCGTGCAGGGCACGCTCCAGCGCTACAAAGAGTTGCGCGACATCATTGCGATTCTGGGCATGGACGAGTTGGCCCCTGAAGACAAGCTGGCCGTGGCCCGCGCTCGCAAGATCCAGCGTTTTTTGAGCCAGCCTTTCCATGTGGCTGAAGTGTTCACTGGCTCGCCCGGCAAGTACGTCAGCCTGGCTGAAACCATTCGCGGCTTCAAGATGATTGTTGCTGGTGAGTGTGACCATTTGCCCGAGCAGGCCTTCTACATGGTCGGCACCATTGACGAGGCTTTCGAGAAAGCCAAAAAGGTGTAGTAAAGCCGGCATTTGAGCGATCCGCTTTGTTGGCGTACTCAATGTGTACTTACACATTTCCGTGCGCCGCCTAGCGGCTCATCTCAACTGCCAACTTTCCCCACACCTTTTTACATTGGAGTTGCTCATGAGTACCATTCGTGTCGATGTTGTTTCCGCAGAAGAACTGATTTTCTCAGGCGAAGCCCGCTTTGTGGCCTTGCCAGGCGAGGCGGGCGAGCTGGGCATTTACCCACGCCACACACCGCTGATTACCCGCATCAAACCGGGTGCCGTGCGCATTGAAAAGGCCGATGGCACGGAAGAGTTTGTGTTTGTGGCCGGTGGCCTGCTTGAAGTGCAGCCCAATTCGGTCACGGTGCTGAGTGACACGGCGATTCGCGGCAAAGACCTCGATGAAGCCAAAGCTGTGGCGGCCAAAGCGGCGGCAGAAGAAGCGCTGAAAAACGCCAAAGGCGACATTGACATTGCCATGGCGCAATCAGAACTGGCTGTGATGGCGGCCCAAATCGCTGCGCTGCGCAAGTTCCGGTCCAAAAAATAAAGACTGTTTTTTTGTCACCTGCAGCGTGAACAAACAGCCAAAGCCTCAACCACCCGGTTGAGGCTTTTTCATTGCGGCCTCTTACCGGCCTCTTACAATCGCGACATCTCCTTTACTGCAACACTCCCCCCATGAGCATCGATTACAAAGAACAAGCGGCCTTGTTGCTTCTCACGCCCACCTATCTCGCGGACTTGAGCAAGGCAGATGCCCGCACGGTGGTCAGTGCCATGCAGTTCCGCCAGGTGCAACAAGGCGCGGTGTTCATTGAAGAGGGTGAGGTAGTTCATACCGATTTCATGGTGCTTATCCTCGAAGGCGAGGTGTCGGTTGAAAGTGAAATGGCTTCGGCTGACGGTGGCATCGTGATGTCATGTATCGGGCCGGGCAGCCTGATTGGCGAGATGGGCCTGCTCGATGGCGCACCGCGCTCGGCCACCTGCGCTGCCATCACGGAGCTTGAGGTCGCTGTATTGTCACGCGAAGCCGTGCTGGACCTCATCAAGGACAACCCCGCCGTGGCCGCCCGTTTGATACTGGCCATTTCCAAGCGGCTGTCGGACCGCCTGCGTGAGGCCAATCAAAACATCAAGATGCTCGGCAGTGTCAATATTGGTTTGCAGCAAAAGCTCGATGCTTTTCAAAAAGGAAGTTCAGCAGCCCGCTGAAGGATTCGTTCGCAACCGGTGCTACAACAACGTACCGGGCTGATACCCTCAGGCCATCACTGGCTCATTGGGCAGCTCGTTGATGCCGGGCTTGCCCGTCACCGCTGGAAAGTGCATCACAAGCAGCGCAGACACCTCTTCCAGCGCCTGCGTCAGCCCGTCTTCAAACCGGCCTTGCCTGAAAGCCGCTGCCATGCGCCCGGTCATGGCCGCCCAGTCCTGCGGCGCGACATGGCCGTTGAGCTGGCGGTCCGCCACGATTTCAATGGCGCGCTCGGCCAGCAGCAGGTAGATCAGCACCCCGTTGTTGTGCTCGGTGTCCCAGACGTGCAGTTTTCCAAACAGCATCACCGCACGTTCGCGGCTGAGCTGCGCCATGGGGGTTGCGGCGTTCAACCGGCGCACATAACTCCAGGGCAGCGATGCCTCGACGCAGATGCGTATCTGCCCGGTGTGACGCGCTTCGCTGGCAGCGACGCGCTGGGTCAGGCGGCCCAGCAGTTCGGGCGGCAAGGCGCGGTGGCTGTCTGATTCATCCAGCCACAGGTGTTTGACAATGCATGAGAGTTTGTTCATACGCTTGCTCACCAGCTTCCAGAAGAGCCGCCACCGCCGAAATTACCCCCGCCTCCACTGCTGAATCCGCCCCCGCCACTGCGGCCACCGCCAAATCCGCCACCACCACCCCAGCCGCCACCGCGCCCTGAGCCGCCCAGAGCGCTGCCAAACGAGCCCAGGCTTGCAATCAGCGCAAACATAATGCCAATGACCGCTGCACCACCCGCCAGCAGCGCGCTGCTGGTAAAAAGCCACGCCAGCACACCTACAACGCCACCCGTGGCCACAGCGCCTGCCTTGCGGCCAATGACGCTGCCCAGTACCCGCGCACCAATCGGTACGGCAAAAAACAAGAATACCGCCAGATCGGTCCACTGGAAACCGGCGATGCCCTGACGTTTTGAGCCGCGTGATTTCTCAGAGGGTGCGGCTAAATTGTCCCCGCTGATACGCGCCATGATCTGGTCTGCCGCTGCACTCAAGCCCCCGGCAAAGTCGCCCTGCTTGAAGCGCGGCGTGATGGCGTTGTCAATGATCTGTTTGGTGGCCAGGTCGGGCAGCGCACCTTCGAGCGTTTTGGTGGTGGCAATGCGCACCTTGCGGTCGTTTTTGGCCACCACCAGCAGCAGGCCGTCACCGATGTCCTTGCGCCCGATTTTCCAGCTGTCGCCCACGCGCTGGGTGTAGTCGGTGATGTCTTCGGGCAGCGTGCTGGCGACCATGAGAATCACTATCTGTGAGCCCCGACTTTGCTCGAACGCGGTGAGTTTCGCTTCCAGCGCCTGCAGCTGGGCGGCGTCCAGCGTGCCGGTTTGGTCCATCACATGGGCGCTCAAGGCGGGTACAGGCTGCAGGTCTTGTGCCTGAACGCCTGGGACCAGTGCCGCCAGGCTGACGACAAGCGCTATAAAAAATGTAGCTGCTCGTGCATGTAAGGATTGGGCTGGGGGCACTTTTGACCTTATTTCTATAACTACCGGGCTGGGCCAGAAAATGCGGACTTCCGGACGCAGAATACGCAAAGGTCTCGCAGAAGTCGCCAAGGTGTAGAAGCAAATTGAAACCCTTGTTTTCCGGTTTTGCTTTTGCGCTCTTTGCGTCACCTTTGCGCCTTCTGCGTCCGGACATCCGATCCCGTGTTGGACCCCGTGACCTATTTTTTGTCGAAATTCACACTCGGCGGTTTGCTGATCTGTGCTTCGTTATCGACGGTGAAGTTCGGCTTGACGCTGTAGCTGAAAATCATCGCCGTCAGGTTGTTTGGAAAGCTGCGCGTCAGAATGTTGTAGTCCTGCACGGTCTTGATGTAGCGGTTGCGCGCCACAGTGATGCGGTTTTCAGTGCCTTCAAGTTGCACCCGCAAATCCTGAAAGCCCTGGTTGGCCCTGAGGTTGGGATAGCGCTCACTGACCACCAGCAAGCGTGACAGGCTGGACGTCAGCTCGCCCTGTGCTGCCTGAAACTTCTTGAAAGCCTCGGGGTTGTTCAGTGTTTCGGGGGTGACCTGGATGGATGTCGCCTTGGCCCGGGCTTCTACCACCTTGGTCAGCGTGTCCTGCTCAAAAGACGCTTCACCCTTGACGGTGGCCACAATGTTGGGCACCAGGTCTGCCCGGCGCTGGTACTGGTTGAGCACTTCAGCCCAGGCCGATTTGGTTTGTTCGTCCAGGCTCTGGAACTGGTTGTAGCCGCAGCCGCTCAGGGGCGCGACGACAAAGACACTGATAAACGCTGCAAACAGCAGGCTTGAAAAACGGGCTTTCATGGCGGGCGGGCTCCTTCACAACAAGCTGCAACAGTAACATAGTCAAATGTTGCCTCCCAAGCCTGTCACGTCATCCACAAAGCCAGCTGCAGTGCCAAGCCCTGTGCAGAAGTCGGCTGGCAAGCCCAGGGGCAGTTTGAGCATCAAGGCGGTCGATGCCTGGTTTGCCATGCGCGGCTGGCGACCCAGCGCTTTTCAGCGTGAAGTGTGGAGGGCTATCGCGCAAGGCCAGTCCGGTTTGCTGCATGCCACCACCGGCTCTGGCAAAACCTATGCGGTCTGGCTGGGTATTTTGATGCGTTTTATGGCTCCAGCGCACGCAACACCTGCGCTGGCAGCTATCAAAAACGTAGCGTCAAAGCGGCCTGCTCCAGCAACTGCCCTGACGGTGATCTGGATCACGCCGATGCGCGCGCTGGCCGCCGACACGCTGGGTGCGCTGCAACGGGTGCTCGGTGACTTGCAGGCCGACGGGCAGTTCAAGCCCTGGACCATTGGCGCGCGCAGTGGCGACACCGCAGCGGGCGAGCGCAGCGCGCAAAACCGGCGCTTGCCGACGGTGCTGGTCACTACGCCCGAAAGCCTGTCGGTGATGCTCTCCCGCGCGGATGCCCGCGAAGTGCTGGGCAGCGTGAAGACAGTGGTGTTTGACGAATGGCATGAGCTGCTGGGCAACAAGCGCGGCGTGCAGGTGCAGCTTGCTTTGGCCAGACTCCGGCAC
>JBBRMH010000193.1:0-6665 GCA_038230935.1 Burkholderiales bacterium | reverse complement strand
GTACGCGGTGTGGTGCGCGCTTGGGGATGGACTTGGCTCACTGCACGGTCTCCTGTTTCATCGATTCAATGACGCTTCGCAACACCGCCCGTGCCCGAAAGAGCGGCCAGCTGCGACGGGGTATATGATCACATGAAACTGATTTCTGTTTCAAATCGACTGGCGCTATCAAACAGTCGGCGGCTGACCTCTTTGATAGTCGACCCGCACATTGAACCGATCAGAACAATGCCGCTGTGTACGACTTTAATTGTTTGTTTACGACTTTGATTGCGCGGATCAACCCCTTGCTGACGCATTGCAGCTCACTCCACCGTCACACTCTTGGCCAGATTGCGCGGCTTGTCCACATCGGTACCACGGGCGCACGCCGTGTGGTAGGCCAGCAGTTGCAGCGGCACCACGTGCAGCAGCGGGCTGAGCGCGCCATAGTTTTCGGGCATGCGGATGACGTGTATGCCTTCACTGTTGCCCAGGCGGCTGTCGGCATCGGCCAGCACATACAGCACGCCGCCCCGGGCGCGCACCTCCTGCAGATTGCTTTTGAGCTTTTCAAGCAGGCTGTCGTTCGGGGCGACAGCCACCACGGGCATGGCGCTGGTCACCAGGGCCAGCGGGCCGTGCTTGAGCTCGCCTGCCGGGTAGGCCTCGGCGTGGATGTAGCTGATTTCCTTGAGCTTGAGGGCACCTTCCATCGCAATCGGGTAGTGCAGGCCGCGACCCAGAAACAGCGCATTTTCCATTTTTGCAAAGTCTTCAGCCCAGCTAATGACCTGCGGCTCCAGCGCCAGAACAGCAGACAGTGCCGTGGGCAGGTGGCGCATGGCTTTGATGTGCGCGGCTTCTTGTTCCTCGCTCAGATGGCCCTTGGACTGGGCTAGCGCCAGGGTCAGTAAAAACAGGCCTACCAATTGCGCCGTGAAGGCTTTGGTAGAGGCCACACCAATCTCAACGCCGGCCCGCGTGATATAGGCCAGCTTGCATTCGCGCACCATGGCGGAGGTGGCTACATTGCAAATCGTCAGGGTTTGCGTCATGCCCAGACTTTGCGCGTGGCGCAGCGCGGCCAGGGTGTCAGCGGTCTCGCCGCTTTGCGTGATAGTGACCACCAGCGTGCGCGGATTGGGCACTGACTCGCGATAGCGGTACTCACTGGCCACTTCTACCTGCGTCGGGATTTTGGCAATCGATTCGAGCCAGTACTTGGCGGTGCAACCGCTGTAGTAACTGGTGCCACAGGCCAGAATCAGCACCGAGTCGATGTCTTTGAAGACCCGGTAAGCGCCATCACCAAACAGTTCGGGCACGATGGCGTTGACGCCTTCAAGTGTGTTGGCAATGGCTGTGGGCTGCTCGAAAATTTCTTTTTGCATGTAATGGCGGTAAGGGCCGAGTTCTGCCGCGCCGCTGTGGGCCTGCACGGTTTTAACGGCGCGCTGTACAGCTTTATGCTGCTTGTCAAACACCCAGTATTTACCCAGCTGAATGTCCACCAGGTCGCCTTCTTCAAGGTACACGATCTGGTCTGTCACGCCTGCCAGCGCCATCGCGTCGCTGGCCAGGAAACATTCGGAATGCTCTTTACCCACGCCAAGGATCAGCGGCGAGCCCGAACGCGCACCCACCACCCGCGTCGGCTCGTCCTTGCAAAATGCGGCAATCGCGTACGCACCGTGCAGCTGGGCAACAGCCAGCTTAACGGCTTCAAACAAATCACCGTCATACAGGCTATCGACCAGGTGAACAATCACCTCGGTATCAGTCTGGCTGTTGAACACATAGCCTTTGGCCTGCAGTGCGCTGCGCAGTTCTTCGTGGTTTTCAATGATGCCGTTGTGCACCAGCGCCACCCGGCCGGCGCGGCTGGTCGGATCAGCCCCCGGGCCGTGGCTGAAGTGCGGGTGGGCGTTATGCACAGCTGGCGCGCCATGGGTAGCCCAGCGCGTGTGGGCAATGCCCGTTCCGCCTGCGAGATGGTCAGCGGTCACCTGCGCCTGCAACTCGGCCACGCGGGAGGTGCTGCGGGCGCGTTGCAGGCCATTGGCATAGACGGCAACGCCACAGGAGTCATAGCCACGGTATTCAAGCCGCTGCAGGCCCTGCACCAGGATGGGAACGATATTTCTTGTAGAAACCGCTGCAACGATGCCACACATACAAGCACTCCTGTAAAAATGAATGTGCTGATCCTACGCGTTACTTATTTTTCTGAATATCTATTTTTCTATATTTAATGAAATTAAATTTCATGAATTAAATAAATTTAACTTTTATTCCATTATTATTTGATAAATGGAACAAAACGACATAAAAATCCGTTCGGAGAACCTGGATTTAACAGATCTTAAACTGTTGGAAGTACTGCAATCCGATGCATCGCTTAGCAATCAGGCCTTGGCAGAGCGTGTACATATCTCGCCACCGACCTGTTTGCGGCGCGTTAAACGCCTTCATGAGGCAGGCTTGATTGAACGCCAGATTGCACTGCTGAACCCCGACAAACTGTCTGCGCTGCTGGGGCACGGTCTGAGCGCCATCATTGAAATCACGCTGGACCGTCAGGGTGCCGGGCAACTTGAAGCTTTTGAGGAAAAGGTGATACTGGAGAGCGCTGTGCAGCAGTGCTACCGGGTGTCGCCTGGCCCGGATTTCATCTTGCTGGTGCACGTAGCGGACATGCCACATTACCTGGCACTGACGCAGCGGCTTTTTACCGGGAACGCCAATGTGCGCAATGTGAAGGCTTTCTTCAGCACCAAGCGCTCAAAGTTTGAGCCAAAAGTGCTGCTGGGGCATTAAACACATGGGCTATGCGCTACAAAAAAAGTAGCAAAATCCAATGCGAACGGATCATCGTCCCGCAAGCCTGTCCGGTCAAAGTTTCAAGGCGTATGGCGTGCCTGAATCAGTGTGGTGGCTTCAATGTGGCCAGTTGGGCATCGTAAAACTCTAGCCACGCCCGCACCAAAACCTCTTGCGAGAATTCTGCGATGACCCGCTGACGCGCTGCTGCACCCATGGTTTGTGCCAACGCCGGTTGACTCAGCAGTCGTTCAACAGCATCGGCGAAACCTGCGGCGTCTCGCACAGGTACCAGAAAACCGGTTTGTCCATCGACTACGGCATCTGTCACCCCGTATATTCTGGATGCCACGCAAGGCAGCCCCATGGAAGCTGCCTCGATCAGGGACAGCCCGAACCCTTCCCGATAACTGGGCAGGCAAAAAATATCAGCTGCAGCCATGTACTTTTCTGGACATGCAGTCAGCCCAAGCGTCTTGACACGGTCGCCAAAAGGCGCAAGTGCGGCGGACATCAAGCCCAAAGCACCCTCGTCCGGCCCCACCAGCAGCAAATAAGCCTTCGGAAATCTGGGAGCAACCTGGGCGAACGACTGCGCCAGTTCCACCAGGCCCTTTTCAACATGCATCCGGCCCACATACAAAAGTACCGACGCGTCGCCAGGAATCCCCAGGGCGTCACGGATGTCTCGCCGCCACGCCGCATTGGGGGAAAACCGTGCCGTGTCCACACCAGAAATAGAACCCCGCCCCAATACATGAAGGCGCTCAAGACGGGTGATACCCTGGTCCACCATGAACTGGCGCTGCGAGAAACTGTCCACCAGCAACGCATTGGCACAGTGCGCAAGCCACTGGTCAAGACCACGCAACAAGTAACGCAGCGGCCCACGGCGCGTTGCCCACACCTGTCCGGTAAAGGTGTGAACACGAAGTTTGATGCGAACAAGGCGTGAAGCCGTCATCGCCAGCAGCCCCGCTTTGGGCGTGATGCTGTGAACAATGTCAAATCGCTGGGTGTGAAGAATTCTGAACAAAACCCACAAGGCGGTAATATCCTTGTGCAAGGAAATCTGACGTGCAATATCAAGATGAATGACCTGGACAATCGCCAAAAGCTCGCCAGAGACCGGGCCGGCATCTGTATTGACCACCACCGTCACCTTCTGGCCACTTCTCACCAGAGCGCGAATGACAGGCGCTACAAAAGCATTTAATGCAAATGGCGTCGTGATGACAAAACAGATATGCATAAAAAAGTTAAAGACCGCACTGAATCATGAAACAGAACAAACTTTTTTATGGACAAAGCTGCATAAAACAAAGCTGCTGTACGTCTGACTGTGAGCGCCTGATTTGAGAAAGACTGATCGATGGACTGCAAAAACACCACAGACCTGAGCTGCATGATGAATTCACAAGGTAGGGCAGACACGACAAAAACCACACTCGGGAGCCGGGTTGCCATTTTACTTTGCACCATGAACGGTGAGACTTTTCTGCCAGAGCAGCTCGCGTCATTCAAGCATCAAACTCACACGGATTGGCAACTGTGGGTATCGGATGACGGCTCGAAGGACGACACACTTTTACTGCTGGAACGCTGCCGGACCAGCCTGAACCCAGGCCAGATGACACTGATTGCGGGTCCCCGCAAAGGCTTTGCAGCGAATTTTTTATCCCTGGTGTGCAAATACGATGGCCAGGCCGATCACTACGCCTACGCTGACCAGGATGACATCTGGAATAACAACAAAATTGCACAGGCCTTGCAATGGCTTGACACCGTACCCGCCCACCAACCTGCGCTGTATTGCGCACGCTCGGAACTCATTGATTCAGCAGGCCGGCATTTGGGGTTTTCCAAAGCGTGGCCGCGCAGCCCGAGTTTTCAAAATGCACTGACCCAGAATATCGGTGGCGGCAATACCATGGTCTTTAACCATGCGGCACGCCAGTTACTCATGGAAGCTGGTTCAGACCTGGGTGTGGTGGCGCACGACTGGTGGACTTATCTGGTGGTCACAGCATGCGGTGGCGTGGTTTACTTTGACACCCTACCGACGCTTCAGTATCGACAGCATCAAAACAACCTGATTGGGGCAAATCACGAGCTGACGGCACCTTTCAGGAGTGTTTTCAGAATGCTGCGAGGACGTTTTAAACAATGGACCACGAATAATATTTCGGCATTGCAGAAGCTCAATCCCAAACTGACCACCGAGAACCAGCGGATTCTCCAGACTTTCTCAAGAGCCCGGCAAAAGGGTTTCTTTGGCAGACTGCATGGCGTTTACAAGTCAGGCATTTACCGCCAGACACGCATGGGCAACCTCGGGTTGATACTTGCCACGCTGCTTGGGCGGATTTAGATCAGTCGTCAAATAACGCTGATGTGCCCTGATGTGGTTAATGCGACCGGATCATCGTCCCGTAAGCCTGCTCGGTCAAAATTTCAAGCAGCATGGCGTGCGGTACGCGCCCGTCAATGATGTGGACCGAGTTAACGCCGCTTTTGGCAGCATCAAGCGCACCTGCGATTTTGGGCAGCATGCCGCCCGAAATGGTGCCATCCGCAAACAGCGCATCAATCTCGCGTGCGGTCAGATCTGTCAGCAGGGTGCCAGCCTTGTCGAGGACGCCAGGGGTATTGGTCAGCAGCACCAGTTTTTCAGCCTTGAGCACAATGGCCAGCTTGCCTGCCACCACATCGGCGTTGATGTTGTAGCTCTCGTTGTCTGCACCAAAACCAATCGGGCTGATCACCGGTATGAAAGCGTCGTCCTGCAGGGCTTTGACCACGCTCGGGTCAATGCTGACGATCTCACCGACGAAGCCGATGTCATGCTCCTTTGACGGGTCGTCCTTGTCTGGCATGTGAAGTTTCTGGGCGCGTATCAAACCACCGTCGCGTCCCGTCAGGCCCACTGCCTTGCCGCCGGCCTGATTGATAAGGCCAACGATATCCTGCTGCACCTGGCCTGCCAGCACCCACTCGACCACTTCCATGGTTTCTTCATCGGTCACGCGCATGCCCTGGATGAACTGGCCTTTTTTGCCCAGGCGGTTGAGCGCCGCTTCAATCTGCGGGCCACCGCCATGCACCACGACCGGATTCATGCCCACCAGCTTCAAGAGCACCACGTCTTCGGCAAAGTCAGCTTGCAGTTCAGGGTCGGTCATGGCATTGCCGCCATATTTGATGACCAGGGTTTTGCCATGAAATTTACGGATGTAGGGCAACGCTTGCGCGAGAATTTCAGCCTTGTCGCGCGGGCCAATGTGGGAAAGGTCAGGGTCAGTCTTGGAGGTCATGGGCGTGAGGGTAAGGGCGGGCCTGGCATGCCGGAGGCGATGCTGATAACTTAAACAGCTTCAATACGCTGGCTTGGGCAATTCAAGCCTCGATGATGAATTCTTCTTTGGTATGCCCCTGCGCAATCAGTGCGACCATCCAGCGTGGCTTTAGACCCCGGCCGGTCCAGGTCTGGCCTTCAGGACCACGGTATTTGGCAGCGACTGGCGCACCAGCGGCTTTTTTGGCACTGGCAGACGCACGCTTTTTGGCAGGCAACTGTACCGCCACTTTTTTCGACGATCTGGCCTTCTGAAGGTCTTTGACAGTGATACCGAAAGCCTGCATTTTTTCGCGGATATCGGCGACTGTTGTGTGGAATTCCCTGGCCTTGATTTCAGACGCCTGCTTTTGAAGCTTTTCAATCTGACTCTGGATATTAACTAAATGACTCAGGCTGAAGACCATGAAAAAAGAAGACGGGGTAATGGATTTTAATGGACTCGTCAACGACGCAACCATTTCGGGATTTTAAAACGAACGATGGCAACATAAACTGCAACGTAGCT
>JBBRMH010000192.1:0-6680 GCA_038230935.1 Burkholderiales bacterium | reverse complement strand
GGCAAGTCGGCCCGGATTGATTCCAAGGTGGTGCTGGAAACCTGGAAAAAACTGCCCAAATACTGGATGACCTCCGTGCGCAGCGCGCTGGTCGGTTGCTGGATGGGCATCACGCCGGGCGGGGCCACCCCGGCATCGTTCATGGGTTACGGCATCGCCAAGCGGTTTTCTCCCAATGGTAAAAACTTTGGCAAGGGCGAAATCGAGGGTGTGATTGCCCCCGAAACCGCTGCACATGCCGCTGGCACTGCCGCCCTGCTGCCGATGCTGACGCTGGGCATACCCGGCTCACCGACGGCTGCTGTACTGCTGGGTGGTTTGCTGGTCTGGGGTCTGCAACCTGGCCCGCTGCTGTTTGTAGAGCAAAAAGACTTTGTCTGGGGCCTGATTGCCAGCATGTACCTGGGCAACATCGCCGGGCTGATTGTGGTGCTGCTGACGGTGCCCTGGTTTGCCGCGATTCTGCGTATTCCGTTCTCGATCATCGCGCCTGTGATTCTGGTCATTTGCGCTGTCGGTGCGTACACCGTACACAGCTCCATGTTTGACGTGTGGCTGATGCTGGGCTTTGGCGTGATGGGCTATGTGTTCAAAAAGCTGGACTACCCACTGGCACCGCTGGTGCTGGCGCTGGTTCTGGGCGACATGGCTGAAAACGCGTTTCGCCAGTCTCTGCTGGGCTCCAGCGGCTCCATGCTGGTGTTTGTGTCGAATCCACTGGTAGCCAGCATCACATGCCTGGCATTGCTGATGCTGGTCTGGCCCCTGGTGGGCAGCTTGATGGCTCGCCTGAAGTCACCCAGGTAACCCGCCTTTTTCTGGAGATTCCATGGCGCAATGGATAAGTTTTTCGCATTCGGGGCAAGCAGGTTTTGGCGTGCTCAACGGCGACCGGATTGATGTGCACTCAGGTGACATGTTTGCTTCGCCTCACAGTACCGGCGCACAGCTGGGCCTGACTGATGTAGAAGTGGGCTTGCCATGTGTGCCGGGCAAGTTCATTGGTTTGTGGAACAATTTTTATGCGCAGGCTACCAAACAAAACCTGTCCATACCCGAAGAGCCTTTGTATTTCATCAAGGCTGCCAGCAGCTACGCTGCACACGGCCAGGACATCACGCTGCCAGCCAGCTACGACGGCCGCGTGGTCTATGAAGGCGAGCTGGGCCTGGTCATTGGCAAGCCCTGCAAAAACCTGAGTGTTGAAGAAGCAGCAGACGCCATTTTTGGCGTGACCTGTGTCAATGACGTCACGGCGCTTGAACTGCTCAACCGCGACGCCTCTTTTGCACAATGGACGCGTGCCAAAAGTTTTGACACCTTTGGCGTGTTTGGCCCGGTGATTGCCACCGGGCTTGACTTGGGCAGCTTGTCCGTGCGCACGCTGCTCGGCGGCAGGGAGCGGCAAAACTACCCTTGCAGCGACATGATTTTCTCACCCGCCCAGATCGTCTCGCTGCTGTCAAAAGACATGACGCTGCTGCCTGGCGACCTGATTGCCTGCGGCACGTCCCTGGGTGTCTTGCCCATGAAACCCGGCACTGTCGTGGAGATTTGTATCGACGGCATTGGTGTGCTGCGCAACACCTTCTCGCCAGCGTCTGCAAATCAGGTCTAATCCTGCGTTGGGCGTCAGTCCGGAGACTGGCGGTACTTCAAAAGCGACTCTAGAGGGCTGTTTAATCATGAAAATTTGTATCGTGGGCGCGGGCGCCATTGGCGGCATGCTGGGCGTCAAGCTGGCCCGCAGTGGGCATGAGGTCACGCTGATTTTGCGCGGGGCCAATCTGGCCGCAGTGCAGCAAAACGGCTTGCTGCTGATTGAAGAAAACGGCAACGAGGTGCTGGCCCAACCGATCCGCGCGACTTCGGTCATCTCTGAAGCCGGCGTGCAGGACCTGATTATTCTGGGCATGAAGGCGCACCAGGTGGCCAGCGTGGCTGCAGAGTTGCCCGCGCTAATGCACGCTGACACCCGCGTGGTGACCATGCAAAACGGCATACCCTGGTGGTACTTTCACAAACTGCCTGGCGAATTGGGCAAGCCATACCTGGGCCAAGCCGTCAGGGCGGTCGATCCCGACGGCACCATTGCCCGGCATATTCCCATTGACCGTGTGATTGGCAGCGTGGTGTACCCCGCCAGCGAAGTGATCCGACCCGGCGTGATCAAGGTCATAGAAGGCAACCGCTTCACGCTGGGCGAGCTGGACGGCAGCGACACGCCCAGCATTCGCGCCATCAGTGATGCCTTCAAGGCGGCGGGCTTCAAGGCCCCGGTCTCCAGTGACATCCGATCTGAAATATGGCTCAAGGTGTGGGGCAATTTGAGTTTTAACCCGATCAGTGCCTTGACACACGCCACGCTGGAAGACATTTGCCTGTTCCCGGCGACCCGCGAGCTGGCCGCCTGCATGATGCGCGAAGCCCAGACCATCGGCGAAAAACTCGGTGTTCAGTTCAAGGTCAGTCTGGACAAGCGCATTGCAGGTGCCCAGGCCGTGGGCCAGCACAAAACCTCCATGTTGCAAGACGTGGAAGCAGGGCGGCAACTTGAGCTCGCCGCACTCGTTGGGGCCGTGATTGAGCTCGGTGAAATCACCGGCACACCCACACCCAACATCAACGCCGTCTATGCCCTGAGCAGCCTGCTGGCGAAAAACCTGCAAGACCACAAAGCGACTCTGAGCATTACATCGGCACCTTGAGCCGCACACCATCCATCAATTCCAAATTTATAAAATCACCATGCAACACTTCACAACTCTGGCTGAAATGATCGCCATTCACGCGCAGCAAACACCTGACGCACCCGCCATGTCGGCACCAGACAGCCAGGCCTTGAATTACAGCGGCCTGCACCAGTTGATAGGCCGAACCGTGGAAAAACTCAATGCTCTGGGCATTGGCCGGGGCGACCGCGTGGGCATCGTGCTGCCCAACTGCCCTGAAATGGCCACCGCATTTGTGGCTGTGGCCAGCGCCTGTACGGCAGCGCCGCTGAACATGGCCTACCGCGCCGATGAGTTTGAGTTTTACCTCCGTGATCTGAAAGCCAAAGCCCTGATTGTGGCGATTGGCAGCGACACGCCAGCTCGGGCTGTGGCTGCCAAGCTGGGCATAGCGGTGCTGGAGCTGACGCCACAGCCGGCGCTGGGTGCGGGTTGTTTTGAACTCAGCGGTGAGCCCATCACCGCGCAGCCAGCAACCGGTTTTGGCCCGGCACAAACCGATGATGTGGCACTGATCCTTCACACATCGGGCACCACCTCACGGCCCAAAATTGTGCCTTTGACGCACCGCAATGTGTGTGCGTCAGCTCGCAACATCAGCGCCATGCTGCAACTCACTCAGGCTGACCGCGAGCTGCACATCATGCCGCTGTTCCACATCCATGGCCTGATCGCTGGTGTGCTGGCCCCGATGGCCGTTGGCAGCTTTATTTTCTGCACGCCGGGCTTCAATGCGCTGAAATTTTTCGGCTGGATGAAAGAATGCAAGCCCACGTGGTACACCGCCGTGCCAACCATGCACCAGACGATTTTGTCGCGCGCCGCAGGCAACGTGGACGTGATTGCCGCCAACCCGCTGCGCTTTATCCGCTCGTCGTCGTCGTCGATGCCCACACAGGTGATTGCAGAGCTTGAAAAAGTCTTCAACGCGCCACTGATCGAGTCTTACGGCATGACCGAAGCTGCGCACCAGATGGCCAGCAACCCGTTGCCACCGGCCAAGCGCATTCCCGGATCGGTCGGCATTGCTGCAGGCCCTGAAGTTGGCATCATGGACCTGGACGGCCAATTATTGGCCCCTGGTGAGATTGGCGAGATTGTGATTCGCGGCGAAAACGTCACGCTGGGTTATGAAAACAACGACAAAGCCAACGCCGAAGCCTTTACCCATGGCTGGTTTCGCACCGGCGATCAGGGCACATTGACTGCAGACGGTTACCTGTCACTGACAGGTCGCCTGAAAGAAATCATCAACCGGGGCGGCGAAAAAGTCTCGCCGAGGGAAGTGGATGAGGTATTGATGGATCACCCTGCCGTGATGCAGGTTGTAACGTTCGCCATGCCACACGCCAAGCTCGGTGAAGAAGTTGCCGCTGCCGTGGTGCTGCGCGAGAGTCACACCCTGACAGAGCGTGAACTGCGCGACTTTGCGGCCACCAAACTGGCCGATTTCAAGGTCCCCAAAAAGATCCTTTTCCTGGCGGAAATCCCGAAAGGTGCGACCGGCAAACTCCAGCGCATTGGCCTGGCTGAAAAACTGGGTCTGACCGCTTGAGCTGCTGTAACTGGCCGGCTTGAAGCGCAGGCCAACTCAACTCAATACGTGCCGATATAGTCTTTTTTGCCCACCTCAACGCCGTTGTGACGCAAAATGGCATAAGCCGTTGTGGTGTGAAAAAAGAAGTGCGGCAGGCCGTAATTGAGCAAGTACGACTGGCCTGTGAAGCGCTTTTCCTTTGGGGTGCCTGCCTGTGTGATGATCTCGCGCGTGGCAGCATCGTCAAATTTGGCCACATCAAGACTGTCCATAAATGCCAGCACGATTTCAATGCGGGTGTGCAGTTGCTCAAACGTCTGCTCGTTGTCTTCCGTCTTGGGCACCTCAACACCCGCCAGACGTGCAGACACGCTCTTGGCAAAGTCGCTGGCAACCTGCACCTGGCGCAGCAGCGGAAACATGTCAGGGAAAAGCCGCGCCTGCAGCAAGGCGTTGGGATCGATCTTTTTGTCTGTCGCATGGGCCTGGGCCTTGTGTAAAACCGTCTGCAGCCCACCCAGCATCTGCTTGAAGACAGGAATGGAGCTTGTATAAATGGCGTTGGTCATGAAATCTTTCTGAAGGTCTGAGGCATGGGCAGGGCTTACGACAAACTGCAGCCTGCCCTACAATTTTACGACCGCCTCCCGGACCTCCCCTTCAACGGTTTTCCCTGTTCAACTGCTCACCCATACAAAGGCACTTCACCATGAACGCTCCTCTTCCTGTAGCTGTATCGCAGCGTGTACTGGCTGCTGACCTCGCCGCCCTGCCCCTGATTGAAAAATGGATCTCGTTTGCATCCGTTTCGCGCGACAGCAACCTGACCCTCATCGAATGGACGCGCGATCTGCTGCAGGCCCAGGGTATCGAGTGCCGCCTGAGCTACGACGAGACCGGCAAAAAAGCCAATCTCTGGGCCACACTGCCGGCGGCAGATGGTGAAACCAAAACGGGCGGTCTGGTCCTGTCAGGCCACACCGATGTGGTCCCGGTCGATGGCCAGCCCTGGAACACGGACCCTTTCAAGGCCGAAATCATTGGCGACAAGCTGTACGGCCGCGGCGTGACCGACATGAAGGGCTTTGGTGCCACCGCCTTGTTCATGGTGCCTGAGCTGCTCAAACGCAAGCTCAAGCGCCCGGTGCATCTGGCTTTCAGCTACGACGAAGAAGTCGGCTGCATCGGCGTGCGCCACCTGATTGCCGACATGGTCGATCAGGGCTTCAAGCCTGCCGGTTGCATTGTGGGTGAGCCCACCGGCATGCAGGTGGTGATTGCACACAAAGGCAAACACGCCTACAAAACGTCCGTGCGTGGCTTTGAAGCCCATTCGTCCCTGACACCCCAAGGGGTCAATGCGGTTGAAATAGCCTGCGAGTTTGTGGCCAAGCTCACCGCCATGCGTCGCAGGCTTGAAACGGAAGGCCCGTTTGACCCGCTGTTTGACGTGCCGTTTACCACCATCCACACCGGCGTGATTGCCGGTGGCACCGCATTGAACATCATTGCGCGTGACTGCGATGTGACGTGGGAGATTCGCCACCACCACCTCAACTCGCCCGTGGCGCTGTTCAACGAAGCCAGGGAGTTTGCCGACAGCCTGCTGCCCGCCATGCACGCCGTGGCACCAGACACCGGCATCACCCACCATCTGGGCTCGGTGCTGCCCGGATTTGCGACCGACGCCAACAGTGCCCTTGCACAGCTGTGCTTCAAATGCGCCGGTGTTGATGCCAGCGAGGGCGCGGGCAAGGTGTCTTTTGGCACAGAAGCTGCTCTGTTCCATCAGGTCGGGGTGCCGACCATCGTTTGCGGGCCGGGCCACATTGCGCAGGCCCATCAGCCCAATGAATGGGTTACCTTGGCGCAACTGGCCTGGTGTGAGCGTTTCATGCGCCGCCTGGCTGACGAGATTTGTGTCAACTGAAGACCTGGCCGATTACTGTTCACTTAAGCCGAAAACCGTTCGGGCTGAGCTTGTCGAAGCCTCACTGTGTATTAGCAGCCCTTCGACAAGCTCAGGGAGAACGGTCTTAAGTGAACAGTATTGAGACCTGGCTCCACAACACACAAGCACGACACAGCAACTCACTGAAAGAAGAAAAAGCATGATGCAACGCAGAAATTTTTTGGCTGCTGGTGTAGCCATTTCAACAGCCTCAGTGGCAGGCACAGTACTGGCGCAAAGCAGTTCCCGGGTTGACCGCATCGTCGTGCCTTTTGCCGCAGGCGGGGTGCAGGACCTGCTGGCGCGCGCCATCGCTACCGAGCTTGGCGTGGCACTGGGCCAGACGGTGATTATTGACAACAAGCCAGGCGCAGGCGGCACAGTCGGTACGGGTTACGTCGCCCGGTCCGCAGCTGACAGTGGCGTGATGGTGCTGGCAGCGGCCAGCCACAATATTGCG
>JBBRMH010000191.1:0-6692 GCA_038230935.1 Burkholderiales bacterium | reverse complement strand
TCAAATCAACAATAATGTGGGCAACGAATTGCGCGCACGCCCCAGGCTAATCAACCCAGGAGACGACGACAATGGCTGAGACCCTTCACATCATCACATCCTATGTCCTGCCTGGCGGTATAGGACAACGTGAAGTCGTCGATGGCCACATCACGGCCAGGGTGACACTGGGCCACATCTGGGCGCCCGATGGGGTCATGGCCGAAATGAACGGCACTATGCAGGGCACAGATCATTTTGGCGCGTCCAGTGAGCCGGTTCCGTGGGTTTCAAAAACGGTGCGTGACCAAGCGGCTGAGGAGGCCAGTCGCATGCCTGGGCTGAAGGATGAACTTCGGGACAAACTGGCCGCACACATCAAACGCAGCGCCTACTATGAAAGCGAGCCCCAATGACCCTTCGTGACACCATCAATGCAGCCGCTGACAAGGCAGAACTTTCCCCAAGTCTGACAGTCAATCGCAATGGGTTCCTGCTCTTGGCCCACAGCATGGTCGAGTATGGAAGCCTCAAGCTGCCATATGGTGCCCTTGGCATCCTGTCCGCAGTGCTGAAGGAGCGGACAGGCCACGCTGCACCAACGGGGTCGCTCCGGTGGTATTCGTCCACGATGCGGAAGGACCCTGCAATGGTCGAGAAAATCGTTCCCCTGCCGGCTGCATTCAAATTGCTGGTTTCAGCACAACGCTGATCGCGGCAATCTGCTTGCAACCCTGGAGAATGCCCATGCCCACCATCACAGAGCGCCTCGCAGAACTGGCCCCGCAGGTTGCTGCGTTTATTGCCAGAGGGCGCAAGCCCCGTGACCTGACTCCATCCGAAAACCGTCTGGCCATCACGGCTCCCGACAAGTTTGACGCCTTGGTGCAAAAGCTTCAGGCTGACACCCTCGCAGACATGAGGGCTGAGGCTGCTTTCGGCGTGCTGCAAGAGGACGAAGCCAAGGAACAGGCTGCCGAGCGGACCAAGCGGGCCGCCCAGATGGATGCAGAACGCCAGGAGCTTCTGGCCCAACGGCATGAGCAGGCCCTGCAAATCGATGCGGCCCTAGCTGACCTGAACGTGTCCTTGGTCACCTTTCAGGAGCTGAGCGCCAAGGTGTCTGGGCTGGACCGGGGCTTGGGCGAAACTGATCGCCACAGAGCGAGCTATGGGCTGATGGCGCTGGGGCTCAAACGTGCAATCCGCAACCACGCGCCTGCACTGTTCAAGCTCACAGGCGGCACCTTGACTGGCCAGGGCACGGCAAACGGGCTGAGCGATATGTCACGGCCCGCTGGCTATGACCTCGGCACCCGCCTGGGTGAAACCGACCCACTGGATATGTAAGGAACAAGCTGATGGACAAACTTGAGTTGATTATTGCCAAACACGTGGTTGAGACTGACTTGCGGAAGCGGGCCGTTGCAATCCGGGACGAAGCCGATTTGATGCTTGACGAGATGGCAAAAGATCACGCCGCCAAACACAACGGCGATTATCTCGACAGCTACGGGGCGGTCAGCAAGACCGAGCTGGGCCACCGCATTCTTACCCATCGTGAGGACTGCAGCCGGTTTATCGAAAGCCAAGTGGCTCAAGACTAAGAAATTCTCATCGGCAGGTGGCCTCCTAACTATCCTGCCGAGTGTCCCACGCTGCTTCTCCGGGGGCGTGTGGACAAGGCGGCCGGTTTGCGTGGGTGTGGTCCGGCCGCCCCCAAATTCGCTGCCTGGGCCTCCTTTGTCAGCAGGACAGCGAACAGGCCCCCCTCGTGGCATCTGCCGGGTAAGGGTGTGGCCGGGGGTGGTGGGTTCATACGCCACTCCGCAATTTCCACGGAACCTGTGGCGGGTCAAAGTGGACTTCCCGTCAGCCGGACGGTTGCATGTTACGGATCGGCTGTAGGGTAAAGGCGAAGGCGCTGAGGGTAACACCTCGGCGCCTTTTCCTTTTCAGCGCTCAAAGGATCATTAGTCCTGTGCTGATGGAAGAATAACGCTTCCAAATCAGAGCCTTGACCCGTTCAACCTGACACCGAGTCCAACCCAGACCCGTTTGCCGCTTCACTCAGGAGTGAAAGCCTTGGCGTCTCGCGCTTCCTGATCGGTTGGAATTTCCTCGCCGCGCTTGCGTAGGTTGGTCCGATACCAGGCGATGGACGCGGCACTTGTTTCGGCATCGGGGAAAGTTGTGCGGACCAAGGCCAACGCCTGCTTGTTTGTTGCGCCCCTGCGCATAGCCGACTCGACCACCTTACCAACAGTTTTCTGCTTTTTTCCTTGGAGCCGGGCGACCAACAGTTCCGTCACAATTTCATCGGGCGACAAGCTCGTGTCGGCAGCCTCTTGGAGAAGCTGCTCGTAAAGCTCGGTCGAAATGTTCACCTTCAGTTCCGTCGAGTCTGCCACACTGTCGTCTCCTTCATCGTTACGGACACTTCTAGGCCGAACTGTTGGAAGTTGCAACTATTTACGGTATACCCCAACATTTCGGTTGCGGGGTACGCTGGCCACTGCTATGAGTTGTTGCGCCAATTTAAGATTGGCTCCAACACAAAGAGAAAGAAAATGAACTTAACCAAGCGTGACATCATTTACGGCATCCTGCTGGTGCATCCCGAAATCACAAACGCTCAGTTGGCGGCCGCAGCCGGCACCACGAAGAACTCGGCGGCAACCTATCGGGCTAACTTTAAGCGGGATAACGCAAACGCCTAACGACGCCTGGGCGAGCCGAGGTTTGCTGAAACTGGCTTCGGCTCGCCCAGAACCATGAAACGAAACACGCGCTCTGACATGAGTGCTTCACGGAGACGAAATAATGCAAGATATGAAAGGCTTTAGCAAGCCGGTTCCGCTCAGCGACAACTGGTCCAAATGCTACCTGACTGACGTTGAAAAGGTGGCCATCGCAGCCCTTGCTTTGGGCACCACCAACCCCGACGCCATCAAGGACTTGACCGGGGTGAAAAAGCGGAAGGTGAAGTGGATCATTAGCGAACTCATTGACTGCAGCGACTGGAACGTTGCCGTAACATTGGAAAGCCAGAATGCGTCCGTGCAAGGGAAATTTCTGGAAAGCCAAGCTGTCTACCCCATCTTGCGCAAGAAAGGGGTTGCAGCATGAGCCAGCACCAGATTGCCATTATCAACGCCCGCTTCAAGACTGGCTTAGAGCGCCTCCGGTTCTGGATTGAAATGATGCCCGACGCCAGCAACAAGCTGCTGGCCAAACTCAGTGGGCTCAAAAACGCAAACGTGGTCGCCAGCTATATTTCCCGGCTGGAGTTGCGTAAGCAATAGGTGTGCCTTTTTGGCGCGAAAAAGGACTAACTGTCCTTCAACCGGCACCCGAAAGGCGTGCCGGTTGAAGTGCTTAGGAGCAGGTGGAGGACATTAGGCCATCTCGGGGACCAGAAAACGTTGAAGGCGACCTGATCCGAGCGAACAGCATCGGTTCGGTGCCTCCCCCGGTCTCGCGGCCTGTTCGCTCAGGCGCTCGGTGAGCGTGCGCCTTGGCACTATCCGCCCGGCTGTGCCGAAACAAAATGTCGTTGAAAAACGGGTCGTCGGGGGCGTTCGACTGCCAGCGAACACGGCACCCTGTTTTCATCGCCACCCGATTTGGGCGCGATCAGACAGGAAAATGAACATGACGAAAAAATCCTTTGAAAATGCCGTGTCCGCCGTCCTCGCGGGGGCTGACCCGGATCAAGTTGCGGATGCTCTGCTGGTCGAAACGGCCACACCCGCCGAGAGCACGGCGCCCGCCAAAAAAGAAACCATCGGGTCGGTGATCGCAGAACTGGTCATGGACGTGACCCTTTCGTACGACATGATCGTAAACATGATCCACGCCCAGTTTGACTCCGCGTCCACGTCCGCCCGTTCCGTAGCGTCGGTGGCCGCGCGCCTGCGGAAAGACGGGGTGGAAGTGCCGATGCGGCGGAAAGCCAAAGCAGAGTGAAGGTGCTGCTTCTTCTCTGCCGCACCGACCTGACGGAAACGCCTGCGGAAACTGCAATCCGCAGGGGGAAGGCCCTTCGCGAACATAACCAGCGGGCGAAATACGAAGCCGGGTTGCAGGTGGAACTGGCCGCCATCGAAGCACTGCGGCAACCGATGCGGGAACCTGTCAAGCCGCGGCGATGGGCGATAGCGGCTGAGTGACCGGGAAAGATGGAAGATAAGGGCCCTTCGGGGCCCTTTTTCTATTCTGCCATCAGCGCTTCGAGGGCTTGAGTCAGCGATGCGATTGAGGTGTGGCGATGGCCGACATATCGGTCGGTAGACCCTGCCATACGACTCGGGGCCATAACAAATTTGGTGGGCTGTTCCGTAGCAAGCGCCGGAAGGTCCTTTAGGGGAATCGAGCTATGCGGGAATTTGGGTGATGGCGTGATTTGAAAGGCGGCGTATCGTGGCAGGTGATCAAGCCAGCCAGAACCTCACGAGGAGCGATACGCCATGAATGAAGATACAACGATCCTGCCTTTTCGCCAATTGGAAAAGATTAACGACCCACTGACCGAGATTGCCCGCGAAGGTGCGCGACGGATGCTGGCGGAGATGCTGAAAGCCGAAGCTGACGCGTTTGTAGCCAGTTTTGCTGAGGAACGGCTGGAGGACGGCCGTCAGCGGATTGTGCGGCATGGCTTCGGCCCGGAACGTCAGATCCAGACGGGCATTGGCGCGTTGGACGTGCAGCGCCCCAAGGTGCGCGACCGTTTGGCGAGCTCTGATCCAGCCGCAAAAGTCCGTTTTACCTCGAACATATTGCCGAAATGGGCGCGCCGCTCAGTCAGCTTGGATGCGCTGTTACCGGTTCTGTATCTGAAGGGCATCTCAACCGGCGATTTCCAAGAGGCGCTGGCAGCCATTCTGGGAGCAGATGCGCCGAACCTGTCGCCCAGTGTGATATCGCGGCTGACCGCAGGCTGGCAGGCAGAGTATGACGCCTGGACACGGCGTGACCTGTCTGCCCGCAATTACGTCTATATCTGGGCCGATGGCGTGTATTTGCAGGCGCGGATGGAAGAAAACGCTGAATGTATGTTGGTGATCATCGGCGCGACGCCGGAGGGCAAGAAAGAACTGCTGGGCTTCCAGGTCGGTCTTCGGGAAAGTGCGCAGAGCTGGCACGAGTTGCTAACGGACCTCAAAGGCCGCGGGCTGGCCATCGCCCCGGAAATTGCCGTTGGGGACGGGGCCATGGGGTTCTGGACCGCGCTGGACAAGGCATTCCCAAGCACCAAGCATCAACGGTGCTGGGTGCATAAGGTGAAAAATGTGCTGAACTGTTTTCCCAAGCAAATGGCAGCTGCGGTCAAATCGGATCTGGACGACATTCAGCACGCCGGGACCCGCGCTGCCGCCCTTTCTGCCTTGGACATTTTCAAAGAGAAATATGGCGTGAAATACGAAAAGGGGGTGGCATGTCTGACCAAGGACAAGGATGCGATGTTGGCGTTCTTTGATTTCCCGGCAGAGCATTGGGGCCACCTGCGCACATCGAATCCCATCGAGAGCGTGTTTGCGACAGTTCGGCACCGAACAGTGCGCACCAAGGGGGCGCTGTCGCAGAAAACCGCGAAACTGATGGTGTTCACCCTCATTCAGGCGGCTACGAAGAAATGGCTCCGACTGAAAGGTAGAAACCAGTTGCCAAAAGTCATCGAAGGAACCAAATTCAACGACGGCGTCGAAGTGACAGACGACGCCAAAATACGCGCCGCCTGATGATGCGCGTCACCCAAATTCAAGCATAGCTCTGTAGAGGATCGCATCAAACACATCGCGCAGATTGGTCGTCCGGGGCCGGCCATTCCGCCTGACCGCGGGCATCAGCGGTGCTATCAGCACCCATTCCGCGTCAGTCGCATCGCTTGCGTATTTGCCGCCACTGCGCTCATATCGAAGACGGGTGAATTCGGTCCAGGCCATCGTGATCTCCGTTCAGCTTTGCAACCGAACTGAATCACAACCTGCTGAATTCACTCAACCAGTTTCGGATCAGCCTCTTAGGGTCAAACCATATCTGCAGCGAACCGCGTTGCTTCAGGGCGGCATTGTAGGCCCGCCAGTTCGTCGTGCGGTAGGTCGCAGGTGTGCGTTTGCTCATGCCACCCGACTAACACCTTGGAGTCACGCAGGGAATCCATGACGATTTGTGCAACAGAGCCGGCGCACGGGTCGATTCGATTTAGGACTTCGCACGCAATTCAGGCGCTGGCACCGCGCTCGGGAAAATCTTGGCCGTACGTCCGGACTGACCCTGCGAGAACCGTACGAACCCGTCAGGCGCGCCACAGCCAAGTCCGCTGCAAATGGCATGCTGCGCAAAGCCGTCGTATGCCGCTGTTCAAGCCAAAGCAGGTTCAAAAACCGATGCCGCAGAAATTTCTCTGGACGCTGCTGATCACAGGAAAGTTTCCGCTGACGTCCTGCGTGCGGCCTTATCGCGCTTTACGGCCTTGCTGGCGGGGAATAGAAAATCGTCACAAAGCGCAGGCAATCGAAGAGCGGTCGCTTGGGAACGCTGCGTGCGAACCGGATGATCGGCTGCCCATGGCGTGCGCGCGTATGCAGATTTCACACACGCAAACCAAATCAAGGAAAAGATGATGCAGATCGGAATGATCGGCCTTGGCCGGATGGGGGCGAACATGGCCCTGCGGTTGATGAAAGCGGGCCATGATTGCGACGTTTACG
>JBBRMH010000190.1:0-6753 GCA_038230935.1 Burkholderiales bacterium | reverse complement strand
TTTTTTGAGTGCCACAATTTTTCTGAAAATAGCCGCCCAGCTGGCAATCGACACACCCACCAGCAGCGCGACCACCCCCTGAACGACCCAGCTGGCGTGGAGGATGAGGCTGACGATAGAGAGGTCTTGGTTCATGGTTTGCTTTTTAAGCTATGGGTCAGGCGGCCAAGAAGGGCTGCCGGTATGCGCCGGGGCTGCAGGCTCTGGGCGTTTACCCAGCCAATGCGCACCGTACCCTCACATAGTACCGTTTCAGTTCGCTCTGTTTTTAATAGCACCTGCTGCACGATTGTCAAGGACGCACGGCCTGTTTCGATCACATCGGCGGTCACAATGAGTTCATCGTCCAGCCGGGCAGGGCGCAGGTAGCGCACGCTGGTTTCGACCACCACAAACATGCCGCCCGTACTTTCGAGAAGTTGTTGCTGCCCAATTCCTGATGCTCTGAGCCACTCAGTGCGCGCACGTTCAAAAAATTTCAGATAGTTGGCGTAAAAAACAATACCTCCCGCATCTGTGTCTTCCCAATACACCCGCACTGAAAAACAGAAGGGCGCGGCGCGCTTATGCAATCACCGACTCCAGCCGCGCGACGGCCTCTTTCAGCTGGGCCATCGAATTGGCCGTTGAAAAGCGCACAAATCGCGCTGGTGCCGCCTGGCCAAAGTCCCGGCCCGGCGTCACGGCCAGATGGGCGCGCTTCATCAGTTCAAACGCAAAATCCCAACTACCCCCGGTGCCGTCTGGCTGGGCACTGCGCATGCCCCATTGCGCAGCAATATGGGCGCAATCTGCATAAGCATAAAAAGCGCCATCAGGCATCACGGGGACCGTCAGGCCCAGCCGGTTCAGCTCGGGAATAAAGTAGTCGCGCCGCGCTTTGAACTCCGACCGGCGGCGCTCGTATTCCAGCAGGCTTTCAGGCTCAAAGCATGCCAATGCGGCGTGCTGGGCAATAGAGCTGGCACAGATAAACAGGTTTTGTGCAATCCGCTCAATCACGGGCACCAGCGAATCAGGCACCACCAGCCAGCCCAGCCGCCAGCCGGTCATGTTGAAGTATTTGCTGAACGAGTTGATGCTGATGACGCTTTGACCCAGCTCGCCCGGCATGGCCAGGGCGGTATGGCCAAAGCGCTCTTCATAGCTCAGGCCGAGGTAAATCTCGTCAATCATCGTGATGCCGCCACGGCTTTGTACAAACTCGTGAATGCTTTGAAGCTCTTCAGGCGCAATTGACGTGCCTGTGGGGTTGGACGGTGAGGCCAACAGCACGCCGCGTGTTTTGTCGGTCCAGGCCTGTTCAACCTTGGCGCGTGTCAGCTGAAAGCGCTCTTGAGCCGTGGTGGGAATCAGTACTGACTGGCCTTCTGCTGCACTGACAAAATGCCGGTTGCAAGGGTAGCTCGGGTCAGGCATCAAAATCTCGTCACCCGCTTCAATCAACGCCAGGCAAGCCATGTGCAGGGCCGCTGACGCGCCTGCCGTGATGATGATGCGGCGGGGTGCCACATCGACCTGGAAGCGTGCGGCATACCAGGCGCTGATTTTTTCACGCAGTTCTTCAAGGCCGGTGGCCTGCGTGTACTGGGTCATGCCTTTTGAAATGGCTCTGGCCGCGGCTTCTGCCACCAGCGGCGGCGCGGTGAAGTCAGGCTCGCCAATGTTCAAAAAAATCATCGGGTCGCTGCTGTGGGCGACTTCCTTGGCGAGCGCGGCGGCAGCCTTGGCGACCTCCATCACATAAAAGGGTTCAATCCGGTGGGCCCGCTGGGCAATTTTCACGGGGTTCCTTTCGGTTCTTGGTTTGTTTATCTGGCGTTGTCTGCAGCAACTTCTGCGGCGCGCAGGGACGGGGCCAGTTTGTGCAGCACACCATTGACGTACTTGTGGCCATCGGTGCCGCCAAAGGCCTTGGCCAGTTCGATGCATTCGTTGATCACGACGCGGTATGGCACGTCCAGGCAGTTTTTGAACTCGTAAGCACCGATCCAGAGCACCGAATGTTCAACCGGTGAAATCTCTCTCATAGGGCGGTCAAGCAGGGGCGTGATCGCCTCGTCAAGCGCCTGTGCGTCTTCCATACAGCCGTGCAGCAAGGCGTCGTAGTGCGCTGCATCGGCTTTGTGAAAGCCCACCAGATCACGCGTGAAGGTGTCAATCGCATCGGCTTCATTGCGGCCCACCAGGTGCTGGTAGAGCGCCTGCATGGCGAACTCGCGGGCGCGGGTGCGAGCGGATTTGTCAGCGGCTTTTTTGACACCGGTGTCAGTCAGGCCAGATCGGGTTTGCGGTGGGCGCTTTGGTTTTATGAGTTGTTCGGCCATATATGTAACTTTGATCTGACTTTGATCTGACTTTGATTTCACTGTAAATTCTCAAACCTCGCAAAAACTGCACAAAGGGCAGTCTTCAGCCCAGCTCGTCCAGCAGATTGGCCATCTCAACGGCCACACGTGCTGCATCACGGCCTTTGTCGGTTTGGCGGGCTTGCGCTTGGGCCAGGTTTTCAGTGGTCAAAATGGCGTTTGCAATCGGCAGCTGGTAGTCCAGCGCCAGGCGCGTCACGGCAGCGCCGCTTTCGTTGGCCACCAGCTCGAAATGGTAAGTCTCGCCGCGAATAATGCAGCCCAGTGCAATCAGGGCGTCGTATTTGTTGCTTTCAGCCAGTGCTTGCAAGGCAACCGGTACCTCCAGCGCGCCTGGCACCTTGGCATGCGTGATATTGGCCGTGGTCACACCCAGCGCAGCCAGTTCCTGCAAACACGCATCTGCCAGTGCGTTGGTAATGCTTTCATTAAAGCGTGCCTGCACGATACCGATCACGAGCTTTTTTCCGTTCAGCTTGTCTGCTGAGCCTTTTTCTGCGCCAAACACGATGGATTTCCTTGGAGCTTTGAGTTAATACAGTTATTTGGTGATGTAGCCAACGGTCTCCAGACCGTAGCCTGTCATGCTGGGCATGCGTCTGGGGGTGCCCATCAGGTTCATTTTGTGTACACCGCAGGCACGCAAAATCTGCGCGCCAATGCCGTAAGTACGCAAATCCATGCGGCCACGCTCCGGGGCCTGGCTGGCGCGCGCGGTACCTTCAAACTGGGCCAGCAGTTGCGCCGCGCTCTCACCACAATTGAGCAGCACCACCACGCCCTTGCCTTGGCCCGCAATGTATTTCAGGCTGTCGTCGAGGTTCCAGGAGTGCATGGCGCGGCCCGTCTCCAGTGCGTCCAGCACTGACAGCGGCTCATGCACGCGGGCCGCCACGGTGTCGCCAGGGGCCCACTGCCCCATGCTCAGCGCCAGGTGCAGGCCTTGAGCAGGCTTGTCCCTGAAGGCGTGGGCCGTGAACTCCCCAGCCGCTGTTTGAAGGGTGCGGCTGCCCACTTTTTCAATCAGCGACTCACTCTGGCTGCGGTGCTCAATCAGGTCAGCAATCGTGCCGATTTTCAGGCCATGCTCGGCTGCAAACAGCAGCAAGTCGGGCAGGCGCGCCATGGTGCCATCGTCTTTCATGATCTCGCAGATCACCGATGTTGGCGAGCAACCCGCCATGGCTGCCAGATCGCAACCTGCCTCGGTATGCCCGGCACGCATCAGCACACCGCCATCAACGGCTTGCAGCGGGAAGATATGGCCCGGCTGCACCAGGTCACTGGCGCTGGCGTTTTTAGCGACCGCCGCCTGCACGGTACGCGAGCGATCAGCGGCTGAAATACCGGTTGTCACGCCATCGGCGGCTTCAATCGACACGGTAAAAGCGGTGGAATACTTGCCACCGTTGCGGGTGACCATGGGCGGCAGTGCCAGGCGTTCGCAGTGCTCGCGCGTGAGCGTCAGGCAGATCAAGCCGCGACCAAAGCGGGCCATGAAGTTGATGGCTTCCGGGGTAACGTGGTCAGCGGCCAGCACCAGGTCGCCTTCGTTCTCGCGATCTTCTTCGTCAATCAAAATCACCATCTTGCCGGCGCGTATGTCGCCAATGATGTCTTCTGCCGGGGAAATCAATACGGGCGATTCAAGGGTTGCGGAGGCGGTCATTTTTTTGTGCTTTCAGACGACAACATGCGCTCGACATAACGGGCCACGGTGTCAATTTCAAGGTTGACGCTGCTGCCAGCTTTCAGGTTGCCAAGCGCGGTGTTGGCGATGGTGTGGGGAATGATATTGATGCTGATCTCGCAGCCTGCGGAACTGGCCGATCCGTCCGCCCCGTCGGGCAAGTCGCCAGGCAAATCTTTCACCTGGTTGACCGTCAGGCTCACGCCGTTGACGGTAATAGAGCCCTTGTAAGCCATGTACTTGGCGAGTGCCTGCGGCGCAACAATGCGCAGCTCCCAGCTTTCACCCACTTCAGCAAAATAAGCCACTTGGCCCATGCCATCGACATGGCCCGACACAATGTGCCCACCCAGCCGATCATTGGCGCGCAGGGCTTTTTCCAGATTGATGGTGCCCAGCTCAGCCAGGCCGCTGGTTTTGCTCAGTGACTCGGCAGATATGTCGATGGTGAACTGGTTGTGAGCGACGTCCAGCGTGACCGCCGTCATGCAGGCACCGTTCAGCGCAATGCTGTCGCCCAAACCGACATCGTCAAGGTAGGCAGCAGGCGTCTCAATGGTGAGCCGCTTGCCATGATGAGAAGTGTTGCCAAGGCGATGGATGGCGACGATGCGCCCCACGCCGGTGATGATTCCGGTAAACATGCGCGTATTTTCGCAGACATTGTGTAGCAGGCTGAAAGCTGGGTACTAACCCTGCTATTTTTCAGCCAATTCAGAGCTGGTGAAGCTGGTTAAAAGCTGTCTCGTCCCTTGACGCGGGCGACAATACGCAAATCAGGCCCCAGGCTTTCGGTCGATATAAACGTCAGTTCAACCGCGTCAGACAGCGCCGCCAAAGGGCCAAAGTCGGCCATTCCGCTGCCCTGGCCCAACAGTTTGGGTGCCAGGTACACCACAAACTCATCGACCAGATTAGCCCGCACCAGCGAGCCATTGAGCTTGTGCCCAGCCTCTACATGCAGCTCGTTGATGTCGCGGCGGCCCAGGTCAAGCAACATGGCATTCAGATCAACCTTGCCGTTGACACCGGGCAAATACACCACGGTGGCCCCGCGCGCCTCCAGGATTTGCTGCTTTAGATCATTTGGCACGGCAGCGTATATGAATACAGCACGATCAGCTATAAATAAAGGAGCATTGGGCGGTGTTTCAAGTCGGCTATCGACCACCACCAGATGCGGCTGGCGCGGCGTTGCCACCAGCCGAACATCCAGCCGGGGCTGGTCTTTGAGCACGGTGCCAATACCCGTGAGCACCGCGCAAGCCCGCGCCCGCCAGGCATGGCCATCTGCACGCGCAGCCTCTGACGTGATCCATTGGCTCTTGCCATTGGGCAAGGCGGTTTGCCCGTCAAGCGAAGCGGCAATTTTCATGCGCACCCACGGGGTTTTACGGATCATGCGGCTGAAAAAGCCGATGTTGAGTTCTCGCGATTCGGCTGCGCCTGGGCCGACTACCACCTCAACACCCGCTGCACGCAAGCGCTCGAAACCCTGGCCAGCTACCAGCGGATTCGGGTCAGCAATCGAGGCCACCACTTTTTTGATGCCAGCGGCTATCAAGGCATCGCAGCACGGGCCGGTGCGTCCGTGGTGGGAGCAGGGCTCCAGCGTGACGTAGGCGGTAGCACCTGCTACGCGATGGCCTTTGGCTGCCGCATCCCTGAGAGCCATGACCTCAGCGTGTGGGCCGCCTGCCGCCTGGGTGTGGCCTTGACCGATGAGCTGGCCATCTGCGGTAGTGAGAATGCAGCCTACGCGGGGGTTGGGAGACGAAAGGTAAAGGGCTAGTTGCGCTTGGGTTGACGCCAACGCCACACTAACTGTCAACGGAGCCACTTAAGAATTGCTTGCCGCTGCTGAAAACAGGCAATTGGGGTCAGTAGCATTGGCTGGCTTGCAGACCCGAACTCGCCCTGTCACCGAAATAATAACCAATCGGGTCTCTGAATTCACCTGCGAAGAATCAACGTCATTTCGGGCCACCTTGAAGGTGAGATTTCCAGGACTTCCATCCTTTTTCTTGCTATATCCGGAGGCGTCGAACATGATGTAAGGTGGAGAATCGAGGGCACTTCCGTTTGCGGTGATGGTGAGGTAACTCGGTGCTGCTTCACGCGTGAGTACGATCAAGTCCTGTGCCGAGTCATAGGCGCGGGTAGTTGCGTTGAATGATACAAAGGCTTTGAAACCACTACTCCAGTTTGCGTCGTCTGTAGGAGTCAGCATGGCGTAGCGACCGCGCTTCATGGCCTCACCCCTCGCAGAATTGATAGCACCAATCATGGAGTTTGTGAACGAGGTTAATTCTGAGTTGCGTTGAAAGGTGACAAAGCTCGGAGCAGCCACAACCATCAAAATAGCCGACAAGGCGACCGTTACCATCAACTCAATGAGCGTAAATCCTCTCGCAGCTTTAAGATTCGTGTTCATTTCCAACAAACCGCTGTTTTGGTACCAGTGCAATCCTTGGTGCCCGTGCTGGTGATTCGCAAAACATTGACATCCGCGTCGGTTTTGACAGGCGTTGCGATTATCCGCACGCAATTGGTGATTGCTAGGGTGCCAGCACCATCTGGGCACTGGTCTGCAGACAGGATGTATGCAGAGTTTCCCAGGGAATCACCTGAAAAGACCTTAAAAGGCGCGCCAGCGGGTGTAGTCGCACCAGTACCAGTATTTGTAGTGAACGC
>JBBRMH010000189.1:0-6764 GCA_038230935.1 Burkholderiales bacterium | reverse complement strand
GTTCTTACCCGCCCTCAAGGGCTCTCAACGGAGACAACAATGTTTAGTCATGTGATGCTTGGTGTGAATGATCTCGAAGTTTCAAAGAAGTTTTACGACGCGGTGCTGGGCACGCTGGGCATGAGCCCAGGCGTTGCCAACAAGAACCGCTATTTTTATCGCAGCCCGACCAGCACGTTCGCCATCAGCACGCCCATCAATGGCGATTCTGCCTGCCACGGCAATGGCAGCACCATTGGCTTTAACGTGGCCTCGGCAGAGCAGGGCGACGCTTTTCATGCAGCAGGCGTGGCCAATGGCGGCACCACCTGTGAAGACGCTCCCGGCCTGCGCGACGGCCCGGCCGGCCAGCTTTACCTGGCGTATCTGCGCGACCCGGACGGCAACAAGATTTGCGCACTGTACCGGCCTGCCAAGTAACCAACGCTATGATTTATGTAGCGCAGTGCCCAGGCATTTGTTGCGCTACAGCCCGATTGGGTGTTAAGCGTTATTTAGTGGAGGTAGTGTGCAGCGTCAGGCAAGGGCCAATAGCCCCAAATACTCCAGAACAAACACGAGCTGACAAGATAGAATTTTTAGACACCAAACCACCAAACTATGCTCATACAACTCACCTATGCAAGCCGCACCTCCAAAACGCTGATACCCGAAGACCTGCAAAGCATTCTTGTGGCATCGAAGCGCAACAATGCGCGGGTGGGCGTCACCGGGGCACTTTGTCTGGCCAATGGCATCTTTTTGCAGCAACTCGAAGGCGACCGCACCGCCGTCAGCCTGCTTTACCACCGCATCTTGCTGGACCCGCGCCACAGAGACCCCGCCATACTGGATTTTTCTGAAATTGCGTCGCGTAAATTCACACAGTGGTCCATGGGTTCAATGTCATCGCTGGAGTCCAACCGATTGATTTACTTGAAGTATTCGCGCTCGGCCAGTTTTGACCCTTACACCATGAGCCCGACCACATTGCGTGCATTTTTTGAGGAAATCATGCACAACGCGGCCTGGGTCGCATAAGCGGTTTGATTCACAGCCCATGGGCAAACGCACTGCACCCAACGCGATCCAGGATATCAACGATCTAAGCCAGCTCGGCAACATCGTGGTGGACAAGCGCAATGGCAAACGCTCGGGTGCCAAAAAAGGCAGGCGTAACCGCCACTACGAAAAGCAGCTGATCAGAAACGCCATCACCTCGGGCGTTTTAAAGGATACAGACGGCCAGCTGGGTGAATAAGCCACTGGCAGGTTACTCGCTACGCCGCTGATTCAATGCCCGCCATCCTGACTTCCTCCAGAGACTCAATACTGCTGCACGAGACACCGCCACACGCAGTAGCCCGCCTGCGCAGCGCACGCCTGGCACGCAGCTCCAAACCGTTTCTGGCTCGGGGCGGGCCGCGCGGGGAGCGTTGCCCCGGTTGTCGCCTGGTGCCCACCCACTGTTTGTGCGCCTTGCGCCCGGCCTTGCCTGTGCGGGCGGGTATGTGCCTGATCATGGCCGATACTGAGCCGCTCAAACCCAGCAATACCGGCTGGCTGGTGGCCGATGTGGTGCCGGATACGTTTGCCTTTGGCTGGGCGCGCACTGAAGTTGACCCCGCCCTGCTGGCCCTGCTGGCAGACCCACAGTGGCAGCCGGTTCTGGTGTTTCCGGGCGAGTTTGTCGCGGGTGGACGGGTCGTGCACGATGTCCAGTCAACGGCGGGTAAACGCCTGCTGTTTGTGCTGCTCGACGCGACCTGGCCTGAGGCCAGCAAGATATTCCGCAAAAGCCCGTATCTGGATCATCTGCCCGTGCTCAGCCTGCAAAGTGACCAGCGCTCACAGTACCGCTTGCGCCGCTCCCAGCAGGCAGACCATTTTTGCACGTCAGAGGTCGCCGCCCTGTGCCTGGCCCTTGGCGGTGAGCCGCTTGCGGCGCAAACACTTGGGGCCTATCTGGATGTGTTCACCACGCATTACCTGCTGGCCAAACAGCAGTTGCCAATAGATGCCGACGATACAGAACACCAGCACTTGCGCAGCTTGCGTTGCCCTGCCCCAGTGAACCCGCCTTCAACTTGAAGTCAGGCAAATCATATCGACCGCCGTTCCAGCGGTACATGGCTACACGCTCGTCATCCCCTGGGTCCGTGACGGCTTTCACAAACGCCTTATACGCTCCGGTAATGGCAACAAGCCTGGGAGAGCCTTCTCTTTCAGCAGGGCTGTTCTTTTATGCAGTGAGCCGGATAAAAGCGTGCTTTCTATAGCTACGCACTGGCTGCTTTCCTACAGGCTTGGGTTGCCATGCCCTACAGACACCCAATGCATCCAAGGAACACACTTATTGCAGACTTTGTGATTGGACGGACTCTTCAGCCTCAAGGCGCGCTCTGTCCAACCTCCTGATGCCTCACACGCGGCTCTCGGCCTCAAAACCGGTCAAGCCCCATTAAAAAATCATCCACACAAGAAGGAACATCATGCGTAAGCGCCGATTAGTGCCGTTTGCATTCATAGCACTGAGCCAGTGTGTTTTTGCCCAGCAAGCGCCCACGGCTGGAAGCCAGCTCCAGTAAATTCCACCGTCTCCGCTTCCCCCAAAAGCACTGCCGGTGATTCGTATCGAGCAGGGCACCGCTTCACCCAACACGCAGGGCACTGATGCGCTGAAGATTCTGGTCAAAAGCCTGCAGGTGACGGGTGCTCAGTTGTATTCAGAAGCAGAGTTGATCGCTGTTACGGGCTTCAGACCCGGAAGTGAGCTGAGCCTCAACGACCTGCGCGCCATGACTTTGAAAATCACCGATCTCTACCGAAAAAATGGCTACTTTGTGGCTCAGGCCTACCTGCCAGCGCAGGACATCAAGGACAACGCCGTGACCATCGCGGTGCTGGAAGGGCGCTACGGCACGATCAGGCTGAATAACCAGACCAATCTTTCCGATGCGCAGGCAAACCGCCTGCTGAGCGGCCTGAACAGCGGTGAGATCATTGCGACCGAGCCGCTTGAGAATCGGCTGTTGCTGCTCTCGGACCTTCCAGGTGTCAAGGTCAGCTCGACGATGGTGCCTGGCGCCTCTCTGGGAACCTCAGACCTCATTGTGGATGTTGCCCCAGGGCAACGTATATCAGGCAGCATCGATGCCGATAACGCAGGCAATCGTTATACCGGCGAATACCGTTTGGGAGCGACGGTCAACCTCAACAACCCCCTGGGGCTGGGCGATGTTGCCAGCCTGCGCGTGCTGACCGCAGGCTCTGGCTTGAACTACGCCCGTGCGTCCTACCAGATGCAATTCGGCAAGGCGCGGGCTGGCGTGGCCTACAGCCACCTGAATTACGAACTCCGCAGGGAATTCGCGCCGCTGCAAGCCCACGGCACAGCGGATGTCGCAAGTATTTTTGGCAGCTACCCGCTGGTACGTTCGCGCAATGACAACCTGAATATCGGGCTGGCCTACGACACCAAAAAATTCCAGGACAGGGTGGATTTGACCTCGTCGGTCACCGACAAGCGGGCCCAAGTGCTGGTGGCCAGCCTTTATGGTGACCACCGTGACGCACTGGGTGGGGGCGGGTCTTCAGCGTATTCCGTCGCCGTGTCTGCTGGAAATATCGACATACAAACCCCTGCGGCACTGACCGCAGACGCGGCAACCGCTCGCAGCAATGGACGCTTCAACAAGCTGGGCTTCAGTGCTTCGCGGCTGCAGAACCTGGGCGGGCCTTTCTCGCTCTATGCAGGAATCAACGGGCAGGTCGCATCAAAGAACCTGGATGTCTCGGAAAAGATGGAATTGGGCGGCATGAACGCTGTACGCGCTTACCCGGAAGGTGAAGCCTATGCAGACCAGGGTTACCTGGTGGCGCTGGAGGCACGCATGGACTTGGCAAAGTTCTGGCAGCAAATGCCCGGACAGATGCAACTGATCGGTTTCATTGATGCCGGCTCGGTGACCATCAATAAAAATCCGTGGTTTGTCGGGCCCAATACCCGAAGCCTGAGCGGGGCCGGGGTAGGAATCACCTGGGCCGAAAACAACAATTTTTTCGTCAGAGCCTATTACGCCCGCAAGCTGGGCGGCGAGTCAGCGATCTCGGCACCCGACCGCTCAGGACGCTTCTGGATACAGGCTGTGAAATATTTTTAGCCCTGGATATTTCGAGCGCTGAAGCCCAATCACGCATTTTGAAGAATTAGCGAAGGACTCCCATGAACCTCATCTACAGATCCATCTGGAACGATAAGACCGGCACTTTCGTCGCCGTTTCCGAAAATACCCGGAGTGCGGGCAGAAAAACGAGTTCCTGCACCCGTGCGACAGGCCATACAGCAGGCTTTGCACTTAAAGTGCTGGCGGCGTCTTTGATGCTGTCATTCGGCGCAACCAGCTATGCCCAGCCTGCAGGCGGGGTTGTAGCGGCTGGCGCTGCTGGTATTACCAGCACAGCAAGTACGACAACCATCACGCAATCGACGCAAAACGCTGTGATCAACTGGCAAAGTTTTGGCATTGCAGCCGGGCAAACCGTGCAGTTTCTGCAGCCCAACAGCAGTTCGGTAGCACTCAACCGGGTGCTGGGTGCTAACCCTTCTGCCATATTTGGCAGTCTCTCCGCCAACGGCCGGGTGTTCCTGGTCAACCCCGGCGGTGTCCTGTTCGGCAGTGGCGCTTCGGTCAATGTGGGCGGGCTGGTTGCCTCTACCCTGAACATCAGCGATGCAAATTTCATGGCGGGTAGATACATTTTCTCTAACCCAGGCACAGGCACAGTAGTCAACCAGGGTGCTATCAATGCCGATGGCGGCTATGTGGCCTTGCTGGGTACCAGCGTCAGCAACCAGGGCACCTTGACGGCGCGGCTGGGTATGGTGGCGCTGGCTGCAGGAAACGCTGTGACGCTTGATATGGCGGGTGACAAACTGCTCAACGTCATGGTCGATCAGGGCGCAGTCAACGCGCTGGTGCAAAACGGTGGCCTGATCCAAGCTGATGGTGGGCTGGTCCTGATGACGGCGCAAGGGGCTGGCAACCTGCTGTCCACCGTGGTCAACAACACCGGCGTGATCCGGGCACAGTCGCTTTCAAACATCAATGGCACCATCAAACTGCTGGCCGATACGGGCAGCGGCACTGTCAACGTGGGTGGCACGCTGGACACGTCCGGTGCTGGCGCAGGGCAGACGGGCGGCAGCGTCACAGCGACTGCCCACCACGTCGGTCTGTTCGGCGGGCGTATTGACGCCTCTGGCGACGCAGGCGGCGGGACAGTTCTGGTCGGCGGCGGCTACGAGGGCAAGGACCCATCAGTGCAGAACGCCTCGGCGACTTACACAAGCGCTGACTCCAGTATCAATGCCGATGCCATCAACAGTGGCAACGGTGGCAAGGTCGTGCTGTGGTCAAACGACTCGACGCGTGCTCATGGCAGCATCACGGCGCGTGGTGGCTCCAGCAGCGGCAACGGCGGCCTGATCGAAACCTCTGGCCACGCGCTGGACGTAACAGGCGTTCAGATCAATGCCAGCGCAACGAATGGCAAAAACGGTACATGGTTACTTGACCCGGCCGATGTGACGATCTCAGCGGCGGTAACGTCGAATGACACGCTCACCGCTGGCGTCTTCTCACCAGTCTCCGGGCAGGGCGCGGCCAATATCAATGCCGGTGCCCTCCAGGTACTGTTGAATGGTGGCACAGACGTCACCATCACCACTACAAATACCGGTGCGCCCGGCGTTCCCTTAAGCGGGCGTGGCGATATCAATGTCAATGCGCCGCTGACATGGACGCGGACGGCGGCCCAGACCAAGACCACGCTGACATTGAACGCGACCGGGGATGTCAACATCAATCAGACCATCACTGCCACTGGTGGAAACCTGGTGGTGTGTTGTGGACGTGACATCAACGTGGCGTCAATTCTTGTGGGTTCGCGCATCACGACCACCAACGGAAGCGTTTTGCTGAGCGCCGGACGCGATATCTTCTTGAATGGGGCCACGACCACCACCGACGGAAACTTTGCCATGTGCGCCGCACGCGACATCAACGTGAATGCGGCCATGACGCTGACCAGAGGCAGCGTTGTTGCTGCGGAATCCCTCACGGGTGCCCCGTACTTCATAAGGCAGGGCATGACGTTTAGCGCGGGAACCGGTGCGATTGGTCCAGGGCTGACCGGGGGCGGTGGCGCAGTAAATATTTCTCCGCCCGGCGGTGTCATTACCGTCACCCAGGGCGGCGCTCCGGGCACAGCCGCACCTGTCACCATCATTTACAACCCGCTGTCGTACCTAGCGCCGATAACAGACTTTACGGGTAACTTCACTGCGGGCACGCCGTTGACTGTACGCAGGTTGGTGTTCGCCGGAGGGGCAGACAAGACTTTCGACGGCACAACGGCGGCAACCTTCACATCACTGAAGGCTGACACTCTGGGCAATAGCCCCGTCGGCGTGACGCTTACAGGTGCCGGTACTTTCGACACTGCTGCCGTAGGGACAGGCAAGATAGTCACCTTTAGCGGACTGACCCTTGGGGGTGGCAGGGCCGCAGCCTTTGCCCTTCCTGCAGATTGCTGCGGACCCACCGTTGGCACCGGAAGAACCACCGCAGACATCACAGGGGCCGTACCACCACCACCACCACCACCACCACCACCACCACCGCCACCGCCACCGCCACCGCCACCGCCACCGCCACCGCCGCCGCCGCCGCCGCCGCCGCCGCCGCCGCCGCCGCCACCGCCACCACCGCCACCACCACCAC